>NZ_CAKAKL010000002.1:0-300000 GCF_916619195.1 Inquilinus sp. Marseille-Q2685
GTCCTGGCCCACGCCATCGTCCGGGAAGGCGCCAAGGCGATCGCCGCCGGGCTGAACCCGATGGACATCAAGCGCGGCATCGACCTGGCCGTCGCCGCGGTGGTCGAGGAGGTCGGCAAGCGGGCCAAGACGATCTCGACCAATGACGAGATCGCCCAGGTCGGCACCATCTCGGCCAATGGCGAGCGTGAGATCGGCGAGATGATCGCCAAGGCGATGAAGAAGGTCGGCAATGAGGGCGTGATCACGGTCGAGGAGGCCAAGAGCTTCGAGACCGAGCTCGACATCGTCGAGGGCATGCAGTTCGATCGCGGCTACATCTCGCCCTACTTCGTCACCAACGCCGAGAAGATGATCGCGGAGCTGGAGACCCCCTACATCCTGCTGCACGAGAAGAAGCTTCCCAGCCTGCAGTCCTTCCTGCCGCTGCTCGAGGCCGTGGTCCAGGCCGGGCAGCCGCTGCTGATCGTGGCGGAGGATGTCGACGGCGAGGCGCTGGCCACCCTGGTGGTCAACAAGCTGCGCGGCGGGCTGAAGGTGGCGGCGGTCAAGGCCCCGGGCTTCGGGGACCGCCGCAAGGCGATGCTCGAGGATCTCGCCATCCTGACTGGCGGCCAGGTCATCTCCGACGATCTCGGCATCAAGCTCGAGACCGTCACCCTCGACATGCTCGGCCGGGCCAGGAAGGTCGTCATCTCCAAGAACGAGACGACGGTGGTCGATGGCGCCGGCGCCAAGACCGACATCGAGGGCCGCTGCAACCAGATCCGGGCGCAGATCGAGGAGACCACCTCGGACTACGACCGCGAGAAGCTGCAGGAGCGCCTGGCCAAGCTTGCCGGCGGCGTCGCCATCATCCGCGTCGGTGGCGGCAGCGAGATCGAGGTCAAGGAGCGCAAGGACCGCGTCGACGACGCGATGCACGCGACCCGTGCCGCGGTCGAAGAGGGTATTGTCGCCGGCGGCGGCGTCACCCTGCTCTATGCCAGCCGCGTCATCGACCAGTTGAAGCCGGAGAACACCGACCAGAAGGTCGGCATCGACATCGTCCGCCGGGCCCTGCAGGCGCCGGTGCGCCAGATCGTCGAGAATTCCGGCGGCGACGGATCGGTGGTGGTCGGCAGGCTGCTCGACAGCAAGGACCACAATTGGGGTTACGATGCCCAGAAGGGCGAGTTCACCGCCATGGTCAAGGCGGGCATCCTCGACCCGGCCAAGGTGGTGCGGGTCGCGCTGCAGAACGCAGCCTCGATCGCCGGCCTGCTGATCACGACCGAAGCGATGGTGGCCGCGCTGCCGGAGGCGGCCGGCCCGGCATCGGTCGGCGGAGGCATGGACTTCTGACCCCGGAGCCGCCGCGGGACGGCTCTAAAGCAGTTCAGCCGTCGTTGCCCAAGCTCGCCCCGCCCATCGGTGGAGGCCTTTTGTTCGCTTATGCAGTGACAGCAGCCGATGCGCCTCACCCTCTCGGAGGCCGCATCGCTGCTGTCGGATCGACAGGAGGTACCAAGCAATGACCTATGTGCTTCACATTCCAGGAGAGCAGCCTCACGCCCTGCGCTGGACGAACAGAAATCCCTTGTCGAGCTACGGATCTGGTGCACTGGTTTACGAGAAGGGCACAGACATCCTCGACGGGGCCCTGTTTCGGTATCTGCGCGATCACCGTGGTGCCTGGCTCGAGACAGACAGTCCCGACCAAGCTCGACTGGCGCTGCGCCTAAGGTTTAACGAGTTCCTGGCTCCCCTCGGGGATGCACCGTCGATATCGCTCCGCTCTTGATAGCGCGTTCGCACGGCTCTGTGTGGCTGCTCGCTTTCGCTCCCGCCTCTCCCGTGCCAGGCACCAGTTGCGACAGCTTACCGGATCAGTTTGATCAATGGGTGAGGTGCGCTGACCTGCGCCGAGTATCGAGACCATTTCAAGGTGCGGCCGAACGGCGTCGTGCGCATCATCTGGCTGGAGGGGTAAAGGCCCGCCTCCGAAGGAAGACAAACTGGTCGGCATCGCCGCCCAGGCGGCGATCAAGGCGGCGATCAGGCCTTGGGCGTAGCGGCCTCAGCTATGACGCGGCTCACCAGGCTTCCGGTTGCGCTGCATCCACGGCAAGGATCATCACGATCTCGTTTCGCCGACTTCGGAGCCTATATCGGTACAAAACGAGAGGAGGCCGTATGACAGAGCGGCGGGAACTCTATCGCAGCCCGAACGGTGACGCGTGGTTCCTCGGGCGCGAGCCGACCAGTGGTCATGCTTTCATCATTCATCAGCCCAACGCCCCTTCTGGGGGGCGACTGTCCCATATCGAACTGGGTGAGTTCCTGCGCAGCGGTAACGGGCCGGAGCATCAGGCATTGCTGCGCCTGATTGGATCACTGGTCGAGGTGCCTCCATTTGCCTGAGGCCCAACGAGGAGGCGACAGCTGCCGCGACGGCTTCCTCTCGGCGGAGACGGTATCCGGCGCAGCTTGGTTCTCCCCCATCACGCTCCGGGTCGGGTTTCCCGAGGGCCGGTGCGGATTCGGCATCACGTGACGCCGGTCCGGGACCTTCCTGGCTGACTGCAGCTCATGCATCCTGCGCCGAGATCCAAGCGTTCGGCTGGGCCGGATTTAATGCGCTACGACGATTCCGACGACGATTGCCTCCCGGTAAGAGCGTCTTATTCTGCAGGCGCGATGACGATACGAATCCCGACCTCCGTCCTACTGGACGGTCTGCTGCACGGCGCCGACACCGAACGTGTGACCCTCGGTTGGCTGGTGGATAGCTTGGGCGAGCGCTCCTTCGGCTTGGTCATGCTGCTCCTGGCGCTGCTCGCGGCGATGCCGGGTGCGTCCGCCATCGTTGCCCCATTGTTGGCTATGCTGTCGGTGCAAATGATGCTGGGCCATGCCGCCCCGGTCTTTCCCCGGAAAGTCGCCGAGCGCGGCTTGCGGACCGAGCGGCTGGCGCGAACCCTCGGCCGCGCCGTGCCGGTGTTGCGTGCGATTGAGGGATTTATTCATCCGCGCTGGCCGACGCCGTTCGAGGCGACCAAGCGCGGGGTCGGACTGGTGGTGCTGCTGCTCGGCGCACTGCTGCTGACGCCGATCCCCTTAAGCAACATCCCGCCCGCCCTTGTAATCGCTCTGCTCGCAATAGCCTATCTGGAGGAGGACGGAATCCTCTTGTGTGTCGCGCTCGCAGCCTCCGCCCTGCTGCTCGCTATCGCCGCCGGTGCCGTCTGGCAGGCGATGGGTGAGCTGGGCTGGGTGCGGGGGCTTTTGTAGGTACAGATCGGCTTGGGCATCGGCCAATTGGCGCAGTGAATGGGTAGGGCTGGCACGATACTGGGAACATGCCCGGGGCACCGCTTCACAGCCCAGGAGACGCCGAGCCGCAAAACCTCCTTCGGGTCACGTCAGGTCGTGTCCGCTTCGTAGAGTCGGCTGCTACGGCCGCTTTCGGGCGGCCTAGTTGGGCCGGGTCAGCCGGATAGACCGGAACCCCCGAGTTTGGCCGATGTCCGCTGTCGGGGCGCAAACTCGATGACCGCAAATGTTTAGGGCTTCGGATGCCGGCCCTGGCGCGGGAGGTTGTGCCGGGAGCGGGGCCGGCGTCCGAAGGCCTTCAGGGGAGGAAGCCGCGGTCAGCCCGAGCGGTGCCGGCCAACTGAGGCGGGGCTATGGGGATTTGGTCTTGCGCCGAGCCCCGAGCGGTGGACGTGCGGGCGATGACGGCGGCCGCCAGCGCCGGCCGGAGGTGTCCCGAGCGGTCGCCGTGCGGGTTGAACCCGGCGTGGAGGCGAGAGAAGGACGGGTTTGGCGGCGTTCGGCGGCGTGAGGCGCAGTCGGACTGGAGCCGCGCCCGAGGGGCGACGGCGTGGCAGGCTCGGGCGTGTCGGCACGGCGGCATTCATGAGGTGTCGAACCAGAGAGGGAGGCCGGCGGCGGTGCGCGGCGTGTGCCCCCGGCCGAAGATCTCGATGATGCGCATGCGTCCGCCGCAGCAGGGGCAGGCCGGCAGGGTCGTGGTCTCCGGCTCGGCCTCGGCCGGTTCGAGGTCGGAGGCGGCGTCGCCGGCCTGGGCGGCGATCAGGGCCCGGAGGCGGTCGAGGTCGATGGCGCGGGGTCCCTTGGCCAGCAGGCCGTAGTGGCGGATGCGGTGGAAGCCCGCGGGCAGGACATGCAGCAGGAAGCGGCGCAGGAACTCGTCGGGGGTGAGGCTCATGGTCTTGAGCTTGACCGCGCCGGTGGCGGGGTCGGCGGCGCGGTAGTCCTTCCAGCGGAAGCGGACGGCGTGGTCGTCCATGTCGACGAGGCGGCTGTTGGCGATGGCCGTGCGGTGGGTGTAGCGGGCGAGATAGGCGAGGACGGCAGCCGGCCCGCCGAAGGGTGGCTTGGCGTAGACCACCCATTCGGCCCGGCGCAGCGGCGCCAGGTGGGCGGCGAAGGCTTGAGGCTCGGCCAGGTGGGAGAGCTCGCCGAAGAAGCCGAGCCGGCCCTGGACGTGGGCGGCGGCGAGCTTCTCCAGGAAGAGCCGGCGGAACAGGCGCGAGAGCACCCGCACCGGCAGGAAGAAGCCGGGCCGGCAGGCGATCCAGCGTTCGCCGTCGGGGCAGAGCCCGCCGCCCGGAACGATGCAGTGGACATGGGGATGGTGGGTCAGAGCCGAGCCCCATGTATGCAGCACCGCGACCAGGCCGATGCGGGCGCCGAGATGCCTGGGATCGGCGGCGATGGTCTGCAGGGCCTCGGCGGCGGCCTTGAACAGCAGGTCGTAGACCACGGCCTTGTTGTGGAAGGCGATGGCGGCGAGCGGGGCCGGCAGGGTGAAGACGACGTGGAAGTACGGCACCGGCAGCAGGTCGGCCTGGCGCTCGGCGAGCCAGGCCCGGGCCGCCGCGCCCTGGCATTTGGGGCAGTGGCGGTTGCGGCAGGAGTTGTAGCTGACCGCCAGGTGCCGGCAGTCGTCGCAGCGGGCGACGTGGCCGCCGAGGGCTGCGGTGCGGCAGGCCTCGATGGCCGACATGACCTTGAGCTGGCCGAGGCTCAGATGGCCGGCATGGGCGCGGCGGAAGGTCTCGCCATGGGCGCGCAGGATGTCGGCCAGCTCCAGGGCTGGCCGCGGCACGGCCGGTCAGGCGGGCGGCGGCCGGAGATGGGCGAGCGGGCTCTTGACCGCGCCGAGGGTCTTCAGCGCCACCCGGGTGTAGAGCGCGGTGGTGTCGAGCTTCTTGTGGCCGAGCAGGACTTGGATGACGCGGATATCGGTCTTGCGCTCGAGCAGATGGGTGGCGAAGGAGTGGCGCAAGGTGTGCATCGACACCCGCTTGTCGAGCGCCGCGGTCGCCGCGGCGACATGGCAGGCGCGGTTGAGCTGGCGGGTGGTGAGCGGCTGGGCCGGGTCGCGGCCGGGGAACAGCCAGCCCCGCGGCCGGGCTTCCCGCCACCAGACGCGCAGCAGGTCCAGCAGGTCGGGCGAGAGCATGACGTAGCGGTCCTTGCGGCCCTTGCCCTGCTCGACCCGGATCAGCATGCGGGCGGAATCGATGTCGGAGACCTTGAGATGCACGATCTCCGAGGCACGCAGGCCGCAGCCATAGGCGACGCTGAGCGCCGCCTTGTGCTTCAGGCCGGGGGCGCAGTGCAGCAGCAGCGCCACCTCCTCGGGGCTGAGCACGACCGGCAGCCGCTCGCCCGTGCGCACCGTCGCCAGCCGCTCGCCGAAGGCCGCCCGGCCGAGCGTGACCTTGCAGAAGAACCTGAGCGCCGACACCGCGAGGTTCATCTTACCCGGCGAGGCGCCCTGGGCGGCCAGATGCAGCTGGTACCGCCGCAGGTCCTCCGGCTCGGCCCGGTCCGGCGAGCGGCCCAGGAACCGGGCGAAGTCGGCCACCACCCGGACATAGTCGTGCTGGGTCTTGGGCCCGAACTGCCGGATCGTCATGTCCTCGATCATCCGCTGGCGCAGCGGGCTGACGGGTGCAGAGTTCACGGAAGCCTCCTGTCTGCAAGGGGATGGACCCCTTGATTCAGACAGGACCCGCAATCATCGCCCAGGCCGGCTCAACTCTCCGCCCCCGCACCAAGCCCGTGCCGCGGCAGCGGCTTAGTCCTATGGCGCTTCTCGACCGATCCGGTGGCAGCGCCGATTGAGGTCTTGCCTGGCATAGCCGCGGTTCTGCCTCAAGAGGGGAATCGGGCCCTGTCTGTGAATGCTCTTCAAAAGTCCTGGTCTCGGCTGCTCCCTACTGCCATGGCGCACGCCAGCCATATCGGGGGCCTGTGCGCCGCAATGGCGCATCGACAATCCGAGGAGATCACGATGATCGGAGGTGTGAGACGCGCCGTCGGCGTCGGCGCTCTGCTGGCGGCGGCTGCATCCGGCCCTGCCGCCGCGCAGGACTGGCATCCGTCCAAATACGGCGCCGCGGACGAGATCGGCGCCGCCAACCTGCTGACGGCGGAGGTGACGCTCGAGGCCGTCCGCCTGGTGAAGACCGGCAAGGTCTATCCCCTGGCCGTGCCGGTGAACCGCCACCTGCCGGCCTTCCGGCACCGCAGCTTCCGGCTGTACAACGTCCAGCCCGGCGAGCAGGCGGGCAAGACGCTCGGTCCCAACAAGTTCACCTTCAACGACGAGTTGGTCGAGGCCTGGACCGGCGTCGGCACTCAGTTGAACGGCATCGGCCATATCGGCATCGACCACGTCTACTACAACGGCAACAAGGCCGCCGATTTCGTGACGGTCGAAGGCGTGACCAAGCTGGGCATCGAGAAGGTGCCGCCGATGGTCACCCGCGGCATCGTGCTGGACATGACCGGGCACTACGGCCAGGCGATCGTGCCCGAGAGCACCGAGTTCACCGTCGCCGATATCCAGGCGGTGCTGAAGAAGGAGGGCCTGACCCTGCGCAAGGGCGACGTGGTGCTGTTCAACACCGGCTGGCTCGAGCTGATCGGCAAGGACGATAAGCGCTTCCGCCGACCCGCCGCCTGAAGCCCAGGATCTGCGACCGCGAGAGCTCGAGCCGAAGCATGCCGCGCGGATGCTCGTCTGTTGACACAATGCTTTCGAATGCGAGCTTACGGGAAGCGGCTGCCAGGGTGAAAGGCTGTCTGGGGGCAAGCCGCGGCCTGCTGGCGCAAGCCTCACGGCGAAATGCCCGCACGGATGGCCGCTTCGGGTCAAACCCAGCCCGTTCGGTCGATGCCGGGTCTCGGGGCGCCAGCGCGGCGACGACCTATGTTAGGGCTTCGGATGCCGGCCCTGGCGCAGGAGACGGGGCCGGGAGCGGGGCGGGCGTCCGAAGCCCTAAACACAAGGTGAATGTCGACAAGTCACCGTCTGGCCATGCCTTACAGATCGAGGTCGGCCCACAACGCCGCATGATCGGACGCGGCGTCCTCAGCGCGACCGACTTCGGGATAGGCCTCCCAGCGCCGAGGCCTCGATCCCGGCCACATGCCCTTGCGGAAGACTCCGCCCGCCTGCACCCTTTCGAACAGCTTGGGCGACAGCAGCATGTAGTCGATCTTGTTGGCGGCATTGCACAGGCCATAGGTGCCTGGATGGCCGCCTTTGTCGAATGCCGGATGGGCGAAGATGTCCTGCAGCGTCGTGCCTTCGATCAACGGGTTCAGCGGCTTGCTTTCCGGTGTGTCGTTGAGATCGCCTATGACGGCGACATGATCGATCCCATCGGCGATCAGCCCCCGATAGATCTCGGCGATCCGCTCCGCTTGGGCCCGGCGTCGGGCATTCGACGCCGTCGTGCCACCATATCCTTTGCTCTTAAGATGGTTGACCATGACGAGCAGGCGCGAGCCGTTCGGCGTCGTGATCTCGAATTCCGGGCAGTCGCGGGAAAAGACCGGCTGATCGTTGGGGAGACGATCGTCGACATGGCTGCGCAGAGCGCCGATCGGATACCCTTCCCGGGTCATCAGCCCGACGTCGATCCCGCGCTCGTCATTGCCGTCGATAAGCATGACATGCCGAAATGGCGCGCCACCGAGGGCCGGCAGGATCTCGGTATTGAATGCCCAGAGAACCGGGCGGCTCTCGGCCTCGACGACGCCGAGGACGTCGGCTTTGAGATCGTTGATTACCCGCGCCGTATTGCGCATGGCGTGCTCGTTGATCGGTTCATCGCGAAGTTCGAGTGAACCCACCCAGTCGGCCCGGCCCTGAGCCGTGATCATGATGCCGCCTGCCTGCGGCCGTTTAAGCAACCCGCCGCGATTGCGCCGCAAAATAACGAATGGTCCAGTATCGGACTTTTCCAAGCCCAGCTCGACCATGAGTTTCGCCATCCGCGTCTTGTCGGGGGCCGTGTAGGCGATTTGGCCGAGGAGCGCATTGAGCTCCGCGAATCTCTCCAGGACAGGGCGGCCCTGGTCCCAGCTATCCAAGTTCATCGCCTTGGCGCGGTCGAATAGATTTTCGACGTTGTAGACTGCAAGTCGCATGGTCCCCCCTCGATTTTTAGTCGACCAGCGTCTCACTTTTGCGTTTCAATCGCGCGACCAAATTGTTCCGAACCACCACGCAGTTGTCCCCAGCCGCGCCTGGCGGGTGGTGTGGCGTGAAGACCGAACGACGCTTTGACGTCCTGCTGCGCATGTGCTGGCGAACGACCGGCAGAGCGTAGCCACTCTGGGAACATCAACCCCTGGTTCACAGCCCCACGGCGACTTACCTTGTCGGCCCAGGCCCGATCGGGGGGAGCCATGGCTGACCGTGGACATGCCAGCAAAGCAGATGTCGAGGCACTCGCGAAGTTCCTCGCGGGGTCTGCGGTGGCCGCACCATCACAATATGCCTTCGTCCGACGGGGCAGGGTGATGTGCTTCTACGCTGATGTCAGCGTCGCGTTGGAGGTGGGCTCACGATCATTTCCGGACCACGAGTTCTCCGTGATCGACGTTCAGGCCCAGAAAGTGGTCCTTCCGCACTGATGAGATGGACCTTTTGTCCTGATGTCTATGCCATGCTCAGGTGGTATAAGTCTGATCATTGCGGAATGATGACGTCGGGACTCTTCTCATGGCTCATCGACAGGGCTATGCGCTCACCGAAACGGAAATCCTGGCCCTCCAGCTGCACCGCAATCTCCACGGGCACAGCACCTTTGCCGATGACGTCGAAGCGCTCGTCGAGGAGCTGGAAGGCCGGTCCCGGAGGTCGGATGGGGTGAACCAAATCCTGGAACAGGGGCGTCGTTTCCTCGCCGGGCATCGGCAGTCCGGGTGACCGCCGAAAGGGCGGGCGGTGCCTCGGGCGGGCAGGAACAGTCGCGGCGGATTGCAATGATGATCACCGGGGCCTAGGGAGATGCTCCCGCCCGAATCGGGCACCACGCATCAAGGACGAGCATGAACATCTCCGAGCTGACGGATCAGGTCGCCACGGGCAACGGGCTGACGAGGGTGCAGGCCAAGCGGGCCATCGACAGCATCTTCAGGGCGATCGTCGACAGCGCCGCGAAGGGCGAAGAAGTGGCGCTGCCCGGTTTCGGGAAGTTCAAGGTCGCCAGCCGCCCGGAGCGCGAGGGGCGCAACCCGGCGACCGGTGAGACGATCAAGATCGCGGCCTCGAAGAGGCTGACCTTCGCACCGGCAAAAGGGGTCAAGGACGCCATCAACAGCTGACTGATGGAGAGCGGCGCGGGCTCAGCCCGCCGCCGCCGGGATGGAGGAGACTCCGCTCCTCGATCCTTTTGCGCCTCTTTCGACGGCTCCCGAAGATCAGGCGTCGATACTCCGTGGTTGAAGTGGAGCGGCCGTGCCGCCCCCTTCACGCCTTCGCCTTGGTCCTTCGTCCTTTCGTTGGGGCGGGCTCCGGCTCGGCCGGCTTCGCCGCCGCTCGGCTCCGACCCAGGCCGATCGACTTCGCCAGGCTGCTGCGCTGCTGGGCGTAGTTCGGGGCGACCATCGGGTAGTCCGCCGACAATCCCCAGCGCTCGCGGTACTGATCCGGCGTCATGTTGTAGGCCGACGCGAGATGCCGCTTCAGCATCTTCAGCTTCTTGCCGTCCTCCAGGCAGACCAGATAGTCCGGCGTCACCGACTTCTTGATCGGCACCGCCGGCTCGGGTCTCGTCGCGACGGGCTCGATCGGCTGGCCGAGCTTCTCCAGGGCGACAAACACCTGCTGGATCACGCTCGGCAGATCCGTCGTCGCAACCGTGTTGTGCCCGAGATGGGCCGAGACGATCGTCGTCGTCAGCTTGAGAAGTTCGTCATGCGACGCCTTCGCTTCCCCGTTCACTGCCATTCGCATTCTTCCCGCGGCCAATATTTAAGATGTCGTCCTTGTAGAGACACTGAAAGGCCCCGTCCATTCTCCGTTTTGCTTCCAAGCCGCGGTGAAACCCCAGTCGCTGGATAATCACATCCTCGATCATCATGCGGCACGGCCTAGGCGGGCGCGGTCGTCCCGCGCCCGGCTTCGTCGCCGCTATGCCGGTGCTCCTGCGGCTGCGACATGTCAGCTCGGCCGTCCTTGGCGGCCGCGCCTGGGGAGCTCCGCTCCCGTGGAAATCCCGATGGCCCCGACCGCGGCACCGCTTCCCGGCCGGATAGTGCGGGCGACGATATGGCCGTTCTGTTGTGTCGCATCGTGCTCGGAACGCCGGGATGCAGCGGTCCGCGGTGCCGTCCCGAACCATGCGTATCGGAGAGACTGGGGTCCGCTGTCCGTTGACGCGGGATCGAGCGGTGGCCGGGCGGACAGAGGAGCTTGTCCAGCCTCGTGCCGGTGTTCCGCTGTCGAGGCGGATGGCCGGGCCTTGCCGGATGCTTCCCTGCGCCAGTCTTTGCCGCCATGCGCTCGCTGGAACGGGTTCCTGCACGCCCAGCGGTGTCTCCTCCCTTGGCGTGGCGATGCGCACGCCGCCATGTCTCCTCCCGGCCCGTCCGCAGGCACGCCCATGCCGCCTCGGATGGCCCGATCTGGCCGAGGGAGCGGCTCCCGCCTCGATCGCTGATCCGCAACGGCGGGCGCCGGCTTTTTTCCGCCGCCGGGCGGAGGCCCGGCTTTGCATCGCCAGGCAAAAAAGCCGGCGTCCGCCGTCCTCCGCTGCGCTGCGGGCCTGCGGCTGCGGCGCGATCGCCCCTCGGCTCCCGATCGCCATCGAGGCCGCGATGGGCGCGGCCCGAGAACGGAAGAGGAGAGCTAGCATGGCGACCATCGGCACCTTCACCAAGTCCACGGACGGCTTCACCGGCGCGGTCCGCACCCTGACCCTCAACGTCAAGGCGACCATCCGCCCGGCCGAGCGCGAGAACGACAAGGCCCCGGACTACCGCGTCTACGCCGGCGCCATTGAGTTCGGCGCCGCCTGGAAGAAGACCTCGAACGCCGGCCGCGACTACCTCTCGGTCAAGCTCGACGATCCGAGCCTCCCGGCCCCGATCTACGCCTCGCTGGTCGAGATCGAGGGCGAGGACACCCTCTCGCTGATCTGGTCCCGCCGCAACGGCGACTGATCCGATCGATCCGGCGCCCCGCTCTCCGGAGCGGGACGCCTTCGCATGCTCTTGCCGGGCCAGCGAGCGACCCATGCGGCGGACCTGCGGTCCAACCTGTTCTGTAGAGTCTTGCTTTGGGGCTCCGCCCCCGCGCGGGCAAGGGACCGCGATGCTCGGCCGGCGCGGTCTCCCCGACCTTCCTTCGTGCAGGTCGGGTGATCCCCCTCCGCTCCGGCCGCCCTTGCCCTTGCTCCCCCGGTCTCGCCGACGGGCAGGGGTGCAGCGCAGCGCTGCGCTGACACCCCAATCCCAAGGAGATCGACCATGACCACCAGCGTGACCCCGGACGACCAGGAGGTTTCGAGCGGCTTCCATGTCAATGTCGGCTGCGGCGAGCGGATCGGCCGCGTTTCGTCGGAGTGGTACGCCCGCCCCGCGGACGAGCGCTACCTCAGCCTCTCTGATCTGCATGCGGCGGTGCAGGCCCGGGCCCAGCGGGCAACCGCGCGCACGGTCGAGAGCCGGGCAGTGCAGGTCGAGGCGAGCCGGGATAATGACGAGCGGCTGGCGCTGATCGTGCCCGGCCGGGACGAGCCGGTCATGCCGACGCATTGGAGCTTCGGCCAGCTCTGCACGATGATCGGCGCCCCGGCCAGCTACCTGCGGCAACTGCCGGCGCCGATCGCCGGGATCAACCTGCAGCATGGCCTGCTCAGCCACCGCGGCGAACTGGTGAAGACCCTCGAAGCCGAGGCCGGCCGGATCGAGCTCCGCGCCGTCACCGGGCCGGACTACGGCCGCATCTGGGATCACGAACTCGTCTCCGCGGTCCAGCGAATCGCCGGCAACGGCACCGGCGACACCCGCTGGAAGGTGCCGGGCGTGCTCGACTGGGCGACCATGACCCACAACCCCTTTGTCGACGCGACCGCGGAGACGACGACCCTCTACGCCAGCGACCGCGACGTGTTCCTGTTCCTGGTCGACGACACCCACCCGATCGAAGCGGGCAGGCTGCCGAACGGCGAGCCGGACCTCTATTTCCGCGGCTTCTATGCCTGGAACTCGGAAGTCGGGTCGAAGACCCTCGGCATCGCCTCCTTCTATCTCCGCGCCGTCTGCCAGAACCGGAACCTGTGGGGCGTGGAAGGCTTCGAGGAGATCACCATCCGGCACTCGAAATTCGCGGCGCAGCGCTTCGCCCATGAGGCGGCGCCGGCCCTGGCCAGCTTCGCCAATTCCAGCCCGGCCCCCTTCGTTGCCGGCATCAAGGCGGCGCGGGAGCGGATCGTCGCCCGCACCGAGGAGGATCGACAGGCCTTCCTGCGCAAGCGCGGCTTCTCCAAGCCGGAGACCGCGAAGATCATCGCGACCGTGCTGCGGGAGGAAGGGCATCCGCCCGAGAGCCTGTTCGATTTCGTGCAGGGGATCACCGCGCTGGCCCGGACCAAGCCGCACCAGGACGGCCGGCTCGAGCTCGAGGGCAAGGCCCGGGCGCTGCTGGAGCGCGCCGCCTGATCATCGCGAAGCCGTGCGGCTGGATTTCCGGCTGCACGGTTTCAGGTTTGGCGTTCTTCAGGATCTTCAATTTTCCGCCGATCCGCATCCGCGGACCGGCGGGTCTTCTCATTTCACTCGTCTGTAGCCGAGTCCGGATGGAGCAGTTGCCAAGGCTCGATTTTCAATACGGACGCGATTTGCCAGAGCATGACGATTGTTGGATTGCGGACACCACGCTCGATCCCACTGATGTACGTGCGATCGACACCGGACTGCTCTGCCAGCTCTTCCTGAGACAGGTCCGCGTCGATGCGGAATTTCTTGAGGTTGCGAGCCACCAGCTTGCGCATGTCCATGCATGCAGACAAGCCGTGTGTTGACTATCGAACCACGGACTATAGTCTACATCAGCCGGCTTCGCTGATCGACGATCGACGACCGGCGAGCCAGATCTGCTACGGCCGTGACAGGCTCACCAATTGTAGGGCATATTGTTCAGCGGCTGACACTGCGGACCCGATGAGGGGGTAGGGACGAGTGGCTCCTCCGACTGCCGATAGCGCGCCGACCGGCGACGAGCTGACCGACTATGACCGGGAGCATCTGGTGGATTATCTCCGTCTGCTCGATGCGGCGGAGGAGGGGGCGGACTGGCGCGAGGTCGCCAGGATCGTGCTCGGCCTCGATCCCGACCGGGATCCGGAGCGCGTCCGCAAATGCCATGAGAGCCATCTCGCCCGGGCCCGCTGGCTCAGCGCCCAAGGGTATCGCGAGCTCCTGCGCAAAGGCTGACCCGCCGCCGATCCGGAGAACCGGATTTCCGGCGAGCCGCATCGTCGCACTTGCAGTTTTGAGGCGAAGCGTAGTGGCGGCTGTGCACGCAATCGGCATCACGTGATGCCGTTGCGAGGACTTCTCAATCAGGAATGAGCTCCCAAGATGCGGCCGGTGCATTGTTGTTGATGATGCCGGACCGAGGAGACGTCATGCCGAATGGCGACTGGCGGTCACGGGCCGCCTACGACTCTGACCTGGATGCCCCGGACTTCGCCTGGGAGGCGCTGCGGCGGCATCCGGAATATCGGAGCGACTACGAGCGCATGCAGGGGAAGGAGGCTCTCGGCTCCGAGGCCGAGGTTGCGAGCCTCGCCCGGCGCTGGGGGCTGACCTTTTCTGGCGGATCCGCGCCGACGCGCCTCCGAGCAGCCTGTGTTCTGGCTGCCCGAACTGCACGCCCGCACGGTGATTCTGACCCCCTCCCTCCCTGATCCCCCGATCGACGCCATCGTCTTCGATCCCGACGCATGGTTCGGCGCCGTCGCCGAACGTCGGAGCGCGGACGGCCTGCATCTGCTGCTGCGCGACGGCCGGAGCACGCATCGCCTCTGGCTGCCGGGACCTCCGGCCCGCGGCACCGCCGTTGACTCGGCCCTCTCGCTCGACGTGACGGCACCGCTCCGGGCCGAAGCAACCCTGCGGTTCTGGCGGCTGCTTCGAGAGGGACGGCCACAGGCGCCGCCGATCCTGCCGACGCAGCGACGCGACCGCCTCGTGGCGTCGCTCCGCGCCCTCGACGGACGGTCCGAGGGAGCGAGCTATCGCGAGATCGCGGAGGTCCTGTTCGGCGCCGACCGCATCCGCGAGGAGAGCTGGAAGACCTCGTCGATCCGAGACCGGACCATCCGCCTCGTCCGCTCCGGCCTGGCGCTGATGCGCGGCGGCTACCGCCGCCTGCTCGGCCCCCGACGCTGATTCAGCGTCGGGGTGGCGATCATCGCCACCCCGGTTTTCGCCATCCTCCCACGCGGCGGCGCTTCGCCACCGTGGCCTTCGACCGGCCGCCCTGTCCGGCGGCCTTCCCGAAGACCACGGAGCCCGACCATGCCCGACCCTCTGGCCGGAATGCCGCCGCGCTTTCTCCGGACGCCCGAGGCCGCGCGTTTCCTCGGCTTGTCCGGCCGCACCCTGGAGAAGCACCGCACCTACGGCACCGGGCCGCAATACCGCAAGATCGGCGGCCGCGTCGTCTACACCATCGAGGATCTCAAGGCCTGGGCCGACCGCGGGTCCCGGCGCTCGACCTCGGACGCCGGCGCCGACACCGTGCTCCCGGCCAAGCGCCATGCCGCCGTGGCGCCGCAATACGCCGATCGGGCCGAGCCGGGGAGGGGGCGATGACCACTCTCCCCGAACGGGCGATGCTCGATCCCTTCGTGGCGCTGCCCGAGGACGGCGTCAGCCCGCGCGATCAGCGCGACCTGATGGAGCGGCCCTTCTTCTCGCTGGCCAAAGGGCGGCGCACCCGGCCGATCCTCTACAAGGCCGGCGAGACGGAAGTGCAGATTTACGCCGTGCCGGAGCACGGCATGGCGACCATCTGGGACGCCGACATCCTGATCTGGGCGGCGACCCAGGTCGTCGAGGCCGCCGATCATGGCCTCCGCACTTCGCGTTTCCTGCGCTTCACGCCGTATCAGATCCTGCGGGCAACCGGACGGGACACTGGCTTCCGCCAGTACCGGCTGTTGAAGGCGGCGCTGCAGCGGCTGCAGTCGACCGTGGTGCTGACCACGATCCGCCAGGGTCCCAATTGGCGCCGGCACCAGTTCTCCTGGATCGGCGAGTGGCAGGAACTGGTCGACGGCTCCGGCCGCTGCCGCGGCATGGAGTTCGTGCTGCCGGACTGGTTCTACCGCGGCGTGCTCGACCGGTCGCTGGTGCTGACAATCGACCCGGCGTATTTCCGGCTGACGGGCGGGATCGAGCGCTGGCTCTACCGGGTCGCCCGCAAGCATGCCGGTCGGCAGCCCTCGGGCTGGGCCTTCGAGGTCCGCCATCTCCACGCCAAGTCCGGCAGCCTGGCCCGGCTCTCCGACTTCGTCCTCGATCTCCGCCGCATCGCCGCCCGCCAGCCGCTGCCCGGCTATCGCCTCGCCTTCGAGGGCCGCGACCTCCTGTGGATCACGCCGATCGCAGGGCCGCACTTATCCACAGAATCGGTGGATAAGCCTGTGACTGCGCTCGGTACATCAGGCGCAGCGGGTATCGGTACTTCGGGCGCAGCGCTATCGGTACATCGGGCGCACGGAACCCAGCTAACCCTTTGGTCCACAAGCGGGATCGGCGCCCGTAACTTAGAGTCTAACGTAATAGACTCTAACATTGTTGGTGGTGCCCACCGAACGCAGCGCGCTGCCCGGCGAGGCCTGCCGTGATCGTGGCGCTGCTCAACCAGAAGGGCGGCGTCGGCAAGACCACGCTCGCCCTTCATCTGGCCGGCGAATGGGCGCGGCAGGGGCGGCGCGTCACCGTCATCGACGCCGACCCGCAGGGCTCGGCGCTCGACTGGTCCGAGCAGCGGGCGCGGGCCGGCCGGTCGCGGCTGTTCGGCGTCATCGGCCTCGCCCGCGACACGCTGCACCGTGAGGCGCCCGAGATCGCCCGCGGCGTCGATCACGTCGTCATCGACGGGCCGCCGCGCGTCGCCGCGCTGATGCGCTCGGCGCTGCTCGCGGCCGACTTGGTGCTGATCCTGGTCCAGCCTTCGCCCTTCGACGGCTGGGCCTCGGCCGAGACGCTCCGGCTGCTCGAAGAGGCGCGGCAGTTCCGGCCTGACTTGCTGGCGCGGTTCCTGCTGAACCGCTGCGGTGCCGGCACCGTGATCGCGCACGACACGGCGATGTCGCTCGCCAGGGCCGACCCGCCGGCGCTCGCCGTGCGCATCGGCCAGCGCGTCGCCTTCGCCGATGCCGCCCGCAGCGGGCGCCTGGTCGGCGAGTTTCCGCGCAGCCGGATTGCGGCGCGGGAGATCCGGATGCTGGCCGCCGAGGTCGAGAGGATCGCGCAATGTCCCGGGAGTTCGCGCGGCGGCCGGGGAGTCCCGAAACCTGGATTCGAGCGTCAGAAGCGACAAGGCCTTTCTCCGCCCGCCTCACCATCGACGTCACGCCGGAGCTGCGCGGGCGCATCAAGATCGTCGCCTTCCGCCAAGGCGTCACCGTCGCCGACCTGCTGCGCGACCTGCTCGCCCGCCACTTCGCCGACGAGACCGGAGAGGCGCCGTGAGCGATCTCACCCAGCTCGAACTTCTGCGGCTGCACGGGCGGATCGAGCATTGGCTGCGCTTCGGCCGGCCGCTCGCGGAGGCGACCGTCGACCATCACCGGCGCGTCCTGTCCTTCGCACCCGGCAGCGTCTTCGCCGTCCTGCGCTGGGCCGCGACCGATCTCGGCACCGGGGTCTCGCGCATCGACATCCTGCGCGCCGTGACGTCGGGCGAGCGCTGCGCGACTGTTTCCCATGTGCGGCCCGGCGCCGAGATCCTGCTCCGCCAGTCCGGCTGGCCGAAGGTCGAGCGGGTGCTGCAGGCGATCGATGCCGTCCTGGCGCTCGGGATCGATCCGGCCGACGCCGCGCCGGATCACTGGCGGCACGTCCACAACCGCCTGACCGCCGGCTTCGAGCCGCGGCCCTACAGCCGCGAACGCCATGCCGCCTGGCTCAGGCGCCGGAGGATCGAGGCATGAGGCCGCGCGCCGCTCCTCTCACCGCGATGCTCGCCGGTGTCTGCCTGACCGCAGGCCCGGCGCTCGTCGCGCCGGTCCCGCGTCTCGTCTGGAACGCCTCGGCCAGCCTGCCGGAGGGACTCTATCGGGTGCGGCCACCCGGCAATCTCGCCATCGGCGACATCGCGCTCGCGCGGGCGCCGGCCGCACTCGTCCCGCTCTTCGCCGACCGCGGCTATCTGCCGGCCGGCGTGCCGCTCTTGAAGCGCGTCTCTGCGCTGCCCGGCAGCACGGTCTGCCGCGACGGCCTGCAGATCGCGATCGACGGCATTGCCGCCGACCAGGCGCGTGAGCGCGACCGTCATGGTCGGACGCTGCCCGTCTGGAAGGGCTGCCGGGTGCTCGGCGACGGGGAGGTCTTCCTCATGAACCGCGGCGTCCCGGACTCGCTGGACGGGCGGTACTTCGGACCGGTGCCCGTCGCCTCGATCATCGGCCGCGCGGTGCCGCTCTGGACATACGAGGGACGGCGATGACGCGGATCCGCAGCCATCGCCGGGTCCGATTGGCGGCAGCCATCCTGCTCTCTGTCTGCACATGGACGATCCCTGTCCGTGCCGAGTTCGCGAGCAGCATCGCAGCGGAGGCGGACGACCCTTGGTCGGCCTACATCGCCGAAGCATCGCAGCGCTTCGGCGTGCCGGAGCCATGGATCCGCTCCGTGATGCAGGTGGAGAGCGGCGGTGACGTGCGCGCCGTGTCGCCGAAGGGCGCCATGGGGCTGATGCAGATCATGCCGGAGACCTGGGCGGATCTGCGCGACCGCTACGGGCTCGGTGCCGATCCCTATGACCCGCGCGACAACATCCTCGCGGGGGCCGCCTATCTGCGCGAGATGCACGACCGCTACGGCTATCCTGCAGTGTTCGCCGCCTACAACGCCGGCCCGCGGCGGGTCGACGAGCACCTCTCTGATGGCCGTCCCTTACCGGCCGAGACGCGGGCCTATCTCGCAGCCCTCGGCCATGCGGACATCGCGCGGGAGCGCTCGCCCGTCGTCGCATCCACCCTTAGCCTGTTCGTCGACCTGCATGGCGCTGGCCGAGGGGTAGCATTCCGGCCGTCCTCGGCCGGCGGCCTCTTCGTGCCGGTGAGCACGGCCCGGAAGTCGACACCGTGACGGCGCAGCTGCACCGGCAGAGCCCCACCGGAGAGGAGGACCGTCTCTTCGGATCGTCCATCCTCCCATGCCGGGGCGGACCGCGTCGTGGACGAGCGGTGCCCCCAATTTTGTCGAGCGTGCGGAGCGCGCTGCGTGCGCCGGTCTGTCGTCCCGCTCGACAAAATCGGCCCCCCCGCCCGCCGGCCAGCCGGTCGCCTGCGGCGATCCACGACCCGGCTCGCCCCGGCATGCGCCGCCCCTCCCGTCTTCAGACTTGGGACGGAGAGGACCATGCTTCACGACCACATCCGCGAGCTGCAGGGCGAGCTGCGCCACTGCCACCTGACCCGCCGCGAGCGGGCCGCGGCCGAGGCTGAACTGGCGCAGGCGATCGTTCGCCAGGCGGAGCTCGACCGTGCATTCGACGAGCTGTTCGACACGTGGCCGCGGCGCCGCCGCGCTGCAGCCGATCGGCATCCGGAAAGCTGATCGCAAACAGCTCCAAGCGCATCGGGCGCGGCGTTCGTCGAGCGTCGCGCCCGCCATCCGACGACATGACCGACGCACCTGGAGAGGTCGGATCCAAACCTCTCTCGTCTCGGTCATCCCATCCTGTCAGCCGGGACGAAACGCCCGTCAAGGAGGTGCGGTCCCCCCGAAATGCTGACGCATTGCGGCTCCCCCACGCCCCGCTCCGCGGCGCCTCCGGCGTCCTTGACGGCCGCTCCGCCGGCCGAGCCCGGGACACGTCCTCGACGCGGAGGACGTCAACCAAGGAGCGTTCCGATGACCATCGCATCATCCCGTCCCATCCCGGGCACCGACGACTACTGGCACGATCGGCGGGAGGCCTTTGCCCTCATCCGCCGGCTCGAGAATGCCATCGCGGCATGCAAGGACGCGCCGCCCTACCTGCCCCGTCCGATCGACGAAGAGGAGGACGATTACAATCCAGTTGTTGAGAACACAGGGCCCCGGCAACGTGCCTATTTGTTGCAGTGGCAAGCCTGCGATAACCCGACCGTTGTCGAGATCCTGACCGCGCAGAAGCGGCTGCATCATATCGAGTAGGCGCTGAGGACGGCGGGGGCGGTGCCGAGGGCGCCGCTCCCGCTTTCTCATTCCATGCGCAGCGGCACTGCCGGGACGAGTGCTGGCCCCAACACTGCGAAGCGGCGCGACGCACTGCGATATCCCACTACTATGGGTTGCCGATCTGAGGGGTCGGAAACAGCTTTTGAGCTACGGCGAGATAAAAGCGTGTGGCTGATGACTGGGTAAGCCTTTGATCGAACTCGTGTTTCTGCGGCCACGCGAGGTTCGGAGAGTGCCGCCGCAAGGGAATTCCCAATCGGATCAATGGCCTTCGCAGCACTGGGCTTGGAGAAGGTTTCGGGGTGATCGGCAATGGGCACGTCTGACGACGATCTTCGAATCCGCCTCGGACGGATCCGCAGCCGCGGCAGCGGCCGCCGGCCGACCTTCATCTCCCAGGTGCTGAAGGCGGCGAACAAGGCTGGGCATGTCGGACCGCGCTCGACACGACAGCCGCGGCCGGGCCGGTCGGGCTTCGGCCGCGGGCGGCTCGCCTTCAGCCGCGACCGGCCCTTTGCGCCCGGGCGCCGCGTCGTCGTCAAGGCCCGGGTGGTCCGGCACAAGGGCCGGACCTTCCGCTCGGCGCCGATCACCGCCCACCTCGCCTATCTGAAGCGCGAGGGCGTCACCCGGGACGGCGAGAAAGCCCGCATGTTCGACGCCCGGAGTGACGTGACGGACGATGCTGCCTTCGCCGCGCGCTGCCGAGAAGATCGGCATCATTTCCGGTTCATCGTCTCGCCGGAGGACGCGGCGGAGATGACCGACCTTCGGGCCTTCACCCGGGACCTGGCGGGGCAAATGGAGCGCGACCTCGGCACCCGGCTCGACTGGATCGCGGTGGGCCACTGGAACACTGACAATCCGCATGTCCATCTCCTGGTCCGCGGCGTCGCCGAGGGCGGCAGCGATCTCGTCATCGCCCGCGACTACATCAGCCGCGGTCTGCGGGCGCGAGCGGAGGCGCTGGTGACGCTCGAGCTCGGCCCGAAGCCCGAGCACGCGGTGCGACTCGCCTTGGAGCGGGAGGTCGAGGCCGAGCGCTGGACCCGGCTCGACCCCGAGATCCGCCGCATGGCGGATGAGGATGGCTTCATCGACCTGCGGCCCGTCGGATCCGGCGAAGACGCTGCTGATCTCCGCCGGTTGATGATCGGCCGGCTGCAGCGGCTGGAGCGGATGGGACTCGCAGCACCGGCCGGCCCGGCCCAATGGGTGGTCGCGGCCGAGGCCGAGCGCACGCTGCGCGAGCTCGGCGACCGCGGCGACATCATCCGCACCATGCACCACAGCTTGGCCGGGCAGAGGACGGAACGGGCGCTCGGCGACTACGTCATCCATGGGGCGGGGACGACGAGCCCCGTCATAGGGCGCCTCGTCGACAAGGGCCTGCACGACGAGCTCGCCGGCACCGCCTATGCCGTCATCGACGGGATCGACGGCCGGGTCCACCATCTCCGCTTCCCGGACCTCGGCGCACTCGAGCACGCGCCGCCGCTCGGCGGCATCGTCGAGATCCGGGCAGGGAGGGCGGAGCTGATCACGCGCTCGGATCTCGACATCCAGGCGCAGGTCAGCGCCCGCGGAGCGACCTGGCTCGACCGCCATCTCGTCGCGCGCGAGCCGGCGACGCTGTCGGAGGGTGGCTTCGGCACCGAGGTCCGCGCAGCCCTGGAGATGCGGATCGAGCGGCTCGCCGAGGACGGCCTCGCGCGCAGGCAGAACCAGCGGGTGGTCCTCGTACGCAACCTGCTGGACGCGCTGCGCCGGCGCGAGCTCGATGCCACCGCGGCGGCGCTGGCGACGGAGACCGGCCTAGCACGTTCCGAAGCGGTTGCTGGTGATCCGGTCGGCGGCATCTATCGCCGCCGGTTCGGCCTGGCCTCCGGCCGCTTCGCCATGATCGATGACGGTTTCGGCTTCAGCCTGGTGCCCTGGTCGCCGATGCTGGAGCGGCGCCTCGGACAGGAGGTCTCCGGGATCGTTCGGGCCGACGGTGGCGTCGACTGGAGCTTCGGCCGAAAGCGGGGGCTCGGGATCTGAGAGGGGCGGCGTCTCCCTGGTAGACGCACCGCACAGGGCCTGTTTTGGCGCGATGGGTTCGCCGCATGTGCGACGGCGGGTTTTCGGCGGTTGCCTTGCGACCGGGCTTCCCGACATCGCGTATGCGGTGCTTCTCGCAAGGTGCGGCATGTCGGGAACCAAGATCCTCTGGGGGCAGATCGTCGTAGTCTTCGCAGTGGTGCTCGCCTCCGTCTGGGGCGCGACCCAGTGGGCCGCCTGGCGGCTCGGCTACCAACCCGAGCTCGGCAGTCCCTGGGCCGAGCTCGGCGGCGTGCCGCTCTATCCGCCGCCGGCGCTGTTCTGGTGGTGGTACTGGTACGACGCCTATGCGCCGGGCCTGTTCCTCGAGGCCGGGCTGATCGCCGCCGCTGGCGGCTTCGCCGCGATCGGGATCGCGATCGGCATGTCGATCTGGCGGGCAAACGCCGATCGATTCAATCGGCTCGTCGCGGATCACCACCATCGAGGGCGTCGCGGCATCCGAGACCGGCCGGCGCGTCCAGCAGGCCTGGCTCGACATGGAAGTGGTCCAGTGCGGCTACTGCCAGCCTGGGCAGATCATGTCGGCGACAGCGCTGCTCACTGAGAATCCCCATCCCACCGATGATGATATCGACGCGGCGATGTCCGGCAATTTGTGCCGCTGCGGCACCTATAACCGCATCAAGGATGCGATCCGGCAGGTGGCGACCGGACGCCGTGCGGTTCGGGAGAGCCGGCAGTGACGAAGCCTATGTCGCACCCGGGCATGTCCCGCCGCGCCTTCCTGGTCACCGGGGCGGCCGCTGCAGGCGCGCTTATGATCGGCGTGCCGCTCGCAGCCGAGTCCGCCGCCGCGCCGGCCGATCAGCCTCTCGTCTTCGCACCCAATGCCTTTCTGCGCATCGCCCGCGACGGCGCTGTGACGCTGATCGTGCCCTACGTGGAGATGGGCCAGGGGACCTATACCTCGGTCCCGATGCTGATCGCCGAGGAGCTCGAGATCGACCTCGACGCCGTCACCGTGGCGCACGCTCCGGCAGATGACGCGCTCTACGCCAACCCGATCATGGGCGATCAGGAGACCGACGGCTCGCTCTCGATGCGGGCGGCCTGGGAACCGATGCGGCGGGCCGGCGCAACCGCGCGTCAGATGCTGGTCGCCGCCGCGGCATCGGTGTGGGGCGTGGACGCCGCGATGTGCCAGGCCCGCGACGGCGCCGTCTTCCACATGCCGACCGAGCGGCGGATCGGCTATGGCGACCTCGTCGACCGCGCCGCGACGCTGCCGGTCCCTCATGATGTACCGCTGAAGACGGGAGGCTTCCGCCTCATCGGCACATCGCACAGGCGGCTGGATTCGGCCGCGAAGGTGCAGGGCGCCGCCCAGTATGGCATCGACGTGCGGCTTCCCGGCATGAAGGTCGCGGCTGTCATGGCCTCCCCGGTGCTCGGAGGCTGGCTCGCCGCACTGGATGACAGGGCCGCGCGGAAGATCGGCGGCGTGCGCAACGTCTTGCGCATCGACGATGCGGTCGCGGTCGTGGCCGACCATTGGGCCGCTGCCAAGAAAGGGCTCGACGCCCTGGAGGTTGCCTGGGACGACGGTCCGAACGCCGCTTTCTCGACAGCGGCGCTGTTCGCGGATCTGGAGATGGCCGGTTCGGAAGCTGGCGTGCCAGGTCCGTCCGCCGGCGACGCGGCGGCCGGCCTCGCCCGCTCGGCACACATCATCGAGGCTTCGTACCGCCTGCCGATGATCGCCCATGCCCCGATGGAGCCGCTGAACTGCACGGTCCATCTCCACAACGGAAGGTGCGAGGTCTGGATCGGCACCCAGGCGGCGACGCGCGCGCAGGCTGCGGCCGCCACGGCCGCCGGTCTGCCTATCGAAAAGGTAGAGGTTCACAACCAGTATCTCGGCGGCTCTTTCGGCCGGCGGGCAGAATCCGACAATGTCACCCAGGCGGTGCTCTTCGCCCGGCAGGTCGATCATCCCTTGAAGGTCGTGTGGAGCCGTGAGGAGGACACCCGGCACGACTTCTATCGCCCGGCTTATCTGAACGTACTGAAGGCGGGCCTCGATGCCTCCGGCCGGATCACCAGCTGGGCTCATCGCGTCGTCGGCCCCTCGCCGCTGACGCGCTGGCTGCCAGCCGCGATCCGCAGCGATGGCCTCGATCCCGACGCGACCACCAGCGCCGTCGGCCCCTACGCCTTCGAGACCGTACAGGTTGCATATGTGCGCCGCGAAAGCCCGGCCTATCGATCCGGCTTCTGGCGCGGTGTCGGCACCACGCACAATGCCTTCGTGGTGGAAAGCTTCATGGACGAACTGGCCGCCACGGCGCGTATCGATCCGCTGGCGTTCCGCCGCATGCATCTGGCGGACGATCCGCGGCTGCGCGCCGTGCTCGACCTGGCCGCGGAGAAATCAGGTTGGGGGACGCCGTTGCCAGATGCCAGGGCGGGCGAGCGAACGGGCCGCGGCATCAGCCTCATCCAGGATTTCGGCGGCACCATCCTGGCGCACGTCGCGGAGGTGACGGTCGACCAACGGGGCTCCACGCGGGTGACGAAGGTCACCTCCGTCGTCGACTGCGGCAAGGTGATCAACCCGGATACCATCGCTGCCCAGATCCAGGGCGGTGCGATCTTCGGCATCTCCGCCGCCCTCTATGGCGAAATCACCTTTTCAAATGGACGCGTCGAACAGGGAAACTTCGATAGCTACCCGGCCGTGCGGATGGACGAGGCGCCCCGGATCACCGTGCACATCGTCGAAAGCGGTACCGCTCCCTTCGGCGTCGGCGAGGCCGGCACGTCGGGCATCGGGCCGGCCGTCGCCAACGCCGTCTTCGCGGCAACCGGAAAACGCCTCCGGCATCTGCCGATCACGCCGGAAGCGCTCGGCGGCTAACGCCTCGACCATTGTCCCATTCCGCAGGTGTCCCATGCGATCGATCACCGGTGTGCTCGCCGCCACCCTTCTGCTCGTCTCGACGATCCAGCCCGCCCGCGCCGACGGCGATCCCGCAAGAGGGGAGACCGTGTTCAAGCGATGCGCCGTCTGCCACGCGGCAACAGCCCAGAACCGGGTCGGGCCCGGCCTCGCCGGCGTCGTCGGGCGGCCGGCCGCCTCTGTCACCGGCTACAAGTACTCGCCGGCGCTGACCGCAAGCGGCCTCACCTGGGAGGAAGCCACGCTCGACCGGTTTCTGGAGGCGCCGGCCAAGCTCGTGCCCGGCACGCGGATGACCATCGCCTTGCCGAAGGCCGACGACCGCCAGGACGTCATCACCTATCTGAAGACGCTGGCCTCGACACCTGGCGCGCCATAGCCGGACGGGCGGTCGTGCCTCATGAACCGCGGCTGGCAAACAGTGCCGTCACCCAGTCGATGAACGCCCGGACGGGAGGCGAAGCCTGCCGTGACGGTGGAAACAGCAGGGAGATCGGCACGTGGTCGGAGCGGCACTGGCCGAGCACCTCGCGCAAGCGCCCGCTGGCGATATCGGCGGCCACGATGAAGTCCGACAGGCGGGCCAGCCCGAAGCCTCCCAAGGCGAGATCCAGCAGCGCGAAGGTCTCGTCGACCACCAGGTCTCCGCGGGGCTCGATCGCGTGGGAGACATCGCCTTCGGTCATCACCCATTTGTCGGGACGGCCGTTGTGAGCCGAGGAATAGCCCAGCAGCATGTGGCCGGTGAGCGCCGCAACGTCTTGCGGCTCGCCATGGCGCTCCAGGTAGTCCGGCGAGGCGCACACCACCCAGCGATAGCTGCCGACGCGCCGGGTCATGAGGCTGGAATCGGGAAGGGTTCCGGTGCGGATGACGCAGTCGACGCCTTCCTGGACGAGGTCGATCAGCCGGTCGTTCATGCCGATCGCCATGTCGACATCGGGATAGCGCTCGCGGAACGAACCCAGCGCCGGCAGGACAATCGAACGACCGATAACCGGCGGCATATCGACCCGCAGGCGCCCGCTCACTCGCCCGTCCGGGCGCAGGCTGTCTTCCGCACCCTGTATGTCGAGCAGGATGGCGCGGCAGCGCTCGAGATAGAGTTCCCCTTCCTCGGTAAGACCAAGCCGCCGCGTGCTGCGATGCAGGAGCCGCACGCCTAGATGATGCTCCAGGCGCTGCATCGTCATGGTGACGGAGGAGCGAGGCAGGCCGAGCGCCTTCGCCGCCCTGGAGAGACTTCCGGTCTCCACCACACGGACAAATGTCTCCATCGCCTTCAGCCGATCCATCCGTCGCTCCTGTCAAGCCTGCCGGCATTGAGGTCCGGACCGTATAAAAGCGTCGCTTGCATCCAGCGCAACCGTGCTCGGCATGCCGAGTATCGGCACTCGACCGTTGCGGAGGAATGAGCTCGCAGACTTCCAGCTTGCGGTGGTCGCCGCGGTGACACGCTGCATGCTCTGGGCGTTCTGCGCGACCGGTCCGTCCGGGAGGCGGTCTGGCTGGCCGCGCGGGCTTCGTAGTAAGCTTTATCGTCTTATCCGGCGAGCCGCGGGACCATGCTCTCGGCTAACCGCAAGAATCGTTGGTTGCGGGTCCCGTGCGCCGTGAAAGGCGGTGTTTTCCAGTGGGTGAGAGTCCCACCCGGCGAACGCTCCAGCCGGAAGCAACCGGAGCAGGCATGGAGGAGACGAAATGTCTGAAGCCTCTGGATAGAGCGGTCACGACTTGGTGACCGTGCGCGTGTGCAGGCCGCAACGTGAGTGAACGCCGAGCAAGCCTCGAAACAACCAATGTGCAGGCCGACCCGACAGGGACATCGGGGAAGGCTGATATGGCTGGGTGCAAGAGCGAGACGACGCCCGGCTGCTGCACCGGGGTAGTGGCGGCAGCATGTACACAAGGAAAGCGTACGCAACACGGGAAGCCCCAGAGCGTGGTCAGGGATGACCAACCGGAGGCCCGTGAGGGAGAGGCCGGGCGCGCTGGGGTGGCGGAGAGGCCCGTAGTACCGGTGAGGCCGGGTAATGCCGGTGGAGGGAAGGGGCCTCAGTTCAAGACGGACGCAAGACGCGGTGAGGGGCCGGGAGATTGGGCGACCTATCAACTCCGAAGAGTGTCCAGAAGCTGCAGACGGCGTTACACGCGAAAGCGAAGGCAGAAGCGGGTTATCGCTTTTACGCGCTGCACGACAAGATCAGCCGCGGGGACATCCTGGCGCAAGCCTATGCCCAGTGCCGCTCGAACAAGGGGGCACCGGGAGTCGACGGCCAGGACTTCGCGGACATCGAAGCGTATGGCGTGGAGCGATGGCTTGGCGAACTGGCGCTTGCGCTCAGGGAGGAGAGCTACCGCCCTGATCCGATCAGAAGAGTGTATATCCCGAAAGCCAACGGCAAGCTGAGGCCGTTGGGCATCTCGACGGTGCGGGATCGGGTCTGCATGACAGCAGCGATGCTGGTGCTGGAACCGATCTTCGAGGCAGACCTGCCACCGGAACAATACGCCTACCGTGCTGGGCGGAATGCCCGGCAGGCGGTGGTCGAAGTGGACCGGCAGCTGTTCCATGGCCATCCGGAAGTCGTCGACGCCGACCTCGCGGACTACTTCGGGAGCATCCCCCATGCCGAACTGATGAAGTGTGTGGCACGCCGGATCGTCGATCGACGCGTGCTGCGCCTGGTCAGGATGTGGCTGGACTGCCCGGTGGAAGAAACCGACGATCGAGGACGGAGGAAGCGGACGACCGAAGCCCGGGACAGCCGGCGGGGCATCCCGCAAGGCTCACCCATCTCACCGCTGCTGGCGAACATCTACATGCGCCGGTTCGTGCTGGGGTGGAAGAAGCTCGGGCTGGAACGCAGCCTCGGAACGCGCATCGTGACCTATGCCGACGACCTCGTGATCCTGTGCAAAAAGGGCAAAGCCGAAGAGGCTCTGCGACGGCTGCGCGAGATCATGAGCAAGCTGAAGCTGACGGTGAACGAGGAGAAGACACGCATCTGCAAGGTTCCGGAAGAGGAGTTCGACTTCCTGGGCTACACGTTCGGACGGATGTATTCGGCGAGGACCGGCCAGGCGTACCTGGGGCACCGGCCATCCAAGAAGAGCATCAAGAGCGCTGTGGAGAAAATCCACGCGCTCACCGACCGGGCGGGGACATGGCAAGAGACCACAACGCTGGTCGGGCAGTTGAACCGCACGCTACGCGGCTGGGCGAACTACTTCCAAGTAGGCGCCGTCAGCAAGGCGTACCGAGCGCTCGACAGCTACGCCGCGGTGCGGTTGCGCCGGTGGTTGCGCGCCAAGCACAAGTCCAGACGGCAACGGTGTGGGAGCTATCCACTCTCGCACCTCTACGGGCATTACGGGCTCGTGCGTCTGAACAGGCTTGGGCACGACGTGCCGTGGGCGAAGGCGTGAGTCTTGTCCGAGAGCCGGATGCGGGAGATCCGCATGTCCGGTTCGATGAGCGGGATGTGGAAACGGAGCCATGGTCGAACCAGTGAGGCACCGCCAGACGAAAGAGGCGGGAACAGATATGTTCGAACCTAAAGCCGCCGCGCCACATCTCGACTCTACCGCAACCAGCTTTGTTATAACTCGATCCACATCGAGGTCTGATCCAGAGCCCCGCCCCAAAAAAGGCGGGGCTTTCCTCGTTCTGCGGTACTCACAACGGAAGGCTAAGCCGGCATCGAGGACCGAGGCCACCACAGGAGTAGCGCACGTCGTACGCTGGACCACGCCTTCACCGTCGGAGGGGCGGGCCAAGCCATTGGCGCCGTGACCGTAGGCGCAGCCCACTTCGCCATCGAGGTCTGCCGCCAGAGACGCGCCATGACCGCAGGCGGCTCGTTGCCGCCATCGGGACGCCGTCCAGAGCGCTCCGAACCGGACATCCCCTGCTGCGGTGGTTCTCGGAAACTGGACGTCAGAGTGAAGGTGGGTTCGTCCCCACGGATGACGTTCGAAGGCGGTCAGGGCTCCTGGCCAAACGGCGGAGGCATGCCTCCCTATCGCGATATGGTGCGGAAGACCGAGGCGATCTCGATCAGTCGGTGCGCCGGGCGATGGATCAGGCCGCTGCCGTCAACTCCATCCACAATTCCTCCACGGTGAGGGCTGGAATCCGGCGCAGCCGAGGCCGGACATCCGAGCCGTGAGGCCATCCGGTCGGCAGATCTCTGCTGCCGGCCACATCGCGGTTATACATCTCGGCGGCTTAAAATCGCCGATGGCCGTTCCCATATATTAGTCGTCGACCTAGATTTGTTCGGCCAGCTCTCAACGCTCCTGATCGAGCACCGAGGCTAGCTTTCCGCACCTTTCGAAGTTTGACCACTGCTGTTGTGGAGCGTTGCTTGTCGGCTGCATTGCTCTCGAAATTTCTCACGGACACCGCCGCCTAGCTGCGCCGGGCAGTTCAGGATCAAGTATGCAAAGCACTCCCGACCCGACGCCCGTGACGGCACAGCCGCGCCTGCCGCTCGACGCCGACGCGGGGCTACGGGCTGCGGTCGCCCGCTTCCGGACGCCGAGCCTGTCGAGGGCGGTGTGGCAGCTGGTATCGACATTTGCCGGCTTTGTCGCGGTCTGTGCCACGATGTATGCCAGCTTCGGGGTGTCGTACTGGCTGACGCTCGGGCTGGCCGTGATCGCGGCCGGCCTAACCGTTCGCCTCTTCATCATCCAGCATGATTGCGGGCACTCGTCATTCTTCGGCTCGCGGCGCGCCAACATCGCGCTTGGCCGCCTGTGCGGCCTGATCACCTTCACGCCCTTCGCGAACTGGCGCCGCCAACATGCGGGGCACCACGCGGTCTGGAACAATCTCGACCGACGCGACAGCGGGGCCGACATCTATTCGACCTGCCTGACTGTGTCGGAGTATCAGGCACTCTCTCCGCGCCGCCGCTTCCTGTATCGGCTTAGCCGCCACCCGGTGATCACCGGGTTGCTGCTGCCGCCGCTGGTCTTCCTGCTGCTGTACCGGATTCCGTTCGACACGCCGAGAGACTGGCGCCGGGAACGGCTGTCGGTCCATGCCACCAACGCCGGCATCGCCATTCTCGTCGTCGGGCTTGGGCTCACCCTGGGGTTCGAGCGCGTGCTGCTGGTCCAGCTGCCGATCATGGTGATCGCCTCGATCATCGGCGTCTGGCTGTTCGCGGTTCAGCATCGCTTCGAGGAGACGTTGTGGCGGCGGGACGCGGAGTGGCGGTTCGGCGCTGCCTCGCTGCAGGGCTCATCCTATCTGAAGCTGCCGCGGATCCTGCAGTGGTTCACCGGCAATATCGGGTTCCACCATATCCACCACCTCAATCCGCGCATCCCGAATTACCGCCTGCCGGCCTGCCACGCCGCGGTCCAGCAGTTGCATGCTGTGCCGAGCCTGAGCCTGTGGGATGCCCTGCGCGCGCCGTTCTTTGCGTTGTGGGACGAGAAGCGGCAGCAGATGGTCGGCTTCCCAGCCGCAGCCGTCAGCCGGGCCTGATCACAGCCGACCCCGTGCCGGGATCCGCCCGATCACCAAGCGACGATGAGCATGGCGAACAGGACACCGGCAACGATCGCGATGATCCAGCCCGGCGCGCGAGGATTGGTCGCCGCCCAGTATCGCCAGCTGTCCAGCAGCCGGTCGAACGGGCGTGGCGCAGGGGGCCTCCCCGCGTCTCGCGGCGGAACCTCGGCCCTTGGCTCTGCCTCGGGTGAGTCCGGGATGGGAGCCGCCAGCGCCGGGGCATCCCGCAGCAGGGCCGCGGCCAGCTCGTCCGGATCCACGGTGACGACCTGGACGAGCTCGCCGCTCCCGGGCCGGCCGGGCAGGCGAATCATCGTCGCGACCCGCCGGTAGATCGGGGGCGACGAGCCATCGAGCGATTTCTCGTCCGTCTCCACCGTGTAGGTTCCGGGCGGCTGCGGCCCGTCGATGCCGCTCAGCGTGAACGGCCGGGTGAAGCAGACGGTCCCGCTACTTGTCCGCAGGGTCATTCGGCTCCCTCTCCTCGACCGGACCTGCGGCTAGGCGAGGGCTCGGGCGGCGGCGTAGATGACGATCAGCACCACAAGGCCGATCGGGATCACGACCGGCGGGACGAACCAACCTTTCATGGCAGCACCGTCGCCAGGATCGGCGCGTCCGCTTGGGCGTTCTCCGCTTCGATCTTCGGCTTCCAGCGCGCCGCCCGGCGATGCGCCTGCGCGATCTGCGTCGCGCTCAGAAGCGCTGCGGCACGCTCGTAGCCCGATCGGGCGGTCTGCCCCCGGGCACCGAGTTCCCCCGCAGCCGCCAGGAGAAACCAGGCACACGCCTTGACCGCGTCCTTCGACGCGTCCGGACCTTCGACATAGATTTCGGCCAGCCGGTTCTGCGCCCGCGGCAGCCCCTGGTTCGCCGAGCGCAACAGCCACCGGATGGCATCCATCCGTCTGTCCTCGACGGCATGGCCGGGTTCGCCGCTCCGATTGCCATAGACGATGCCGAGATTGAACTGCGCAACGGCATCGCCGAGCTCGGCGTCCCGCTGCAGTCGTCTCATGCTGTCGATCTTCAATGATGTCTCCTTGTGCCGGCGTATGGAGCCGCACGGCAGCCCTCGATGGCGGCACCGAAATCCAGGAACGCGAGAGAACTCAGCTCCGGACAGGATTTCCCATTTCGTGCCAATCAATATGGTGACGACCATCAGGTATTGCGACCGAAAAAGTCACGACTCATTTCAGAATTATATTTCCAGATTCCGCCGATATCTATATGCGATTGAAATATATCACATATCCGAGGTCAATTTCGGTGACGTATTTTTTTCGAATCGACGGTCGTATTTTCTGGGGATTTCGATGATTCTGGTCCAGGATCACTGGATCAATTCCGGATATAGAGATCCGTCCTTGTGCCCATAGGCGCAACGGAAACCCAGGTACTCATCTGAATGCCAGTTCGGTCGTCCCCGCGAATGTCGCGGCCCGGCCGGGCCGGTGCCTGCGAAAAGAGGAATCCATGCCAACGGGAACCGTCAAATGGTTCGACGCCCAGAGGGGCTTCGGCTTCATCACGCCGGATGAAGGAGGCAAGGACACCTTCGTCCACATCACCGCCGTCGAGCGCTCCGGCCTCGGCCAGCTGACCCAGGGTCAGCGGCTGGGCTTCGATCTGGTCGCCGACCAGCGGAGCGGGAAGCCCACCGCGGACAATCTCAAGGCCGTGGAGTGACCGCGCCAGCGCGACCGCCGCAGCATTCCGTCATCACACACAGCGCGCCGTCCCCATCGGGCGCAGAGGAGATCTCATGGCCAAAGGGCAGAAGCGTAGCAATCGGGAAATCCGGAAACCCAAGCAGGCTGCGAAGCCGGTGATTCATGGCGCGACCATGAGCGCGCTGAGCCGGGCGGCGGCCCCGGGCGCGGGCCAGAGCAAGAAGAAGAGCTGAGGCCCGGCGCATCGACCGACCCTTTCCATGCCGCCGGACCGTCGCCGCGCCGCGACGGGCCGGCGGCCGTTCCGATGGAGGCGCTGCCGTGACCCAGCCGATTCGCGTGGCCTTCGTCGGCAATTCGCTCCCGCGCCGCTGCGGGATCGCGACCTTCACGACCGACCTGCAGCAGGCGGTGGCGGCGTCGGAGGCGGTCGCCGAGACCTGCATCGCGGCGATGACCGATCACGGCCAGGCCTATGACTACCCGCCCGCCGTCCGCATCGAGATCGCCGACGACCGGATCGAGGAGTATGTCCGGGCGGCCGATATCCTCAACGCCGGCCGGTTCGACGTGGTCTCGCTGCAGCACGAATTCGGCATCTTCGGCGGCGAGGCCGGCTGCCATGTCATGGCGCTGCTGTCGGGCCTGACCATGCCGGTGGTCACCACGCTCCACACCGTCCTGGCCGAGCCGACGGCGGCGCAGCGGGACGTGCTGGGCAGGATCATTGGCGCGTCGGTGCGGGTCGTCGTCATGGCCCGGAAGGGCCGCGACCTGCTGCGGACGGTCTATGGCGTTCCGGCGGACAAGATCGACGTCATCCTGCACGGCATCCCCGACGTCGCTTTCACCGAGCCCACCGCGGCGAAGGCCAGGCTGGGCTTCGCCGGGCGGCCGGTCATCCTGACCTTCGGCCTCCTGTCCCCGAACAAGGGCATCGAGGTCATGATCGACGCCATGCCCGAGATCCTGCGCAGCCAGCCCGACGCGGTATATGTCGTGCTCGGCGCGACGCATCCCAACCTGGTCCGCGACCAGGGTGAGACCTACCGCGAAAGCCTGGCCGCCCGGGCACGGGATCGCGGGGTTGAAGGGCATGTCGTGCTGCTCGACCAGTTCGTCGATCTGGCCACGCTGCTCGAGTTCATCTCGATGTGCGACGTCTACGTCACGCCCTATCTCGACGAGGCGCAGATGACGTCGGGGACCCTGGCCTACAGCTTCGGCCTCGGCAAGGCGGTAGTCTCGACGCCCTATTGGCACGCCCGCGAGCTGCTGGCCGACGGGCGCGGCATCCTGGTCCCGTCCAGCGACGCCGCAGCCACCGGCGCCGCGGTCGCGGGACTGCTGACCGACGACATCCGGCGTGAGGCGATGCGCCGTCGCGCCTATGCCGGCAGCCGGTCGATGACCTGGGCGCGCACGGCGGAGCAGTACCGGAGCGTCTTCGAGCAGGCGCGGCAGGGGCACCGGTTCCGGGTGGTCGAGCGACCCGATGGGCGTGAGCCGGCCAGTCCCCGCTTCGCGCCGCCGGCGATGCAGCTCGGCCATTTCCTGTCGATGTGCGACGACACCGGGCTGTTCCAGCATGCCGTGCATTCGGTGCCCGACCGGTCCCATGGCTACTGCGTCGACGACAACGCCCGTGCATTGCTGGTGGCCTGCGCCCTCAACTATCCGGGCGAACTGGGCCTGCCCGATACCCTGACCGCCCGGTTGGCGGCCTTCGTCCAGCATGCCTGGAATCCCGGCACGCGACGGTTCCGCAACTTCATGGGCTTCGACCGGCGCTGGCTGGAGGAGAGCGGTTCGGAGGACAGTCATGGCCGAACGCTCTGGGCCTTGGGCGAATGCGCCCGCAGCGACGCCAGCGCATCGCGCCGGCGCTGGGCCACGGCGCTGTTCGCCGAGGCGCTACCGGCAGCGGAGACCTTCGGCTCGCCTCGCGCTTGGGCCTTCACCTTGCTCGGGCTCGACGCCTACTGCGCCGTGACGGCCGAGGATACCCTTGCCGAACGGGTCCGGCACGCCCTGGCCACGAGGCTGATGTCGATCCTGGCGGCCGTCGAGACCGGAGGCTGGGCCTGGTTCGAGGACGGGCTGGCCTATGACAATGCGCGGCTGCCGCAGGCCCTGATCATCACCGGCATGGCCGTCCGATCAGTCGAGTTTGTCGATGCGGGTCTGCGTACCCTGCACTGGCTGATGTCGCAGCAGACGACGCCGGCGGGCGTGTTCCGGCCGGTCGGGTCGAGCAGCTTCAGCGACCGGCGGACGGCGCCACGGCCTTTCGACCAGCAGCCCCTGGAGGTCACGGCCGCGGTCTCCGCCTGCCTGGCGGCGTGGCGCGTCGAGGGCGACCCTGAATGGAAAGCCAACGCGGAGCGCGCCTTCGGCTGGTTTCTCGGCGCCAACGACCTGGGGCTGCCCCTGGTCGATGCCGAGACCGGCGGTTGCCGCGACGGCCTGCATCCCCACCCGGGGGAAGAGAACCAGGGCGGCGGATCCATCGTCTCCTATCTCCTCAGCCAGCTGGAGATGCGCCGCATCGCGCATGTCATGGACGGCCGGGCGAAATTCGTGCCGCGCCTGGCCGAGACGTGAGCGCGTGATCTTCCCTTGACCTGCCCGAGGACGTCTTGTCGCAAATCACTTTCCTGAACCGGGCGGCCCTGCATCTGCGCCCGGATCCCTCCCGCGTGGTCGTTCGCCCGTTCAAGCCGGCGGTCGAGCCTCGCGACCTCAATCCCGGCGACAAGTCCCGCGCCAACCACATCGTCGACCGGGTGCTGGCGCTGGAGCCCGAGGCGGCCGCCGACCAGCTGGCCGAGGTGCTGACGAATTTCGAAGGCCGCCACCGCCGCCTGCTGGAGCGGTTCGAGGCCCGGGCGGACGACATGGAGGACGCCTTCGCGACCCATACCCGCTTCACCGAGACGCAGCGCCAGTTGGTCGGCGCCTATTTCCTGCTGGAATACGCCTTCGAGGCGGCAGCGCTGTTCAACCCCAGCATCGTGCTCCATCCCGACCAGTCCGGCGCGCCGGAGGGCGGGTGCCGCTTCGTGCTCAGCCTCCGCGCCATCGGTGAGGGGCATATCTCGTCGCTGACGTTCCGGTCGGGCTCAATCATGGCCGATGGCAGCCTGGCCATCGATCCGTCGGCCCGGCTCGCCTCCGTTCCCGGCGTGGAGCGGCGGACGCCCGGCCCGCTCGGCGACGTGGTGGAGTTGGCCTTCGAGCCAGACGAGGATATCAGCGAGCGGGTGATCTTTCCCGTCACGGACTCCCAGGCGCATGGCATCGAGGATGCGCGGTTCGTGGCATTCGACGAGGGCGGCCGCACGGTCTTCCGCGCCACCTACACCGCCTATAGCGGCCTGGGGATCCGGTCCGAGATGCTCGAGACCACCGACTTCGTCTCGTTCCGGATGGTCCCACTGCGAGGCGACGCCGCCGGCAACAAGGGCATGGCCCTGTTTCCCCGCCGGCTCGACGGCCGCTATGCCATGATTGGGCGGCAGGACAACGAGAACCTGTATCTGATCCGGTCCGACGACCTGCATGTCTGGGAAGGCGGCCGGCTCATCCTTAAGCCGCGGTTTCCGTGGGAGTTCGTGCAGATCGGCAATTGCGGATCGCCGATTGAGCTCGACGAGGGCTGGCTGCTGCTGACCCATGGCGTCGGGCCGATCCGGCGGTATTCGATCGGGGCGGTTCTCCTCGACAAGAAGGATCCCTCCAAGGTCCTCGCCCGGTCGCGCGAACCGCTGGTCCGGCCCGAGCCGTCGGAACGCGAAGGCTATGTACCCAACGTCGTCTACACCTGCGGGGCGATGCGGCACGGTGATCAGATCGTCCTGCCCTACGCGGTCTCCGACACCTTCTCCACCCTCGCGACGATCGAGATCGCGGCGTTGCTGGCGGCGATGGAGGGCTGACGCCGCGGCCGCTCGTGACAAGACACGGAGATGCATGATGCAGATGGAAATCCGGCCGACGATCTCGGTCTGGGACGGAGACCGGTGGCACCGCGTCGACACCGGTGCCAAGCTGCTCGACCTGCTTCGAGTCCTGGCGCAAGAGTTGCCACAGCCCGGTTTCGTTATGCTGCACGACAGGGCCGGGATCGACCCGGCGACGATCGCGCATCGCCGGTTCCAGGAGTTGGTGCAGCTTGTCGAGCGGGAGGGCGACGCCGGGATGGAGCAGCTCAGTCGGGCCACGGCGACCTCCGCCGTGGATCTGATCAGCGGCTACCGGCGGGTGTTCGTCGGCGTCCTGCCCTGACGCTGCTTCGACGCCGGTCCCGGGGCGGCGGGTTCAGAAGTCCATGCCTCCGCCGTTCGGAGCCTCCGGGCCGGCGGCATCCGGCCGCGTGGCCACCATCGCTTCGGTCGTGATCAGGAGGCCCGCGATCGAGGCGGCGTTCTGCAGCGCGACCCGCACCACCTTGGCCGGGTCGAGGATGCCCGCCTTGACCATGGCGGTGTATTCGCCCTTCTGGGCGTCGTAGCCCCAGTTGTGGTCCTTGCTGTCGAGCAGCCTGCCGACCACCACCGACCCGTCGCCGCCGGAATTCTCGACGATCTGCCGTACCGGCGCCTGCAGGGCCCGGCGAACGATGTCGATGCCGACCCTCTGGTCGGTGTTCTCCGGCTTCAGCGTGTCAATGATGCGGCTGGCGTAGAGCAGTGTGACGCCGCCGCCGGCGACGATGCCCTCCTCGACCGCGGCGCGGGTGGCGTGCATCGCGTCGTCCACCCGGTCCTTGCGCTCCTTCACCTCGATCTCGCTGCCGCCGCCGACGCGGATGATGGCGACACCGCCGGCCAGCTTGGCCAGGCGCTCCTGCAGCTTCTCGCGGTCGTAGTCCGAGGTGGTCTCCTCGATCTGCGCGCGGATCTGGCTGGTGCGGCCCTCGATTTCGGTCTTGGCGCCGGCGCCGTCGACCACCGTCGTCTCCTCCTTGGAGATGACGACCTTCCTGGCCCGGCCGAGCATGTCGAGGGTGACGGTCTCAAGCTTGATGCCGAGATCCTCGGAGATCACCTGGCCGCCGGTGAGGATGGCGAGATCCTCGAGCATCGCCTTGCGGCGGTCGCCGAAGCCCGGGGCCTTGACCGCCGCGACCTTGAGGCCGCCGCGCAGTTTGTTGACCACGAGGGTGGCCAGGGCCTCGCCGTCGACATCCTCGGCCACGATCAGCAGCGGCTGGCCGGCCTGGACCACGGCCTCGAGCAGCGGCAGGAAGGACTGCAGGTTCGGCAGCTTCTTCTCGTGAAGCAGGATGTAGGGGTTCTCCAGTTCCGCGATCATCTTCTCGGCGTTGGTGACGAAATAGGGCGAAATGTAGCCGCGGTCGAACTGCATGCCCTCGACGATATCGAGCTCGGTCTCGAAGCTCTTGGCCTCCTCGACCGTGATCACACCCTCATTGCCGACCTTCTTCATCGCCTTGGCGATCATCTCGCCGATCTCGCGCTCGCCATTGGCCGAGATGGTGCCGACCTGGGCGATCTCGTCATTGGTCGAGATGGTCCTGGCCCGCTTGCCGACCTCCTCGACCACCGCGGCGACGGCCAGGTCGATGCCGCGCTTGATGTCCATCGGGTTCAGCCCGGCGGCGATCGCCTTGGCGCCTTCCCGGACGATGGCGTGGGCCAGGACGATGGCGGTGGTGGTGCCGTCGCCGGCCAGGTCGGCGGTTCTGGTCGCGACCTCGCGCGCCATCTGCGCGCCCATGTTCTCGAACTTGTCGGCCAGCTCGATCTCCTTGGCTACCGTCACCCCGTCCTTGGTGATGCGCGGCGCGCCCCAGGACTTGTCGAGCACGACGTTGCGCCCCTTGGGGCCGAGCGTGACCTTGACGGCCCGGGCCAGGATCTCGACACCGCGCAGCATCCTGTCGCGCGCCTCGGTGCTGAATTTGACGTCTTTCGCCGGCATGTCCTGGTCCTTGCGATGATGCTGAACGCCCCGCTGCGACTTGTCCCGGCATTGATCCGGCCAGTGCATCCAAGGGCTCGTCTTGAGAGGCAGCTACAAAATTCTATATCTCACAGATATGGGAACCAGAGCCGGCAAATTCAATAAACAATATTCGGCCGCCAAAAATAATATTTGGATTTGATTTTATATTCGAATTCTGTTTTTCTAGAAACTGTCTTTCAGACATTGATGAGCAGCGGCGAGTCCGCGCGGGACGTGCGGCCGGTCCGATCGCATCCGCGACGGCGGCATCCGCTTCGCCGCGGGCCATCCCGGAACCGTCAGGAGCATCACCCATGAAAGCCTACAAATCCGCCATCGGCAGCGTCGGGCAGGTCTCCCGCCGATCGCTGTCCGGACACTCCGGGGACGGGGCGTTCAAGGTGCTCGCCCATTATCCCAGCGACACGTCCGGTCCGCTCTACCGGGTCCGCAGCGTGCGCGGAAGCGAGGAGCGGATGGTGCCGGAGCATGAGCTGTCGCGTTCGGCCGAGCGCGATTCCGGCGCCCCGCGCCGATCAGACGGCCGCTGATCCGGCCTGGGGCCTACACCGACCGGCACGCGGCTGCCGATGCCCGCCCATCCCCGGCGCCTGGCCGGCGATGGGCGGGCTCCGGGTCCGCGATCCGCGTTGCGGCCGATCCTGCATCCGGCCTAGCTGGCGAGTTGGGCGGCGCAGGCCTTGGCGACCTGGGCGTCGGCGGTCGTTCCGCCCGGCATCGTCGCCCAGCCGGCTTTGACCACGAGGTCGCCGCGGCTGTAGGTCGATGCCGCCTTGAGTTCCGCGATCCGTTCCGTCAGCTGCGGGTCGCGCTTCGACTGGTCGATGCAGATCAGCGACAATGCGGCCACGACATCCGTTTTGGACCGGTCCTGGGCCATGCGCTGGGCCGAGGAGCCGGTGACCCAGCCACCCCAGCCGAAACCGATGACGGCGAGCACGACAGCACCGCACACGGCGCCGTAGAGCGCCGGTTTAAGCCATTCGGGGGTTTTCATGGATTGTGCTTTCATTCGGAGAGAGGCAAATCTCCCTCACTCGCCAAACTATCATGTCCTAGATGTTGTCCGGGATTTATTTTTTCGGCGCCGTCGATCACTAAATTTCGATCAATCTGATCCGATCACCCGACGGCCTTCTCAATCAATTCGGCTTTAATTCTCATATTGGCCAATGGTGCAGAGGTCGATATTTCGATGATTCTGACGTGTCTTGCTCTTGATTTTTGGCGTGTGGCCATCACGTCATATATCCCCACGAGGTGCGACTTGGACATGCCCGACACCGACGTCTTTCGCTTGCGCCAGTCGAATCTGAATGCGTTTCTGTTCGCCGATGTCGGGGCGGAATCCAACGGCATGCCCTTGAGCGTGGTCTCCATGCTGGGCCGCCTGGGTGGCGATCCCTGGGTCACGGCAGGCCGGCTGGCCGGGCAGCCGCGGGACGCAGCCGTGCTTGAGCTGGCCGAGATCATCACCGGCACGGCACAAGCCGATCGGTCGAGCGGCGAGATCATGGCCATCGCGGCTCGCCTGGCTTCGCTCTTGCCCAGTGTGGAGCCGAGGACGTCCCGTCGTGCCCCGCTGCCCGGAACTCAGTCGCCCGCCCCCGGCCGGTGGAGCGGGGGTGCTCTGGCCGTTCTGGTGCTTGCGGCGGTTGCGGCGGCGCTCCTGCTGAGAGCCTGTTTGGAAACAGGGCTGGTGTTTTAAGCGAGCTCGTGATTCAAGCTGTGGATGTGGACAGCAACGAGCCGTGGCCGGATGGCCGAGATCGAGAAGAAGACGCGTCGCTATCCGACCGACCTGACGGATGAGGAATGGTCGCAAGTCGAGCCGCTGCTGCCGAAGCCGGCCAGGACAGGGCGTCGGCGAGAGATCGCGCTTCGCGAGGTGCTGAATGCGATCCGGTATCTGGCCCGGACCGGCTGTGGCTGGCGGATGCTTCCGGTGAACTTTCCGCCCTGGCAGACGGTGTACTGGTGGTTCCGGCGCTTCGTCCGGCTGTTCCTGTTCCGAACGATCCATGACATCGCGCTGATGATCGACCGGGAGCAGGCCGGGCGCGGTGCCAGCCCCTCCGGCGGCATCCTCGACAGCCAGACGATCAAGGCACCGGCGCCTGGTGCTGTTCGCAGCTTCGATGGCGCCAAGAAGGTGGTGGGCCGCAAGCGGCACGTCGCCGTCGACACCGATGGGCGCCTCTTGATGGTGAACCTCACCCCGGCCGGCATCTCCGACAGCGCCGGCGCCCAGACGATCCTGTCCGCGATCCGCAAGCGCTGGCCCTGGATCAAGCATCTGTTCGCCGACAGCGCCTATGACCGTGGCAAGCTCATGGACAAGGCCGCCTACCTCGACTTCGTGATCGAGGTTGTCCGCCGCATCGACGCCGGCTTCAAGGTCCTGCCGCGCCGCTGGGTCGTCGAGCGCACCTTCGGATGGATGACCCGATGGCGGCGCCTGGTCCGCGACTACGAAGCCCGCATCGACGTCTCCGAGGCCATGATCCATGTCGCCATGGGAAGCCTCCTCCTCCGACGCATCGCTCACTAAACTCCGTTTCCAAACGGACTCTAAGAGCTTCCGAAAATTCTGGACTTGCTGAGCGGCTGCGACAACAGTCGCTCATCGATTCCAAAAGGAGAACAGAAATGGCGGGGGAGACTTCCGTCGGACTGCAGCATGGAGCGGCAGACGAGACAAGAAAGCTGACCGTGCAGATCGTCGCCGCGCATGTGGCTCATAATAATGTTGCGACGAATGATCTGCCGGCGCTGATCGATCAGGTGTACAGCGCCCTCAACGGCCTCGGGAAGCCTGTCGAGCCGGTGAAGGAGCGGCCCCAGCCGGCGGTGCCGATCAAGAGGTCGGTCATGCCCGACTACATCGTCTGCCTTGAGGACGGCAGGAAGCTGAAGATGCTCAAGCGGCATCTGAAGACCGCGTATAACCTCACGCCGGACGAGTACCGCGAGCGCTGGGCCTTGCCAGCCGATTACCCGATGGTCGCGCCGAACTACGCCAATCAGCGCAGCGCCCTGGCCAAGACGATCGGGCTCGGAACGCGCCGTCCTGCCGTAGCGCCGGCTCCGGCGCCCCAGCCCGAGCCCGCTGCTCCGAAGGCTCGTCGCGGCGGCCGCAAGGCGGGTTGACGTCTGGATCCGGTGCTCGTCGGTGAGTATTCCGCGAGCACCGGTGCCTCGGCCGGTTCGTCCCCATTGCTGCCTTTTCGGAGACCGCCCAGGCTTCCCCGAAGCGGACGTCCCGGCCGCTGGGGTGAGTTCCCCGAAGCGGACGCTCGGGCAGGGGCCGGTCGGTCTCGCGGACATTCCCAGGCACGTCAACGTCCACCAAAACGGATATCCGCACGGGGCACGGCGACTCCTGAAACGGACCTTTTCCATGGGATCGGCCAACCGAGGCACTCCGCATGCCGTCGCCCTGGCGGTTTGAGCAGGGAACAAGATTGAAGAGGATGCGCTGTCGAGAGCGCCAAGGACATGATACAGCTTGCCAGTTCAATCTGCTCAGCGGTATCCAGTTTCCAATTTCAGCGGCCGCCAATGAGGGGGGTAGTTGACCGGCATGGCGACCATCGGCAGGGTTTCGGTTGAAAACTTCCTAAGCTTCTCAAAATTCGCAATCGAGCTTGGCCCTTTGAATGTCCTCGTGGGACCGAATGGTACAGGCAAAACAAATTTCCTGAAGATATTTCAGTTTCTAGGGGAGGTTGCCAGAAACGATTTGTCGCCGACTATCGAGGATTTTGGGGGGCTTGATGCAATAAAGTTTCGCGGGCCTGCTGCGCACAAAACGATAAAGATTCATCTCCAAGGGCTCATCACCCCCCATGCTAGCCTTGGCGCGCCAGACGAATATACATTAAATGTCTGGGAATTGCGCTTCCGAAGGCACGGAGAGCCAGACGAGCGTCGCCGGGCCATCGCCCGGCGCGAGGAAATTGTGCTGAAGAGAACGCGAGGGCGTGGGCGGCGTATCACGCTCAGCGGCGGCAAAATCGAAGTCACTGCTATCCGGCCGACGTCTCGCACGGCCAAGAGCCCTGAACGCCTCGCGGTGCGTCCGGAGTCGTCGGGACTGAGTACAATCAGGCGTCTTGGAGACGAATACGGCGCGACCCAGGTTGACGATCTTGCGCAGGTATTCGAAGGATTGCGACTTTTTGAGGTCGACGTCGAGAAGGCGAGGCTTCCAGGCCTTATGGAGAATGCGGAGAGGTTGGCTCCGAATGCCGCGAACTTAGCTTCGCATCTGCTTTGGTTGAGGGAAAAACACGAACATATTTTTGCTCAGATCTGCGAGGACGTGCAATTTGTCTTGCCGAGCTTTGAAGACTTTCTATTTGTCCCTGTGGGCGGGGCGCAGTCGGCAGTTAGAGTGGACATCAAGGAGGCCCGATTGCACGGTGCCACCCCTCTGGGAATGGCGTCGTTCGGCACGATAAGGGCAATTGCTCTATTTGCCATGCTCCATGATCCCGATCCGCCTAGGCTCACCTGTCTGGAGGAGGTTGATCATGGCTTGCATCCGCACGCGCTCGACCGATTGGTAGAGAGGCTTCGTGAGGCCTCCGAGCGGACCCAAATCATAGCCGCTACACATTCTCCAGCTTTAGTCAATCGACTCGAGCCAGAAGATCTTCGTATATTCGAGAGGGATCAAGATACAGGTGCAAGTCGGCTGGCCGAAATCTCTCTTTCGGATATTATTTCGATGCAACACGAGTCAGGATATCAATTAGGTGAGCTCTGGTTCTCTGGTTCCTTGGGAGGAGTGCTTGAGTAAGGTTTCGCAAAAGCTGATTTTAGTGTTCGGGGAAAGTGATAATGATAGGAGAGCAATTATTGAGCTCTGTTCGGCATTGAGATCGGATGCCGGCATTCACTTCAAGCCGATGCGTGATCCTCCGGTGCTCTTGAAAAAGAGTGAGCGGCCTGAAAAGCGAAGGAAAACTGCCGAAGCGATATCGACGCTGGTGAAAATAAATTCCAAGAAATCACCTGTCGCCTCCGTAGTCGCGCATCGAGATTGCGACAAAATCGAGCCTTCTCATGAAGAGCTGTCCGAGTCAATAGAGCGGGGACTGTACGACGCGGGTGTGCCAAATCCGGTTGCGGCCGCGCCGGCATACGAGATCGAAGCTTGGTGGCTACTTTTTCCCGAAGCTCTCGCTGCAACCTGTGCGAATTGGGAAAAGGTCGATATGAGGTCGCGGCAGGTCGGGTCGATCGAGAATGCAAAGGAATTTCTCTGCGAAGCGCTACGGCCGAAGGACAAAGCAAAGAGGATGAAGTGCAAGGAATATGTCGAATCAGACAGCATCAAGATTGCGCAGAATATAAGAAAGCTAAACCTTACATCAAAATTGGATCGCGGACGATCACGCTCCTTTGATCGATTTGTAGAGCGATTTAATTCAGTTTGTGATGCTCTAGAGTGAAGTCCGAGTTTCCATGCACCGTCATCGGACAGCCGTGGCGCACTATTACCATGTGGTTTCCTGGACCTGCTGCGACGGCCGGCTTCGGGCGCCGTCGTCGGGCTGGGCCGGCCGGAAAGCGTCGAGATTCTTCACTTTCGATCAATTTCCGGTGTCCGGGCGCCGGCTCATTGACCGCAAACGGCGCACGGGTGTCGTGCATCAGGTGACATGCCCTGGCAGTCCACCGATTTGCAACAGAATGACTGCTGACCCAGCCACCTCGGCGAGGCAAGCCCCGCCGAGGTAGGTCACTCGACCGTCACGGCCCTCAATGTGGAAGGCCGTCTGGGAGTCGCCTCATTGGAGCAAACTCCATCTTCCAACAATAGCTGATTTACGGGTGGTGACAAGGGTCTCTCACAGACGCAACGTTTGGGATGCGACGACTGCTCGGCGAACGTGAGTCTAGCTAAAGTGACAGCTCTCTTTGTAGGAGCCGATATGTCGAACCGTCAGTTGCCCAGATCTCCTTATTTGAACCAGCGCTTTGCAGCGGCAATCGATCAGTTTGGCGCTGACCTACGGGCTTCGGCCAATATCCACCATCCAGTCGGCAAAGGCTCGGAGCGCGAACACAGTCTTACAGACTTCTTTCGAAGGCGCCTTCCTGAGCGTTTTGGCGTCGTGTCAGGCGAGGTGGTTGATCTCCACGGTGAGACGGGACCGCAGTTAGACATACTCATCTACGACAGATTCGCGGATTTTCCATTCAACAACGGAAATTACTCGATTGTCGCGGCAGAGGCCTTGTTGGCCAGTATCGAAATAAAATCAAGATTGACCTCCAATGAAATAAATAAATGTGTCGACGCTGCGCGGAGGCTACGACGGCTACGGCCGCATGGTCGAGAGTTGGGAGGGAAAAACGTTGCCCAGAGCAAAAACGGTGCAGGCTCTGCGCGCTACATGCACTGCATATTTGCCTTTGGAACAGATATTGGTGCGAAGCGATGGCCGACGAATGAGGCTGCTCGCTTTAACCGCATTGCGGGTGAGGCGCATATGATTGACGGAGCCTACGTACTAGGGCGGGGTTTGATTAATTTCAACTGCAAGAGGGCTCGCATGGAAGACGAAAAAGCGGGAGCAATTAGTAGTTTTTACTTTACTATCCTCAATTTTGTCCTGCGGGAAGCGGATCGACGTAAGCCGACACCCTATGGCCGTTACGTCACTCATGCTCCGCAAAGCTGGACTGATATCTGAGCGCGTTGGCATTATTGGATGTGTCCGGCCTGGAAGGCTGAAAGAAGTCGGAGCCGGCCGTCCCGATTGATATCCACTTCCACGTGCGTACCGTCATGTCCGCTTCGGAACGCCGACCGTAGTGGCCGGTTTGGGTCGCCTCTCGCCAATCCGAGCTGGTCAGAAGCGGCTGGATCCGGCCGAGTCGCCCCGCGTCCGCTCTCGGTCGCCGGCGCCGAGGCCGCATTTGTTTAGGAGACCGGAAAGTCCGGTCTTCCATGTTGATTGGTAGATTCGGGTCGCGTCCGGTCAGGTCCACTCTCCGGTGCCGGCCGCAGTGGCCGGTTTGGAGCACAGCCTCGGGCTTGGGCTGATCGAGGCGGGCCCGGATCCCGCGGGGCCAAGCGATGTCCGGAATCGGCGGGGGGGGAGCTCATGGCGCGAGGCGGTCGGTCGGAACGGGGAGCTAGGATGGCCCATGCTCCTCAACTCGAGAGTAGCCCTCCTGCGGCTCTATTCGGGGACGGCCGGGCGGACAGCATTAGGTTCGTAGAACCATATGAATTCGGCCTCGCCGCGGCCTTTCGGAGTATCGACCGCGATCCTCGATCGGGCCGGCAATCCAGTGGCATCGGAGATCCAGAGTTGAACGTCCCTTAGGACCCTCGGCACCGGCATCAACCGCTTGTAAGCGTATAATGTTGCTGGTTTATCGCCGATCACACCGGACTGCACCCGCCTGCAATCAAAAATTGCTGGATTGCTGTCGATGACGAGTAGGGTTCGTTGTCGAGGGCCGAGTTGCCAGGGGCCGGTTTCTCGGCGTGAGTACTCCTGATCATCAAAAGCGAGCAGGTCCGACGTGTAGGATTGGCCTGCACCGTCGTTGATCACAGTACCCCGTTGCTGAATGCGCGGCGCGGCATTGGCCTTGGCAATTGCATCTGAAACGGGACCGCAACTATCGGTTTCGGCGTTGGCCGTTCCGATGGCCATGAACGCCGCTGCAATCAATCCGACGGGGTGGAACGGGGTTCTCATCGCCGTGTATCTGCTGTGCCTTTAATAATCTAGTTGTACATGAGGACGCAGCGGAGCACAGGGTCGATCGACGTCCTAGAGGCTCCTTCGACCCAAGCTCCTAATTTATCCTCCGCGGCTTGGAGCGTCGGCCGGTACTTGTGATGTCCGCTCTGGAGGGACCACAACAATGTCCGGAGTTGTTTAGGGCTTCGGATGCCGGCCCTGGCGCGGGAGGTTGTGCCGGGAGCGGGGCCGGCGTCCGAAGGCCTTCAGGGGAGGAAGCCGCGGTCAGCCCGAGCGGTGCCGGCCAGTTGAGGCGGGATTATGGGGATTGCGTCTCGCGCCGTGTCCCGAGCGGTGGGCGTGCGGGCGATGAGGGGGGCGGCCAGCGCCGGCCGGGGTGCGCCCGGAGCGGTCGCGGCGCGGGTTGAGCCGGGTGCGGAGCCGAGAGACCGACGGGTTCATAGGCTGTCGGTGGCGTGAGGCGCAGCCGGGCCGGAGCCGTGGCCGAAGGGCGACGGCGGCGCGGTCTCGGGCGTGTCGGTGTGGCGGCGCTCATGAGGTGTCGAACCAGAGAGGGAGGCCGGCGGCGGTGCGCGGCGTGTGCCCCCGGCCGAAGATCTCGATGATGCGCATGCGTCCGCCGCAGCAGGGGCAGGCCGGCAGGGTCGTGGTCTCCGGCTCGGCCTCGGCCGGTTCGGGCTCGGGGGCGGCTGTGCTGGCCTGTTCGGCGATCAGGGCCCGGAGGTGGTCGAGGTCGATGGCGTGGGAGCCTTTCGCCAGCAGGCCGTAGTGGCGGATGCGGTGGAAGCCCGGGGGCAGGACGTGCAGCAGGAAGCGGCGCAGGAACTCGTCGGGGGTGAGGCTCATGGTCTTGAGCTTGACCGCACCGGTGGCGGGATCGGCGCCGCGGTAGTCCTTCCAGCGGAAGCGGACGGCATGCTCGTCCATGGCGACGAGGCGGCTGTTTGCGATGGCGGTGCGGTGGGTGGCCGGTCCAGTGGCCGAGCTCGTGGAAGCAGGTGCGGTACCAGTTGATCGGCGCGAAGAACGAAGACCGTGGTGGCACCTGCACGAAATCCAGGGCCGGCACATAGAGGGCGCGGTCGCCGCCAACGCGGATGTCGGCGCCGGTCGCCTCGATCAGGGCGTCGGCCTCGGGCACGATGGCGTCGTCCGGCACCATCGGCACGGCGCCGCCGACCCGATCGGGCAGGCCGTCGCACTGGGCGGCGTTGAAGATGACAAAGCGCTTGAGGAAGGGCACGCCTGCGGGCTCGTGGTCCTCCCGGTCTGCGCGCTCTCGCTCGGCTCGCGGCACGAAGCGGTCGGCATAGACGACCGTGGTGCCGCGCTCGCCCTTGCGGACATGACCGCCCAGATCCAGCGCCTGCCGGTAGGTCAGCCAGTCTTGGCTGGGGAAGCCGCAAGCCACGGCGGCATCCCACAGGATGAGGATGTTGATGCCGGAATAGCGGCGTCCCGAGACGGCGTTGCGGGGCAGGCCGAGCGGGCAGGGGCTCTGGCCCCAGGGCCGGACCCAGGGTACCCGGCCCTGCTCCAGTTCACTCACGATGCGGCCGGTGACTTCGGCATAGAGGGACGGCCGGTCGGGTTCCGAGCGGCGTTCGACAGCAGGCATCGGGCCTCTCCCTTGGCTCTTCCAACCCGCCCGTCCCCGGACAGCGGGGTGGGCGGCGAAGAGCGGCCGGGAGGCCCGCCCACAAGGGCGGGGCGCACCTGCCGGGGCCCCATCGCGCCCGCGCGATGGGGTGGCCATGGCCGGAACGCAGTGGAGGACCCGAAGCGAAGCGGAGGGTTGCGGCCGGCCCGGGCGGGCCTACAAGGGCGCGACGGCCACCCCGCGGCCGGGGACGCATCTACTGGGTCCAATCCGGCTACGTTGGTGACGGATTGGACCGATCAGATGAGTGACACTTCGGACCGGTCACCTGGGGGACGGTCCGGCACCATGGCCATGGAGGGATGGCCATGGCGTGGAAGGAACCCAACCCCGTGAACGAACGCGTGCGGTTCATCTCGGCGTTGTTGAGCCACGAGGAGAGCGTGAGCGCGCTGGCGATGTGGTTCGGCGTGTCGCACAAGACCGCGTACACATGGATCGGCCGCTATGCAGCCGAGAGACAAGCCGGCTTGGCGGAGCGGACGAGCGCGCGCTGACCCGGGCGGCACAGACCTCGCCGAAGATCGTCGCGGCGATCGTGAAACTGCGGCGCAAGCATCCGGCATGGGGGGCGAGCATCCCGACTTCGAGACGGTGTGGCCGATCCTGGCCAAGGCGTTCTCCTGGCCAAGGCGTTCAAGGAGTACTGGCTGCCGCGGGCGATCCGCTCGGACAACGGTCCGCCGTTCGGAGCGACGGCGCGGCCGGGCTGTCCAGGCTCGCCGCCAACTTCGTGCGGATGGGGATCTCGCCACGTCGGAAGCATCAGATCTCGTTCAATTTCTCGTCTCGGTTCGGGAGCGACATTGGCGCCACATCCATATCGAAATCAGACGCCGCTCCCGACAATCGCGCACGCTCGAGCTTGAAGGTGCTGAACAAGAAGTCTGTCATCACTCGGATGCGGTTCACTCCTGCAACATCACCGTGCACGAGCAGTTGCAGCTCCTCGGTCAATTCAGGGATGGGTGGCGTCAGGCGGACTAGACCAGGCTGGGCGTCGCCGAGGAAGCACGGAAGGATCGTTGCTCCCATTCCCATCAACGCTGCCCGCATCCGCAAGTCGACGCTGCTTGCACGCATGACGACTGGCCTGCGATCCGCGAAGGCGTCCAGCCATTGGCTCTGGCGAAAGCCCTGAGACGCGAGATCGAACCCGACAAAAGCAAGTTGGTCTGGAGGCAAGGCGGCAGTTTGCGGAGAGGCGTACAACGCAAATGCCATCACGCCCAACGACCGGGTCACTAGGTCTCCCCGTGGCGCCGATCGCCGGATTCGCACCGCAATGTCAGCCTCTCGCTTGGCCAGGCTGTAAAGCGAGCCATCGTGGATCAGCTCGACGCTGATCGCCCGTCCCACCAGATTGGCCTCTCGGACACGGTCGAGGATGAAGCGGCAGACCGACCACACGCCAGTGACGCGAACTAAGCCTCCGTCATCTTCGGTCAGCCGATCGGTTGCTCTCTCAAGGGCACTGACCTTGGCCTCGACCTCGATCGCAAGCGGCTTAAGCTTCTTTCCGGCAGCGGTCAGACGCCAACCATCCGGTCGTCGGTCAAACAGCATCACTCCCAGGGTCTCCTCAAGCGCTGTCAGTCGGCGTCCGACAGTCGGCTGGCTGACCTTGATCTCGGCGGCCGCCTCGGTCAGCGACCGTGATCGCTCGACAGCCAGAAACACCTTCAGATTGTCCCAGTCCACGAAGCGGCCTCCAGGCTGCGTGTCTAACCGTTATTCATTTTTGTTGATCGTGCATGACGGAGGATTGAACCAATCTCCGGCCTGGGCAAGAGCACATTGTGAGGTTCCAGATTGCGGACGAGCCCGCGACACGTCATCCAAAGCTATCTCGCCGCATATGCTGGTCTGCCGACCGGGTTCTGGATCTTGACCGCGGCCGTGCTCGTGAACGCGGCAGGTGGCATGGTCGTCCGGTTTCTTGCCCTGTATCTGAGCGGGCGTCTGCAGTTGTCGGCCGATCAGGTCGGTTGGACCATCATGTGGTATGGTGTCGGGGTCGCAGCCGGAGGTTGGCTGGGATCGCGATTGAGCGACCGCTGGCCCCCATTGGGGATACTGCTCGCCAGCTTGGTCTTGAATGGATCATCGTTCATTGCTCTTGGAGTGCTTGACAGCCTGCCGGCTATCACTGCGCTGTTGCTGCTTGCTGGAATCGCCCAGGGATCGTTTCGCCCGAGCTACAATTTGGGACTTCGGGCAATTGCTTCCAACGATGTGGCTGTCCGCGGGTATAGCCTCTATCTCGTCGCATCAAATCTCGGAGGTTCTATCGGGTCCGCCCTTGGCGGCTTTCTCGCCTTATGGAGCTTTTCCGCAATCTTCTGGGTTAACGGCACCGCGTGCATTCTCGCCGCCGGCGTTGTGTATGTTGCCATCACGATCGTCGGCGCCACCAGCCGCCGCGATGCGCCACCGCTCGCCAAACCCGATGCCGTTCCCCTGCCCGAAGTCGCCCCGTGGCAACACCCGGCATTCCCACTTTTCATCGTTGGCTTGTGCCTCGTCGCGTTGACCAACACCCAAGCTACGTCGACATACCCGTTATTCCTCGAGCAGGTCTACGCCATAGGGCCGGCGGGACTGGGACTCATCTTTTCTCTAGGCAGCTTGATTATTGTATTATTCCAGGTTCCCTTGTCGACTTGGAGCGCTCCTTTCGATCCATTCCACCGTGCCGCATGGGGCGGGATGTTGCTTTGTCTCGGATATGCGCTTCTTCCGGTGTTTCCAGCCGGCGGCTTTGCTGCCGCGATGCTGCTCGCGTCGCTCAGTGAACTGGGCCTCATGCTTTTCTTTCCCGCATCGATGGACATCCTCTACAGATGCGCCGGACACTCGAATGCCGGGCGCTATATGGCCTGGTATCAAATGACGTTTGCCGCCACCACCGCGTTCGGGCCGGCGGCGGGAGGATGGGTCTACACCTATCTAGGCGGGGCGGCGCTCTGGGGCGCCTGCGGGGTCGCGGGTTTCTTGACCGGAGCAGCACTCATCGCCAGCAGATGGTTCGACCGGACATCAACACCATCGGATTCCAGTTCGGACAATGACAACTTGGCTCTGGGGCGCCGCGGTCGGGACGGAAACGCCCTTGAGCGCGACCGTACTTCGCTAGTTCCGCCTCAGGTCACGGAGCGCGCCGGCAAAGCTCGCGAAACCCTTTGCAAACTCGACTAGCCTCTCTTGGATCTCGTGCGACACTGCTCCGGCATCGTCAATGTCCGCTCTCGTGATGTGCACGGGCTTCGGATAGCAGCAGGCCTGCTGGTCGAAGATCATGCTGATCATCAGATCGCTGATCGCAAGGTGGCTGCGGTGCGTTCCGCATCCGACGACGAAGCCGACTGGCTTCCACAACATGGCCGTCGACAGGATCTCGGAAATCGACTTCGCTGGAGCGCACGCCGTATAGCAATGGATCGGGACCAGGAAGATGACACCATCCGCTGCTGAGACGCGTCGGTGGAGATCCTGATATTCGGCAGGATAGGCAGTAACCGTGGTCGTTGTCACCCAGATCGGCGGCAGGTCCCGAACGTCGGTGACCATGACCTCGTGATTTCCTAAGGAGGCGAATGCTGCGCGGAGGTCGGGAATGGAGGCTCGACTTACTGAGTTCTGTCGGGCCGAGCAGGAAAGTATCTCAATGATCATCGCCGTACCCAGTCAGTCTTGGTTCAGCATAGCAGCACGGGCGCGCAATGCCCGCAAGGAACTCAAGGAGACAGTCCTTACCCAATTGGATTTTGGCCAGCAGGGGCAGCGGTTCGCCATTATTGAAAGCTATATCAGAACACGAGCGTAAGATGTCGTCGTCAGTACCAGCGCTATCGACAAACGCGTGCACGATGTCGAGCAGGCCACAGCGGCCGAAGGACATTAATAAATGCGACGACGATTCGATCAACACTGATTCGATCGGCCTGCCGGCTCGCAGTGTGGTATCGTGATGGGCGAGCGCTGCGGCTATCGCGGCCCCGCTGTCCCGGCAATCCGGGAGGACGACGACCAGCTGATCGTCTGCAATCAGGGACGGCTCCAGCCCCTCAATCGACGTTCTCTTCACAAGGAATACGAAGGGCGCCTCGGTCGGGCGTGCGGCCTGGCGGTCGGTCTTGCGTTTGATGCGGGCCTTGAGAAGCTGTGCATCAGGATCGAAGACCAGGACGATCGGGGGGCGGCCGGACGATCCGACCCGGATGCCTTGGGCTATCTCGGCCCCGGCAGACAGCGCCGTCTGCGAATCCACGAGGACGGCGTCGTATTTCCTGCGAAGCCAATTGGCGTAGGCTCGAGCTTGCTGGCCGATCGCCCGCCGCGGCGGGTCCCCAGAGGCGCCCGCCGGACTCTCGGATGATAGCGCCCATAGGCCGGCAAACACCGTGCGGCCGAGAAGATGTCTTAGCAGGAACGGCGAGTGCCAGGCGGCTATTTCCGGCGCAAGAACACCCGTCGTGACCTCGACGCCGGCCGCCCGGAGCCTCGCTATTCCCGCTCCGTTCACGAGACGGTTCGGATCCCTGACACCCACGACGCACCGCTGTAGGCCCAGGGTGGCAAGCAGGTCCGCACAGGGCGGCTGCCGGCCCTTGTGGGCGCAGGGCTCAAGGGTGACATAGGCCGCGCAGCCGGCAAGCCGCGTAATGGAATCAGACCTCTCAATCGCGACCCGCTCAGCATGGCGCGCGCCCCAACACTCAGTCGCCCCCTCGGCAACACGTGTGCCATTTTGAACGAAGACGCAGCCGACAACCGGGTTTGGGTTGGAGATGCCATTGTTCCCCATCGCAACTTTCAGGGCCTCGGCCATCCAACGCTCGTCATCACCGGATAGGTCCTGGAGTATGCTTGCCGGACCGGACAGCTCGAGCGAACTCACTGCCGAGAGGATGCCTCCGCTTGCGAAACCAGCCCGCAGCAGGGATAACTGAGGCGACATCGAGACCTGCGCCCGATCGACTCCCGCTCGCGAATGACCTCCCATCATCCGATGCCGACGCTGTAGAGCTTTCCGTCATAGGAACTGGCAAGAAACCCAGGCATTTCCCCATTTGCGGCAAGGCTAGAGATACCGCTTGCCGTTGGCCTTACGAAGTCTGTCCAACGGCGTTTCTTCAGATCGAACAGCGCGATCGTGCCGCCATAACTCCCAGTTGCAATGGTTTGACCGTCGGGCGAGGCGGCAATGCACTTGATGGAATTGGCGTGAGGCGTCTCGTGAACTTCGGTGGTGTCTCCCAGCCACAAGCGCAGCTTCAGATCGCGGCCAACGCTCGCGAACCCGCCTTCGATGCACGTGCATCCATTCGCGATCCGGGAATGTGCTGCCGGAACGTGTCGATCAAGGCTGAAGTCGTCGATGTGATGGAACGCAGCGGCCGCGGTCGCACACACGGAGAAGATGCGCCGACCGTCCGCGGCGAGGCCCTTGACGGCATTGTCGTGGAGCTTGATCTCGGACATGAGAACTGCACTGTCGCCCCGGAGCGCCAGCACCAGCCCCTCTCCCGTATAGGTTCCAATGATCGCGTGGAGCTCGCCGTTCCTGACGAAGGTTGCGCCGCAGTTCAACGGAGACCTGTGTTGATGGATCAATCGTCCAGATTTTGCTTCAAACAGCTGGCCCATCTGACCGCCGGTCAGGAGTGCCGGGCCGAAGGGCAGGAGGAAATTGCAAAGGCTGCCGAGGCACGACGACGGCACACCGTCCTGCAGCAGTACTCCAGAATCGCCGATTGCGTATGTCGAACCGCCGGAGACAGCAACCGTGTTCAAGCTGATATCAGGCTCGATGCCATCGGTCAGCCAGGCATCGTCGGCATGATTCCAGGTCGCGTAGCGGGATCCGAAGGTGCCGAAGACAAGCTTCTCCCGGCCTAGGAAGGCGCAGCTGCGCGGCCAGACAATGCTGGGGAGCGCGGTCCTATTGCGACGTCTGAGGCCTTCCGCGGGATCGAAGCTCCAGACGACCACCGAGCGGTCATAGCTCAGGCTGACCAGGAGGCGTTCGGCGTCACTCCAGACGATCCGCTTGATGCCGGCGTCATGGGCGGAAATGGCCGATGTCCGGCCGGCTTGGATGATCGAGATACGTCCCTCGTCGTCGCCTGCGAAAACGACGCCGTTCGCCGTGACGGCGATCGTGTCGGTCTCCACACCGGCGACGCCGATCGTGCCGATTTGTCTGCCCGTTTCTGCGCTCCACCGTCTAACGGTGCCGTCGTCGCTGCTGGAGACCAACGTTCGCCCGTCGGCCGCCCAGCTCACCGAAATCACATCGGCGGTGTGCCCCGTGAGGACATGCAGGCATCGCCCGTCAAGATCGAAGATCCGTATCGTGTGATCCCGTGAGCAGGTGGCGATTCGGTCCGACTGTGGCGCGAAGACCGCCATCTCGACATCGTCGTCATGACCAGCGAGACTTCCGCGCAAGCGCAGGCTTGGGACGTCCCAGAGCCTGGCGGTATAGTCGCTGCTCGCGCTTACGAGGAGACGCCCGTCGGGGCTGAACGAACACTGGTTGGCGAGGTGGTCGTGGCATGCCCGCTGCAGTGCGCGTCCAGACCGAGCATCCCAGAGTATAACGAGATTATCGTAGCCGGCAGTCGCGACGAAGGTCTCCGCCCAAGTAGAGATTCCACTAATAGGGCCAGTGTGCTTCATGGTTCTCTCTCCCGTGCCTGAAGGCGAGCGTGAAATCCAGGCCATCATGCGACATTTGCTTTGGCCTGGTCGTGTCGCCGAAGGTCGATTGCGTGATTTTTCTTTTGAGCCTTCGCCTCAAGGTAACGACGATTGTGCCGCGTCAGGTACACGCCAGTTGGCAGGACCTCCGCGACCTCGATTCCTCCGGCGAGGAGATCGGCGGCCTTGCTGGGGTTGTTGGTGATCAGCCGACAGCGCCGCACTCCCAGAGCACGAAGCATTTCAGCCGCACACTCGAAGCTACGAGCGTCCTCCGGATGCCGGAGCTGGCGATTGGCCTCGAAGGTGTCGAGGCCCTGTTCCTGGAGCAAGTAGGCGTCGAGCTTGGCGTAGAGGCCGATTCCGCGCCCCTCCTGCCTGAGATACAGTAGATACCCCCCATCCGCCGTAAGTCTGCCCAGGGCCTCGGTGAGCTGCTGGCCGCAGTCGCACCGCTGTGAGCCGAAGACGTCACCCGTGATGCACTCGGAGTGGAGCCTGACGACGGGACAGACGGGATCTGGAGAACCCAGCCCGATAGCGAAGTGTTCGTGAGCTTGGTCGAATCCAGTGAAGGAGTAAAACGTCCCGCAGGTCTCTCCATCCAGAATCGGGATGACGACCTGGGCGCGGACTGTCACAGTTCTCACCATGGCTCTATCCTCGTGCATTGTCGAAGGATGGCCCTGCGCCGAGTTCTGACGCTTCGCAGCCACTGTTCGCTAGAGACTGTCGGAGCGGGCCCGTTGGCTCAGAGTCACCGCGTGTCCTCCGCGAGCCTGAAACCCATCACGTAAATGGCGCGTGGGAACCGTCCATGGCGCCTTCGGGTCCGCGCCAGATCACGAAACCTGGTGAAACTCCCACCCCGCGCCACGCGGTGACGGCCGGCGACTCGCGTCAAATCGTCTTCTATCGCGAGGCCTCCAGGATAAGCCCGGTAGTCAGCGGCGACGTACTCCTCCACGTTTCCCGCCATGTCCAGAACACCGAACGGCGACGCTCCGTCAGGGAAGACACCGATCGGGGTGGTCGAGAGGAGACCGGCCTCAGCAGTGTTTGCGTGATCGGGCTCGAACCGATTGCCCCAGGGAAATTCGAGGCCGGAGGGACCTGCCGCGGCGAACTCCCACTCGGCTTCCGTCGGCAACCGGAACCGTCGTGCGGTCCTTGCCGAGAGCCATTTGGTGTAAGCCTCCGCGTCCGAAGCATCGATCGTATGCACAGGGTGATTGGTTTGCTCGACCGGAAAACGGCCAAAGGACCAACTCGTCGGCAGGGAAGGATGACCCGTGTCTTCCAGGAAGGCGCGATACTCTCCATTCGTGACAGGGTAGCGCCCGATGCGGTAAGGGCGCTGCCGCACCAGATGACGGGGGACTTCCTTCAGGATCCAGGCCCTCTCGATGCCCAATCCGCCGTATCGCTCGAGGACATAGTCGACCTCCGACTGCTCCAGGCCGATTGCGACCTCACCTCCTGGGATGTCGACCATCTCAGGATCATCGACCTGAATCCGTGGATCACCGATGATGGCGAGGATCTGACCTGCAGCGATACGCTCCTCGAGGAACACGGAAGGGGACTGCACGATCGCGACTAGGTCCGCGGCGGTTCGTTGCGACAGCCTCCTGAACGCGTCACCGGACCGCTTCCACCGTCCGCTCTGAAAGTAGGTATCGGGATAACCCATCATCGACCGGTCTGACATGTCGGCCGTGAGCCGCGGGCCGAGATCCGGCCAATGCGCGTGTCGGGCGCCTCTGAGCTGCGACACCTCGGTTCCGTCGATCGACCGACGGCGGAGCAGGTATTGCCCCTGCCGAGGTACAATCTGGCGGTCGACGCATTGGAGGCCGCAAGCGTCGAACATGCCCTCCAGCTCTCGACTTGTGAGCCTGGTGAATCCGAAGATCTCCAGCACTTGGCCCACCTTGAATTCGACTCTCCGACTCTGCAGTTCGGTGGTGGAGTCGCGATTAAATCGGAACGTATAGAGGTAGCGAACGCCCTCGCCGCAGGCCGGAGCCCGCGTCGTGACTTCGAGCCGCCCGGCATCCAAACCGATGGCTGCCTTTCTCAACGGCGCCGTCAGCTCGTCGACGAAAGCGGTGTCGTCCAACCGCCCTTGCATATGCTGGATCATGCTATCGTCCGGGCCCGGCTGACGGATCGGAAAATCGATCCAGAGCAGATCGTCCGGCTCGAGCCTGGCGGCGAGAGTGGACAGAGCAACCTGCGGCTCGAAGTTGTTGAGTGTTCCTCCGAGCAGGCTGAACAGGAACGGCGCTCGGCCGAAGTCTCGTAGTCGCGCGTAGGTGGACGCGGCGAACATGTCAGCCTTGATGATGTCGGCAGATAGCCCGGACGCGAACGCCGCGGCTCGTGCCCTTGCGATCATAGCGTCCGACAGTTCGACGCCGATGAGGTGGACCCTGTCGGGCGAATCGAGCTGCGGGACGATTGCGCTCTCCCGGGCGAGATTGCCACAGCCGAGGACGACGAGAGTCAGGCTGTCGAGGTTGTCCGACGACTTTCCAAGAAAGGTGCCGTAGTCTCTGACGCTCAGCCATTCCCCCTCGGCGATGCCAGGGGTCGTCGGTCCATAGCGCCTGGCATAATAGGCGTCAGCGTTTCGCTCGCCCTCGTATTGGAACAACGGGTGCAGCGTTCCGCTCTCGAGGCAGAACGCCAGATCCGGCGGCATCACGCCGAGGGCTGCATCGGTCATGTCGGCGACCCGCTCTTCACCCGGCCTTCTGGGCCACAATGATTGTCTTGCTCGAATTGATGCGCCGAAGATCCGAGATAGGATGCTGTTTGACGAGGTCCTCGGTCTCGGAGTCCGACTCCAAGTAGGCCTCCCGGAACTTCATCCACATCCTCATCGAGAAGAGCGCGGAGCTGGCGGGATCGAGACCATCATCGGAAAGCCGGAATTTGGTGATGACGAGCCATCCGCCTGGCCGCAGGGCGGCCATCGCCGATGCAACAATCTGTCCCTTCTCCTCTGCGTCGAACATCTCGAGGAGTTCGTGCATCATAACGAGATCATAGCCGCGCACCGTGGAGTACGTCCTGGCGTCCCCGACCTCCAGGACCAAGCGCCCAGCTTCGATGAGATGCTCGTGGCGCTCTCGACAGGCCTCAAAGCCGCCTTCGAGATCGAGGATCGTGACGTTCGCATTCTGGTTCAGCGCCAAGATCCGGCCTGCGTAGTAACCTTCCCCGCCCCCCATGTCGAGAATACGAGTTGCGCTAGTGACCTGCGGCTCGATCTCCTGCAGGACCCGTTCGGCGTGTAAGCGATTCAGCATTTCTATGCCAGAATAAAGGCGTAGTCTGCTATCAAACAGCTCGCGACTATAGTGAATAGGCGATGAATCGGTCCCACGCATGATTCCCGACATCCGGAACCAAACCTCTACTTCCGTCTTGTACAGCATAATATTCGGAACTACGGATTGTGGCCCGGGTTCGAAGAGTGCTCGGAAGCTCGCCTTCAAGCGGTACTGGCCATCTTCCAAGCTTAGGAGGCCAATAGCGGTGAGCGCTTTGAGAAAAATGTCCGCGGCCCTGATGGAGACACCGACCGATTCAGAAACGGCCGCTGCACTCGCCGATCGTTCGGTCAGCAATTGGAGGAGGCCGAGTTCAGTGGCGGCTAAGAGGAGCGCCGTGCGTCTGAATCCCGTGATATGGCCGATTAGCTCGCGCCATGCTTCGCCAAGGATTTCGTCTCTGCACTGCTGATTTGTTGGGCTCGCATCGGAACCGGGACGGGGCGTCACGAGATTCACCTCGGTGTTCCTCCTTGTGCTGCACTAACAACAATTAGCTTTGTATTGCCACGCAAGCTCGTTCGGCCTTGCTTCGGCCGAAGTGCATAGTATATTATGGGCTTGATGTCTTATTTTGCCAGACAAATGCGCGAATTGATTCCTCATTGAAGGGCGCGTCGGACGATTCGTCTTCTCAATATTTTTGAATTACGGGTATTCAGCGTTTTCGGTTTCAATACGAGCCGACTGCGTCTGATCTTGATCGGCGTAGACGGATTTCGATCCTACGCCGGCTTACCGGAGACACCGCTCTGTTGAGCGGCACTCGATCAATCCTGAAGCCGCTTAATAGGGCATATGGGCAGGCAATAAGGGGATCCGACGTGCCTCAAGTTTCCATACTTGTCCTCTTTCACAGCAGACGAGGCCACGTCGCCCGAATTGGAGCGGCGATAGCCTCGGGGGCGGGCGAGTTCCCGTCGGTGAGTGTCGAATTGCGGCGGCTGCCTGATCCGGAGGCGACCGGTCTCGGCGGCCCAGAGGTCCAGATCTTCGATCCGGATAAGGATGTCGACTCGCTGAAAGCCTACGACGCGATCGTGTTGGGTGCGCCAACCTGCTTCGGCAACATCTCGCCGCCAATGATGGAGTTCCTTGCTCGAACCAACACGCTGTGGAAGCAGCGGGCGCTCGTCGGAAAGGTGGGCGGCGCGTTCACGTCCTCGGCATCCCAGCACGGCGGTCAGGAAGTCACGCTGCGCGCGCTGCACACGAGTTTTCTTCATCATGGGATGACGGTCGTGGGAGTGCCCTACTTGGCTCGCGGCCTCGGAACGATGACCGAGCTCAGCGGTGGCACGCCCTACGGCGCGAGCACTGTCTGCGGGCCGGATGGCGCCCGAGCGCCGTCGGTGACCGAAGTCGAGATCGCAAGATTCCAGGGGCTACACACTGCGGCGACAACGGCCGCCATGGTGCGGGGCCGGGCAGCTCTGGGTCAGGACATGGCGGCGGAGTAACCAGAATCCGCGGTTCTCCGAGCACTCGAGTTCTATTCATTTTGTCAGTCATGAAGTGGAATAGGAGTAGGCCGACATGGGCGCCAATAATATCAACGCATTCTGCGTCGATCCTACCGAACAATTCGTGTTCGCCGGTACGAAGCTCGGAGAGCTTCAGGTTATCGCGATTGACAAATTCGAAGTGATCGAGCGGAAGCAGGCGCATTTCGGATCGATCGAGGCGGTTGCTCGGCACGCATCGCTCCCATATTTCGCGACGCTCGGTAACGACAGGCTGGTCACAGTCTGGCGATTTTCCACAGAAGGCGCCGTCGAACTGCTGCACTCGATCAATGTGCGCGACACCGTCCCGGACAGCGACAAGGAGTTGATCTTACCATTCCCATCGACATCACAGGCACTGGCCTTTCACGAGAATGGCCGCCGCATTGCTGGCCACAGCGGCAATGCGGGCCTGTTCGAGATCGACTTTGACGACACAGGCTGGCGAGTGGTCCGCTGCACGAGACCATTCGCCGAGGACGACCTCATAACGGTGCGATATCTGCCGAACAGCGATCGAATGCTCGCAGCTTCGGTGAGAGGGGAGGTCGCGCTCGTCGAGGAGGGCGCGGTGCTCAAGCGCTGGGATTTCGGCAGTCACAACAACCGCCAGGTGATCCATTGGTTCGAGCCGGTGGGCGCGCCCGGCCAATACCTCGTCGCTAGTGACGGACAGCAAGTGATCCGGTTTGATGTCGAAGACCGCGAGCCGGCAGTGCTGGGGCCATTGATTGCCCGCGACCATCTGGAACACGTCACCCTTAATCGAACCTCCGGACGGGCGTTCATCAGCAGCTTCGATCGGCGGGTTCAGGAGATCGACAAGACCACATGTGAGAGCCTAGCCGTGATCTGGAACGCTCCTTTCAAGCTCCGGTGGATCAAGACGCTTGAGCGCTCTCCAAGCACCATGATCGTGAACTGTCGCGACGGCGCCCTCTATAAGATCGATGTCGATCAGAAACGGGTGCTGGCGCGGATCAAGGAGACGCCCGACTGTCTTTGGACAGGGGTGATCAATCAAGACTCGATTCTGATTTACGGCGAGGGCCGACAGGTCAACCGCTATCGGGCTACCGCTGTCGACCGGTCTCGCCGTCGTACTCTCTTTTCCGCAGAGTCCGTGCCGTTTGACGCCGAACCAACGGGCTACGTCAAGCGAGCGTTCAGAGATGCGTCGACCGGAATGATCGCTTTGGGGCTTACCAGCGGCGAAGTCCTTCTCGACCGCGGCAATGGACCTGCTCTCTTGTGCAATATTGGGGAAGCAGTGCGCGATCTGACCTTCGACCATGGGTCTGAACGCCTGTTCGTTGCGTGTGAAGATGGCACCGTTCGGTCCGTGTCGATCAGTGATGGCCAGAGCGAAACGCTGCTTCAAGCCGATCGACCGATTTGGTGCCTTGCCTTGCACCCCACCCGCAATCTCCTCGCCGTCGGGCAACGTATCCTCTCTGCCGAGCTCCTGAACCTGGACGACGGGACCCGCCGTGAATTTGCGCAAGGAATGCGGTTCAACAAGCGGATGCGCTGGTTTGACGACGACACGCTCTTCTTCGGAAGTGGCGGCAATATTTGGCGGTATAAGCTCTCGGACGACGCTCACTCGCCTTTCGTGGTCAGGCTCGGCAACACCGTTGAGGATTTTGACTGGGACGAGAACAAGAATTTTCTTGCCGTCGTCAGCTATACAAGACAAGTTTTCCTTTGCGATCCAAAAACGGGCTCGGTCCTGGATAAGACCGGAAACGGGATCGACTACTCGAAAGGCGTCTTGTTCCTAAATAACGGCACAGACCTCGCGCGCTATCCCGGAGACTTCATTGTGTTCGGCCGTGATGGATATCCCGATCATTTTCGGGTCCACGATGATCGTATCGTCTGTCATGGCCCCCTTGCCACCAGTGGACCCGTGGCGCAGCAAGGGAGGTCACAATGATCAACGGCGACCTCTGAGTCCAATGGACCCGGCGCTTCGGCGCCGGGTCCTGACCCAAAATCCTGTGATGGAGCAAGATCAGCATGATGACCGTCGGCGATCAGCCTCGCGCGCGCGACGAGGCGTGGCGTGCGCTAACGAAGATGGCCACCATCTATCGGCAGTCGCACTTGCTATACGCCGCGCTGGAGCTTCAAGTCTTTTCTCGTCTATCGGAAGACGGCGCTAAAGCGGAGCAGCTTGCAGCGGAAATCGGCCTCGATCTCCTCCCCGCAACCTTACTGCTGAACGGACTGGTCGGAGTCGGGTTGCTTAAAAAGATCGAAGGGCGATTCTACGCTGAGCCGTCGATTCAGGAGCTCCTCGGCGCTGGGGAGCATTCCGTGGTCGACCAACTGCTGCAGCACAAAGCGCAGAATCCCGCTTGGCTCGGGATGGCCGACATTCTTCGAGGCAATGCCGAGCGACCGCATGAGAGTTACGAGTCCATTCTGTTCGCGAGCGACCACATGGACGGTTACCTCAAGATGGTCAGATCGGTGAACGCGCCGGATATGGCGGGGTTTATCGACCTTGTGGTGGCGCATCTTCCACGCGCTGCCAACGTGCTGGACCTCGGCGGCGGTCACGGGGAACACGCTGTCCTATTGCTGGACCGGCTCCCTTCCGCTGAGGTCACCCTGCTCGACCTTCCAAAGGCTATTGAGGTGTGCGATCGGCTCCAGGCCAAGAATCCACATCGGGCTCGTCTCCATTTGCGCTCCGGGGACGCGCTCTTGCTGTCCTCACGCGACGAGTTCGACGGCATCATGACGAGTGACATGATGCATTCGTTCGACGCTGAAGGAAAACGCCGGATCATTGCCAATTGCATCAAGGCCTTGCGGCCTGGCGGCATACTCGCCATTTCCAAGTTCCGGCGTCTTCGGGACGCCGACGATACTGCAAGCACCTCAATGTTTGCGCTGAAAGTTTATCTCAACTCGCACGGTGGGTACCTGGAAAGCGATGAGGAGGTTCATGAAATGCTTGCAGAGGCCGATTTGGAAGGCATCGAGAGCCGGCGCATCGGATCGGACAAGACTGTCATCATTGCGCGGAAGCCGGCGCGGGCTTCCTGCGCGGCGTGAAGCTTGACGATCAGGTGGATGATGACGCCCCTCACCTACGACGAAATCATACGACCTCACGATCCTGAGGCGTTTCGAAGCACAATCTATGGAACGAGATTCGTTCCCATGTCCGGTCTGCGTGATCGCTTCCGGAATCTCGTGTCATGGGATGCTCTGAATTCTATCCTCGAGACGCATCTGCTCGAGCCGCCGCGATTCAGACTGGTTAAGGACGGTGTGGTGTCCGATCCCCGGACGACTCCCGACCACCTCCACGAGCGACGTGGCGAGCGCATGCCGTGGCTCGATCCTGCCGAACTCCAGCGGCAGCTGCGGGAGGGTGCCACCATTGCTGTCAATGGGATGGACGAGATGCATCCCCCGGTCCGCGCTCTGTGCGAGGATCTCACCCGAAACCTGAAATGTCACTTCCAGGCGAACCTCTTCGCGTCATTTGGATCCTCTGCAAGCTTCGGTGCGCACTGGGACGGACATGACGTCTTCATTGTGCAGGTCGCGGGCCGCAAACACTGGACCCTGTTCGGCCCCAACTCTTCGCACGGCGACCGCTGTCCTGAAGAGGTTGCATGGGATGGCCTCCTTGAGAGCGGCGATGTCCTATACATGCCCCGCGGGACATGGCACGACGTCCGCGCCGTTAACGAGCCCTCGCTTCACCTGACGATCGGCGGCATTAACAGGACAGGCGCGCACTTCATGGATTGGCTGATCCGGCAAGTCCGCGATGAACCGCTGTTTCGCCAGGATCTGCCACGATTCCAGTCTGTTGAGATGCGGAGGGCGCATGTAGAGGCGCTCGCCAGCACCGTGCTTGCCCGGGTTACCCTTGCTGGTCTCGATCAGTTTCTGCGCGACCAAGTGGCACGGATTCCGCAGCGGACATACCTATCAATGCCAGACCTCGCGCGGACCGATCGAGCCTCTCTGCCAGACAATTCGAAGATCCGATTGAGCGGTCCAGCCCTCCCTGATGTGATCGATGAGCACCCGAACGGTGTGGATGTGCAGCGCGCCGGCGCTCGGCGCAGATACCCATACTGGATGATCCCAGTCCTCAGGCTCCTGTGGGACGGTAAGGTCCATTCTGTTCGGAATTTGCTGAGCGCTGCCGTCGAAGCTCCATCGCTCGAACTCGCCCGAGAAGGCATTAGGATTCTACTCGACGATGGTATTGCGCATCTGATCCGATCTGGTACGTCGTTGGAGCCGACAGCGTCGCTAGTCGAGGGCTCCAGTGGAGACGCCAGAGCAAATTCGTTGAACGTGGAATTGGACGGGGGATGGAACGAACCCGCTGGTGGGGGATTTGGGAGACGGTGAAGGCGGAGTCTCTTGCCTGGGACGATGGTGGTTGAGAGCCGCCCCATCACCAGACAGGAGCCCCCGATGGCCCGAGTTGAAAGGCCCGAGTCCGCTTGGTCGAGCTGGCTTGCTGAGCGCGAGCTGTAGGTCGGCTGGACGACTGCGAGGCTTTCTTGGCCGTAGGCTCAGACGGCGATAGCCAGCCTGTAGGGGTATCGGTGGTATCCTGTCCCCGCAACCACCTTTGTTATAACTCGATCCACATCGAGGTCTGACACAAAGCCCCGCCCCATAAACAGGCTGTGTGGAAAGCCGGGCCGATTGTTTAGAATGGCCGCCTCGGGAACGGGGCGGCCATATTCATGGGATACATCGTCGGGGAGGATCGGGCGCAGGCGTCGTTTCTGCCGGCTCGGCTGGAGGATTATGTTGCGGCCGATGCGGCGGTTCGGGTGATCGACGCGTTCGCTGATGGATTGGACCTGTCGGTTCTGGGGTTCGGCCGGTCGGTGCCTGCGGCGACGGGGCGGCCCGGCTACGATCCGCGTGATCTCCTGAGGCTCTATGTCTGGGGCTATTTCAACGAGGTGCGTTCGTCGCGGCGGCTGGAGCGGGCCTGCTGTCGCGACGTCGAGGCGATGTGGCTGATGCGTCGGCTTGCACCTGACTTCAAGACGATCGCCGATTTCCGGCGCGACAACGGAGCGGCGATCGTCGGTGCCTGCCGGGCGTTCGTGCTGCTGTGCCGGGACGCGGGGTTGTTCTCGGCGCGTCTGGTCGCGCTGGACGGCTCGAAGTTCCGTGCGGCGGCCAGTGCGAGAAAGGTCGTCGGCCGCGGGGAGATCGCGAAGGAAGCCGCCTGTCTCGACGCTCAGATCGCTGTCTATCTCGCTGGACTGGACAAGGCGGATGCAGCCGAGCCCGGCGATGCGCCGGAAGCTGTCGAGACCGCGCTTGCCGCCCTTCGCACCCGTCGCAGCGAACTGGATCGGCTGGCGGCGAGGCTCGACGACGAAGGTCGCGCGACCCTCGTGGACGGCGAGGAGGACGCCCGCCCGATGGGGCTGGGCCATGGTCCCAAGCCGCCGTCCTATAACGTGCAGACCGCCGTCGATACCGACACCGGCCTGATCGTTCATCACGACGTGACTGACGAACCGACCGATCGGCGCCAGTTGTACCCGATGGCCAGCGCCACGAAGCAGAACCTCGGCCTCGATGCGATGACAGTGGTGGCCGACAAGGGCTTCGACAACGGTGAGCATGCCAGCGCCTGCGAGCGGGACGGGATCGTCGCCTGTGTGCCGTCCCAACGGTCGGTCAACAACCAGGGCGACGGCATGCTGTTCGACCGCACCGCCTTCATCTACAAGCCCGAGACTGACACGCTCGTCTGCCCGGCGGGGCGCACGCTCGTCCGCAAGCAGCTTCACCGCAAGAAGCGCAACGTCACCTATATCTCGCCGGACTGTTCCGGCTGTACGCTGAAGGCGCGCTGCACCGCCGCCGAGCGACGCCTGGTCAAGCGCCATCTCGACGACGACGCCCTCAACCGCATGGCCGCTCGCGCCACGCCCGAGATGATGCGGGCCCGGCGCTGCGCCGTCGAGCATCCCTTCGGAACCATCAAGAGGATGATGGCCGGCGGGCGGTTCCTCACCCGGGGCCTCGACGGAACCCGGACCGAGATGGCCCTATCCGTCCTCGCCTACAACATCCTCCGCGCCATCCACATCGCCAAGCCAGCGGCCCTCTGAAACAAAAAGGAGGCCCCGGTGAAACCAGGGCCTCCAACCGTTTCCACACAGCCTCCCATAAAGGCGGGGCTTTCCGCTTTCTGCCGAGCTTTCAGAGGTAAGGCTAAGCCTGGTCCGAGCGCGGAGGCCAGTACCGGAGTAGCGCACGTCGCACGCCCTACCACACCTTCGCCGCCGGAAGGTCGGGCCAGGTCGGCTGGTGCCTTCGTGGTTGCCCAACGGTAGTTCCTGCCGCGATGAGAAAGCTTGGGCCGGGGCTCAACGACCGCAAGCAAGTGAGCAAAGCCAATCGTCGCCAGCGTCAGAAGATTTGCAGCCACTTGAGATCTCTACAGGCGATGCCGAACAGCGGCGTGGTTTCCGCCATGCCGAATGCGAGCGTATGCGATGTGATTGTACTGTTTGCCGCCGTCGGTGAAGCTCAGAAGGCTGTGGAGGCCATCTCTCCGCTGATCTCCGAGCGAGCTGCAGCGTCGCTCTTTGACGTGAGCGTGCCGGCCGATCTTCTCAGGCACGCAGGCGGAAATACGCCAGCGCCGGCGGGATGAACTCGGGATTCTCCCATGTCGGATACCGCGCGCGGATGAGCGGCCGGAGATCCCTGTTCTGCTGACCGGTCTGGGCGAGGATGTTGCTGACCGCCTTGAAGTAGCCGAGCACGGCTTCTGGAATCTCCGTGCCGCCGAGGTTGCCGTGTCCGGGCACGATGAGGCGAGGCTGCAGCCGCAATATGCCGTTCAGGGCAACCTCCCACTTCGCGACGTCGATGTCGTCGGCGCCGATCATGGGCGGAAAGAACGGCACGATCGGAAACATGCGTTCCTCGAGGAGGTCGCCGGCGAAGAGGATGCGCTCCTGTGGCAAGAACACGATCTGGTCGCCTGGAGAATGCGCGGTCCCCCATGTCCGCAGCCGGACCTCTCGGCCACCGAGATCGAACGCAGCCTCAGACCCGTCATAGGTTTCGTGCGGCGGCGTCAGTTCTATGCCGTCGAGCAGATGCCTGTGCGCGGGTGGAAGGACGCTCGCGCTGAACCCATCGAGCATGCCATTGCCCGAGCGCATGAGGTAGTCGCGCTGAGCCGCGTTGTAGTAGATGTGGGCATCGTTTCGGAACACCTGAGCGCCGAAGCCATGTTCGGGATGGGCGTGTGTGACGGTGAGAATGATCCGCCGGCCTGGCGCGAGCTCGCGCGTCAGCCGAAGGACGTTCTCGGCGCTGTCGATGCCCAGACCACAGTCCACGACCAGCGCGGCCTGCGTGCCGACAACGATGCCGATATTGGGCACCAGCGGGATCCGCTTGTCCGGCAGGATGAAAACTCCCGGCGCCATCTCGGCTGGGAAGCGGGCATCGACGGTCGGCATAGGCCGTGCGGTCAAGAGGGGATCCGCTTTCTGTTCCTGTGCTGCGGCCTCAATGGGCAGCGCCCCGACCAGTCCGGCCAAGATTGGCAGTTTCAGCAGCTTCCGTCTGTCGGCGCTGGTGATGTCCTCGATTTCCATGGGACCTTTCCTCGCGGCTGGCGGTTCAGACGGCAGGCAACGTCACCGAGCCAAGGCTGCTCACAGGCAATATCGCGATTGAGCCGGCAGCCGGCGCGGGCGCCGGCTGCCTGTCAGGAGCACTATCGGAGAGCGACGATGATCTTGCCGCGGGCGCGACCTGATGCCTGATGCTCAAAGGCTTGGTCGAAGCTGCGCAGTGTCGTCTTGCGATCGAGCAAGACCTTCATTCCATGCTTGTCCATCGCCTCGGTCACCCGCTGTAGCCGCCCGGCTTCTGAGGAGTGGAAGACGAACGAGGCGGTGACATTGTGTGCCTTGGCAAGCGCTTCATCAGGCGGCGCAGAGGTTGCGAGCAGCACGCCGCCAGCGCGTAGCACGCCATAGGATCGCTGCTGGGTCTCCCCGCCGATCGTGTCGAGCACGACGTCGACGTCCGACACCTGCTGGGCGAAGTCCCTGGAGCGGTAGTCGACGCCCTTCTCGGCACCGAGCCGACGGACAATATCGAGACCGTCCCCCGATGCAGTGGCGATGACGCGGGCGCCAGCGTTGCGAGCGAACTGGATTGCGAAACTGCCGACACCGCCGGCGCCGGCGTGGATCAGCACGGTCTGGCCGCGCGTCAAGCTGGCCGTTTCGAACAGGCCCTGCCAAGCCGTCCCGGCCGCTGTCGGAATGCCAGCTGCCTCGTCGAGCAAGATGGTGGACGGTGGCTTCGCCAGATAGGCCGCAGGCACCACGGCATATTCGCCGAACGCGCCGCCCGCGGTCGGATCGGTGCGCGCGACGATCTTGTCGCCCGGCCTCCACTCCTCGACCTGTGGGCCGACCTGCTCGATCTCACCGGCGAGATCGGTGCCGAGCGTGTAGGGGAAGACCAGTGGAAAGAATTGGTGCATGTAGCCCCGCTGCAGCTTCACATCGAGCGGGTTGATGCTGGCGGCCGTGACGCGGACCAAGACCTCGCCGGCGCCGGGTGTTGGCACGGCGATGTCTTCCAGCATTGGAACGGCATTGTAGCCGGTGATGCGGGCAGCTTTCATCGGGCGGCCTACCGCGCGCCGGCCGGCCACGCGCCGACCTGGAAGAGCCACCCGAACCAGTCTTCGAGATGCCAGGTGTGGGTCAGCTTGCCATCGGCGATGTGGTGGAATTCGTGCATCGGCATCTCGAACGGCTTGCCGGTCGGCGCGATGCCGAACCATTCGCCGGTGTGGGTACCGGAGATGCGGCCGCGCACAGCCGCACGGCCGGGGGCGCCGATGATCTCGAAAAGCGTGATCCTCACGTCCGGAAAGGCCGCCACGAACTCGCCGATCAGCGGCTTCATTCCATCCCGTCCCGGCTTCTGATGGGGTGCCAGCGGAGTGTCTTGCCAGTCTTCGGTGACGGCCGTGTCGAGAAGATCGGGATCGGCCTCGTTGAAGGCGCGGTAGAGCGTCTCGACCGCGCGGCGCTCCACTGGCGTCAGGCCGAACACCTTCGGCGGGGTGGCTGTGTCAATCATGCGGGCGTCCTATGCGGAAGGCGGATGCCCCAAAACTAGCCAATCGGGCTTACATGCTTGAAATCGATATGCGGTATACGCAACCATCCATGTGATGGATTTATACGGCATAGATTTGAACCTGCTGGTCGCCTTCGACGCGCTGATGGCGGAGCGTAGTGTGACGCGGGCGGGAATACGGATCGGCCGCACACAGCCGGCCATGAGCGCCGCGCTGTCGCGCCTGCGCGCGCTGTTGCGTGATGAGCTATTCGTGCGCGGCCCGAACGGCTTGGAGCCGACGCCAAGGGCTCTCGATCTCGCCGAGCCGCTGGCGCACGCGCTTGCCGAGATTCAGCGCACGCTCGAATTCACCCAGGAGTTCACTCCGGCGACTTCCACGGCGTCGTTCAAGCTCGGGCTATCCGACCATCCGACATTCGTGCTGCTGCCGCAATTGTTGGTCGCGCTCAGGGGAGAAGCCCCGGGCCTCACGCTGAACATCCGCAACTTCACCAATCGCGACGACGCCATCGCCATGCTTGACGCGGGCGAAGCCGACATGACCATCGGTGTGCCTTCGAGCCCGGTCGGCCGGATTCTAACGCGCCCGCTCTTCGAGGAGCGCTTCGTGAGCATCGTGCGCAAGGATCATCCGGCGGCCGACAGACCGCTGAACATGGAGACGTTCCTCTCCCTGTCGCATCTGTTGGTATCCCCCGAGAATGAGAGGTCCGGCGTGGTCGACGCCGCGCTCGCCAAGCAGGGCCTGAAGCGACGGCTGTCTGTGACGCTTCCGTATATGTATGCGGCGCCGCTGCTGATCGCGTCGTCCAACATGATCGCCACCTTGATGACAGGGGTGGTGACAGCTTCTGGCCAGGCCGACCGGCTCTGCGTGCTGCAGCCGCCGCTCGACCTCGATGCGGTCCAGTTCTCGTTATCCTGGCATCGCCGCAATGACGCACATCCGGGGCAGCGATGGTTCCGTGACTGCATTGCCGCGCTGTTTCCATCCGAGCCGGAGCGCCGTCCCGAGTGATCGGACCGGCACTGCTGGGGAAGGGCCTTACGGCAACTGCGTGGCGAGCCTTCTTGAGGCTAGATGCCGCCGTCGAGGATCAGCCCGGCGGGCAGTCCGAGGAGTTCCTGGAACCACAGTCCGCGCGGCGAGATCATGCCCGTCGTCTGCTCGAAGTGGACGACCGGGACGCTGCCGACGATGCCGGCTGCCGCGAAGGCGCCGACTGCGGCGCCCGCCATGGCGGCGATGCCGGTCGGGTCGCTTTGTGGGATGGATCCGCCCCGGCCCGACGGGGCGGCGATGCAGGCGAGGATCGCGTCGACATCGCCCGCGGTGATCTCCGCGAGATCGTCGGCAGGCGGATCGGCCAGGGCGCGGCCGGGCGGATCGCCGACACCAGGGCTTTGCGCCGGGTGGGTTCGCGGTTCGAGACCGTGACACTCCACCACGCCGAACTGCGATCGGTATGCTGGATGACGTGAAACCCTGGCACGGGCCCCCGGGGGCGCGTGGGGGGAACGCCCCCGGGGGAGGCGCCACGTCGGCATGGAGAATTCGACGCAGCGCCTATTCAACGAAGTCAGAAAGCAGAGCGATGAGCCGCACCGTCATCCGCTGCCCGTCAGCCGGCTGTGGTTCGAGTATGACCACGACGGTCAGCAGCATCCTGCCGAGACTCGAAGCGGCAGGATACCGGCCGAGATCAGCTTCTCCCGCCAGGGGAGGCCTGCCGGCGCATGGCCAAGTGCCACCCGACCTCGAATCCGGTCGCGACCAGCGCCAGCGAGACGGAACTTGAATGGGACGAGTGATTGAACCGCGACCATAACCTCTCCGCCAAGCCTCACCATTGTCGTGACCGGATCGGAAACTGATACGGGCCACACGGCCGGAGTGTTCGTTCGCGCAGCATGGGATCGCGCCGAACACTTTCGCATCGTGGCGCGTATCAGCGCGTGAGGGATGTGGCCCGCCATCCGATCGGACTTGTGGCGGTCCGGGCTTCCTGCGGGTGTGGTTTCCTAACAAGGAGGTACTGTTGCCGAAGAGAATTCTTGCCGCGGTCTCGGGAGCGGTCCTGACCGTCCTCGCCGTCGCGACCGCTCATGCCGCCAGTCAGGCTGTCGCCGTCGCCAACGTCAACATGCGAGCCGGGCCGGGAACCGCTTATCCCATGATCACCACGGTGCCGGCCGGCGTACCGATGACCACCTACGGATGCCTCTCCGACTATTCCTGGTGCGACGTCTCGTGGGGCGCTAACCGAGGCTGGCTGGCTGCCGGCTATATTCAGGTCACCTATCAGGGCAGCCCAGTGATCGTCACCCCGGCGGCCGGCCCCCGCATCAGTCTGACGATCGTCAATTTCGACCACGCATACTGGCAGGCCCACTATGTCGGGCGGCCGTGGTACGGTCGATGGGGCGACTACCACCGCACGACGACGCAGCGGGCAGGCGGCGTCGTATGTGGATCGGAGGCTTGCCGCTACGGCACGGTCCGACGCGGTCCGCTCGGCACCACCACCCATCATGGCGTGATCGAGCGGGATTGAGATGTCCGGTGCGTCGCCAAGCGTCCCGATCCGGCGGTGTGGCTTCCCGGGGCGGTCCTGCGGAAGCGTCATGAGCGGACAGTTCGCAGGCAAGACGCCTTCCACTGAGGCGACTGCACAGCGGGCCGAGAGTTGTTCGATTCAGGTCGTCGGCTGCCGTCTCTTCCAAACAGAGGCAGATCTGCATGTCAATTCCGCCACGGTTCAGTGGACGCGTGCAAGCATCCGGGCAGAATGTCCGCAGACATATCGCCACATTACTGCTCGGGACGACGCTGGTTTTGAGCGGCTGCGACGACAAGGGCAACACCTACGCGCCCCCGCCGCCGCCCGAGGTGAGCGTCGCACATCCTGAGGTTCGGGATGTGACGCGTTACCTGCATCTCACCGGCACGACCGCTGCCGTCGACAGTGTGGCTCTCGTCGCGCGTGTCCCCGGCTTCCTGACCTCAATCAACTACAGGGACGGGGCCAGGGTTAGGAAGGGCGATCTGCTCTTTGTCATCGAGCCCGATCAGTACAAGGCGCAACTGGCGCAGGCCGAGGCATCCATCACACAGGCGAAGGCGGCCCTGGCCAACGCGGAAGCGCAGTTCGACCGGCAGGATCGACTCGTCGCGCGTCAGGCGGCAGCAGTAGCCAATGTCGATACGGCGCGTGCGGACCGTGATACGGCGCGCGCGCAGTTGGAGGCGGCGGAGGCGAACCGGCAGATCGCCGCGATCAATCTCGGATACACGCGGATCACGGCGCCGTTCGACGGCGCGGTGACGGATCATCTGGCCGACATTGGAACGCTGGTGGGATCTGGGAGCCCGACCACTCTTGCAACGATCGTCCAACTCGACCCGATCCATGTCGTCTTCACCGTCAGCGAGATCGACCTGTTGCGGATCCGTCGCCAGCTGCGCGAGCGGCAGGAGAAGCTCGTCGACCTTGGCCGCATCCCAGTGGAGATCGGTACACAGATCGAAAGCGGGTATCCCCATCGAGGAACGCTCGACTATGTGGCGCCGCTGGTCGACGCGGCAACTGGCACGCTTGCGGCGCGGGCGATCCTCGACAACAAGGATGCACGACTGTTGCCGGGCCTCTTCGTCCGCATCCGCATTCCCGTCGATGTGATCAAAGGGGCCCTTCGCGTGCCGGATGCCGCGGTCGGCACGGACCAGCAAGGATCCTACGTGCTCGTCGTCGACAAGGACAACGTGGTCCAGCAGCGTCACATCGAGATATCAGGCGGCGAAGATGGCTTTCAAATCGTCACCTCGGGACTGAGCGCCGAGGATCGGATCGTGACCGGCGGCATCCAGCGGGCCGTGCCCGGCAGCAAGGTCGCGCCGCAGGACGCTCCACCCATTGCGGTCTCGGCGGCCGCCGAGCACTGATGGATCGGACAATCCGATGTTCTCCAGATTCTTCATCGAGCGGCCGGTCCTGGCGAATGTGATCGCTTTCGTCACGCTCCTGATCGGCGGCGTTGCATTCCTTCAGCTTCCTGTCGCGCAGTACCCCGACATCGTGCCGCCGACGGTGCAGGTGACGGTCCGCTATCCCGGTGCCAGCGCACGCACCGTCATGGACACGATCGCTTTGCCGATCGAGCAGCAGGTCAACGGCGTGCCCGGCATGCTCTACATGCAGTCCACCAGCGCGAGCGATGGTGTCTACTCCCTGGTGGTGACGTTCGAGATCGGCACCGATCCCGATCAGGCACAGATCCTGGTCCAGAACCGGGTCAGCGCGGCGGAGGCGCAGCTTCCTGATGCCGTGCAGTCGCAAGGCATCACGGTCAGAAAGAGATCGACGTCGATTCTCGAATTCGTCGCTCTCACCTCGTCGAACAATCGCTTCGACAGCCTCTTCCTGGCGAACTACGCCAAGATCAACATGGTGGACCAGCTCGCACGCCTGCCCGGCGTCGGCGACGTCAGCATCTTTGGCGCGGGCGACTATGCCATGCGGATCTGGCTCGATCCGGGCCTGCTGCAGGCGCGCGGTCTGACGCCGAGCGACGTCGTGGCGGCGCTGCGCCAGCAAAGCCGGGATGTCTCGGCCGGCCAGCTCGGCATGCCCCCGATCGGAGCCAGCCAGGGATTCCAATACACGATCGACGTGACCGGACGGCTCGACCAGGTCGCTCAGTTCGAGAATGTCGTCGTCAAGTCGGAGCCCGACGCGGGCGGCAGGATCACCCGCGTGCGCGACGTCGCGCGGGTGGAGCTCGGATCCAGATCCTATGGTCAGATCTTCCGGATGAATGGCACGCCGGCAGCCGCGATCGCCATCAGCCAGCTGCCGGACGCAAACGCCCTCGACGTGGCCAATGCCGTCGCCGCAAAGATGGCCGAACTCGCCAAGGGCTTTCCCGACGGCATCGCCTACAGCATCCCCTTCGACACGACCGCCTTCGTCAATGCCGCGATCCACCAGGTCTACAAGACCCTGATCGAGGCGTGCTTCATCGTGCTCGCCGTCATCCTGCTCTTTCTTCAGGACTGGCGGGCGATGCTGGTCCCGGCGACGACGGTTCCCGTCACCTTGATCGGAGCATTCGCCGCCATGGCGATGCTCGGCTTCAGCCTGAACATGTCGACGCTGTTCGCGCTTGTGCTGGCGATCGGCATCGTCGTCGACGACGCGATCGTCATCGTGGAGGGAACCGCGCGGCACCTTGAACGTGGCCTGTCGGGTCCGGCCGCGGCCGAGAAGGCGATGGGCGAGCTCTTTGGCCCGATCGTCGGCATCACGCTTGTTCTGGTTGCCGTCTTCCTCCCGGCCGCCTTCCTGCCCGGCTTGACGGGCCGCCTCTATCAGCAGTTCGCGCTGGTCATCGCGGCGACCGCCGTCATCAGCGCGATCAACGCCGTGACCCTCAAACCCACCCAGGCCGCTCTGTGGATGCGGCCACCAAAGCCCCTGGCCCGGCGCGGTATCGTCTTTCGAGGGTTCGAGCGGGCATTCGGTGCCCTTGAACGAGGCTACGAGCGCGCGCTCCGCCACGTGCTGCGTATGAAGTTGCTCAGTGCGGCGACAGGCCTCGTCCTCATCGGTGTCGCTGGATTCGGACTAACGAGGGTGCCGAGTGCATTCCTGCCGCTTGAAGATCAGGGCTATCTGCTCGTCGCCGTCCAGCTCCCCGGCGGCGCGGCACTGTCCCGAACGGACAAGACGTTGGAGCGCGTGTCGCAGATTGCACGAACGATCCCGGGCGTGGCGGATGTCATAACCATCGCCGGCGTGTCGGCGCTGGAGGGCAATGCATCGTTGTCGAGCGCGGGCCTCGCCTATGTGGTGATGAAGCCATGGGATGAGCGCGGCAAGGCGGAGGGCCTGCTCCAGACCTATCAGGCACTGTCGGGTCAGCTCGCATCGCTCGATGACGGCCTGGCGATCGTCGTGCCGCCGCCGTCGATTCAAGGCATCGGCAATGTCGGCGGCTTCAACATGCAGGTGGAGCTCCGTGACGGCAGTTTCGATTTCGCCAAGCTCAACGAGCTCGGCAGGACGCTTGCCGCAAACGCGGTCTCCCAGTCCCGGCTTCAGCAGGTCCAGATGACCTCCGGTTCCCTCGCTCCGCAGCTGGAACTGTCCGTCGACCGCATCAAGGCGGCGACAATGGGCGCATCCGTCGATGATGTTTTCAGTGCGCTGTCGGGCTATCTGGGCTCGAGCTACGTCAATCAGTTCACGCGTTTCGGCCATACGTTCCAGATCTATACACAGGCTGACGACTCCTTCCGGCGGATCGAGCAGGATATCGGTGCGTTGAAGGTGAGGAATGCATCGGGCAATTCGGTGCCCATCGCGACCCTCGTCGAGATCCGCGCCAAGGCCGGGCCTGCGCTGATCAGCCTCTACAACCTGTATCCATCCGCAACAGTGATCGGACGGCAGCAGGAGGGCCTGAGTTCGGGTGAAGCCATGGCACTGATGGATCAGGTCGCCGCACGAACGCTGCCGGCCGGAAGCGGCTATGATTGGACCGGCATCTCCTTTCAGGAGAAACTGGCCGGCGGCCAGGTCTACATCGCCTTCGGCTTGGCGCTGGTGCTGGTCTATTTCGTGCTCGCGGCGCAGTACGAAAGCTGGCTCGGGCCGATCCCCGTGATCCTGTCGGTGCCGCTCGCCCTCCTGGGCACAGTCTTCGTACTGCTGGCGCTCGGATTGCCGAACACGCTCTACACCCAGATCGGCCTGATCCTGCTCGTGGCGTTGGCGGCCAAGAACGGAATCCTGATCGTCGAGTATGCCCGTGATCTCCGCATCAAGGAAGGCAAGCCGCTGGTCGAAGCGGCCGCCGAAGCCGCCAGGCTCCGTTTCCGCCCCATCATCATGACTTCGATCGCCTTCATCCTCGGCATGGTTCCACTCGTCTTCGCGACGGGCGCGGGCGCCAACGCCAGCCGATCGATCGGCATCTCGGTCGTCAGCGGGATGCTGATCTCCACGGTGCTCAGCGTCTTTGTCGTCCCAGCCTTCTTCATCGTGCTGCGGGCGATCGAGGAGTGGTGGTCCCTGCGGCGCCTTGCGGTCAGATCCGCCTCCACCGCGAGACTCCCGATCGACCACGGGTGAGGTGTTAATCGGCGCGCGACCTTGGAGACCGCTTGGAAGCTTAGCTTTATGAGAGACTCGGTGGAGGAGGAGGCAGCCCATGGCGACGTGGATCATGGCCTTGGAGACAGCGACGCGGGCTTCGTGGTCGCGGACCAGCCGTCGCCATCATGTCATCCACCCGATGGTCCGCTCGGCGACCCAGCGCCGCGGCCGGATTCTGAAGTCGGGCTCGCGGCTGATGCGACGACGACCTCGATCACGAAGTCGAGGTAGGCGGCCTTATTTCCGGATGGAGCTCGCCTTCAGATAGCGGATGCAAGCGCCCAGATCCGTTTTGCCTGAGGGCTGGCTTTCGGGGCGCAGAACAGCGAGACGTCGTAGCCGAGATCCTCCCGGCAGTCGCACACGACAAGCCGGCCGGAGGCGATATCGGCTTCGACCATAGTTTCCGGCAGCACACCGCGTCCGTCGCCCGCGAGACAGTGCGCCCGGATGTCGGCCGCCATGCCGTGCTCCACCTCCTTGGTCGCAGGGACGGCGACTCTGCACGCTTGCCAGATCTGGCCGATGTAGGTCCGTGAATCCGACACATGAAGCGGCAGTGGTTCGTCTTTGCTCGCACCGGGAGGCGCGACCAGCACGAGACGATCGCGGGCGATATCGACGGATCGGAATACGGCGAACTCGTCGGCCTGCGGCACCCGGGGGTGACGCGTGACGAGGGCAAGATCGCACTCCGATCGAGTGAGCATCCTCGCCACCATGTCGTGATTGGCGATGCGGGGCGCGAAGCTCGCCTTGGGCAGGCGCCGCAGCAATCGCTTCTTGAAAGCCGGAAAGACGCTTACGGTCGCGCTGTGCGGCATTGCGATGCTCACCGCGCCGTCCTTCACGCTCCAGGGGAGATCAGCGCCGCGGAACCCGTCGAGCTCCGCCAGAATGCCGCGGGCCTTGGGCACGAGGTCCTCTCCCGCCTGCGTCAGCGCAAGCGGCCTGCCGCGGCGGTCGATCAGGTCGCGGCCGAGCCACATCTCGAGAGCGCGGAGTCGCTTGCTCAGGTTCGATTGCGTGGTGTTCCGCAGTTCTGCCGCCCGCGTCAGGCTCATGCTCTCGGAGACGCAGAGGAAGTCGCGCAGAAGCTCGATATTCATGTCGTGTCGTATCCCGGCTTTCCCGGCCGGGACATTGGTTGCCCGGCACGGCTTCACCGGCTCAGAATGCCGTTCTCCGAGAATAGATCATCAAGCAAAGAATCTCGGGCGCGAAAGCCCGGGGGCGAGGGCTGGCGCTCGCTGTCCTGGATCAGCCGCGCGAAGACGACCGTGCCCCCGTTGCGCTCCGCCCAACCCACGAACCACCCGAAGGGTCTGGCCGGCTCGCCATCGGCGCCTCGCGATGCTCCGGCGCCGGTCTTGCCAAAGACATGCCAGCCGCTGGGCCGGACGCCCTGGTCCATGATCGTCGCCGTGTTCTCGACGGCGGCGTCGCTGACCGGCAGCTCGTGCCGGAGCAGCTTGCGCAGGAACGCCACCTGTTCGGCGGGCGATATCTGCAGGGACGAACTCAGCCAGGCGTGGGTCAGCCCGTTACGGGCCCCGGGGTCGCCCGCCAGATCGCGGTTGCCGTAGTCGAAGGCGGTGACATAGGCGGAATACCGGTCCGCCCCCAGCCGCTGCGTGACCTGCTGCGAATACCAGATGACGGAATCCCGCATCCACGTCGCCGGGGTCGTCGGCCGCCGCCATTCGGGCCATGCGTCGATGTAGCCTTCCTTGAACGGCAGCTCCGGCCGGCTCGGCGAGGTCAGGATGCCGGCATCGAAGGCCATGAGGCTGATCGCGATCTTGAAGGTCGAGGCCGGCGACATCCGCCGCCCGCAATCGCCTTGATCGACGACGGCTTCCCCTGTCTCCGCCGTCAGAACGATCGTGCAGATCGTGCGCGTCTCCGCCCAAGACGGGAGGGTGAGCAGAGAAAGAAATGCGGAGAGAGAAAACAGAACCTGCTTCATCGGCTTGTCCGGCGTGGTGCGTCTCCTTCCATAGCCGCGGGGTAGACGAGCCGTCCAAGTCGGGTTGGGAATATCGCGAGCGCAAGCTGGAATAGTGAGGCGCGGCCGCCGGCCCGAAGGGGCATGGCCGTCTTCCCATCAATGCAGCCTGTCGACTCTATTGACCGCGCTCCGGCCGGGTGCCGCAGGGCGCCCGGCCGGCTTTCAGAGGGCCAACAGGCTCAGCCCCGTTTGGCAGCTCACGGTCCCGATGATGCGCGGGCAGGAACAGTTGCCGGTCGGGGTGCGCCGGTGCGCCCTTCTCAATCGGCGATCACAGACGGCTCCTGTCCGTCAATGCGCGTAGCTTGCCGTGCGGCGGGCGTCACTTCTGCTTGAGGGAGGCCAGCGCCTGTTTGCAGCCGTCGGACACCTTGTCCGCGTGCTGCTGGAGGCAGGCGAGGCCCCGGCCGCCACCCGGCTGGACGTCGGAGCACAAGGCTTGATAGTCAGCACGGCAGGCCTGCATCGCCTGCTGGGCCGCAGGGCTCTGCTGAGCCATGGCAGCGCCCGGCGCCGCGACAGCGCCGATCATGACAACGGTAAGGGCCAGGTAGGCGGCCGCGATATGGCTCCAAGAAGGCATTGGTTCGATTCCTTGGTGGTCGTTGCGAGGTGACGCCGATCCTGTCGATCCACTCGGTCACCGATCCTGATACGAGGGGGAGGCGGTCGAGTTTTCGGATGGCGGGGGTATTATCTCGACAGGCGCCTCATGATCGCGCGGCCGCCCCGGCGGCACAGCTGCCGGCTGGCGTAGCCGCCGGCGGCCATTGCGACCAGCCGACGTCCTGGAAATAGTCCTGGACCTGCTCGGTGATGGCCGATGCCGCATGCTCGATATCGGCGCTCGATCCTCCCCGCAGGTTGAGAGCGAGTCCGGCGCCCCCGGCGATTGCGGATCTCACGATATTGCCGGTCGCATATCCGACTCCAGCCGGAAGGAGCAGGCCCGGCTTGTGGCCGCTGTCGGCGCTGGTGTCGAACGCAACCGCCGGCTCGGGAGCCATGAGATCGGGAAGCACGAGCTTGACTGCAGCCTGGAGCTTGGACTGGCCCATGCCGAAGCCGACGACGATCCGCTGCAGCGTGCTGCCCTGGTCGAGCTGTGTCAGGCTGATGTCCAGGATGGCCGCGCTGACGGGAGAGGCCCCGTGGCCGATTGGCTCTGCCGGCACTCCCGAATTGCAGAGATCGGAGGCGATCTGTCGGGCGAGACTCCTCGCTGCCTCCTCCGCCTCCGCGCTGGCAGCCTCTCCTGGGGTCTCGGCGACGCTCGCCCGGACAAGGACCTGTTCCGGCTGCCGAGCTGGCTGGACCGCGCCGTACTGGATATCGGAGACGCGAGCCCCGCCGCACGCCGCGAGAAGCAGGGTGAGAAGGATGATCGGGCTGGGTAGGACGCGGCCCGACGATCGTCGGATTTTCAGGCCGTGCCCCTCCCTCCGCCAAGAGGGCCGGACGGCATGCAGCCACGCTGCCGCGGGGGCGTGCCCTTCGACTTGCGTTTCCATGGTTTCTTTCCGTGCTGGAGCAAATCTCGCCAGCCATCGGGCGATGGCGCCCCTGATACGGGCCCGTCAGCACGGAGTTTCCGGCCCTGGCGGCTGTTTCTCCCTTCTTGCGACAGTGCGGCCGGGGAGCGTGTTCACTGCTTGGGACGATAGGTGCTCAGACTCTGCCGGCCTTCATCGGACATGTGCAGGATGGCATCGGCGAGCAGATCACCGACGATCGGTGCGATCTTCTGGCGGGCGACGACCGCCGCGTCGATGCTGGATCGGAGCGCACCCGGGTCGATTGGTGTTCGGGAGACCTCCTTCCGCGCCGCCTCGGCAGCCTGCAAGTACTGCTCCTGTGCTTCCCGGAGCACCGGAAGCCGGGCCATGAGGGCCTGCCGGAGGGCAGCGCGGTCGTTCGCCGGCAGGGCGTCGGCTGCTCTTTGCAGAGCCATCTGGGCAATCGCAAGCCCGGGTGTCTGCGCGGAATCGCCGACGAAGGACGGCAGATCCGTTCGGGAACGCCACAGCTGGGCCCCCACGAACGCCACGAAGAAGACGTTGACGGCGAGGGATGCGGCGAGCGCGATCTTGACGACCCGCCCCTGGGTAAAGAACGGCTTCATTGGATCAACCACGTGATGTCGACGGCGGAAGCGTCGAGCACGGCCACGAGCGGAGAGGTCGTGCCCGGCGGACTCTGCGGCCGAGGTGAGGGCATCAGGACGTAGCCCGTGAACCAGCCCGCGACCAGCATCCCGGCGAAGGCGGCGCCGATTGGTCGCGACAGCAGCCAGCCCCAGGTCCGGACCGACGGAGTCTCGTTGCGGATCCGGCGCAGAGCGGCGTCGACGATCGCATTCGCGCGGATCGGGTCCACCGGGTGATCGTGATCGGGCATGAACGGGTAGTCGGCGCGCATCGCCTGCTCCCAGATCGTCCGCGCCTCGGGGGACTCGTCTCGAAGCCGTAGCGCAGGGCGCCGGTACTTGTCGGGCCAGGTTTCGAGCTCAGGTCCGTGCTGCCTGATCAGGTGCGTGAAGACATCCAGGTCCATGGCTCGAAGCCCCTCTGTCACGGTGCGGATGGTTTCAGGAAGCGTTCGGCGGCCTGCCGGGCGCGGTGCAGGAGGGACCAGAAGGCGCGCAGCCGGACGTTGAGGATGTCCGCCGCCTCCTGTCCGCTCAGCTCCTCATGGTAGAAGAGGATCAGCGCCGCACGCTGGCGCGCCGGCAAAGCGTCGAGCGCCGAGCGCAGTTGGTTCAAATCGGCCTTTCGCGCCAGGATGTCATAGACGCCGGGTGTCGGGTCGGGAATGTCCATGGCTTCGTCGAGAGTTTCGGTCCGCCGGCCCCTGAGCCGGTCGAGGCAGATCCGATAGGTGATCGTGTAGATCCAGGTCGACAGGCGCGACTTGCGCGGATCCCAGCGTCGGGCGTTGAGCCAGACCCGCAGCAACACCTCCTGCGCGACCTCGTCCGCGTCGGCCGCCGATCCCAGCATCTTCTGCGCGAGCCTCAGGATCCGGCCCAACTGCCGCTCGGCCAGGGACCGGAACGCGGCCTCGTCTCCGGCGATCACCCGTGCCATCAGCGCCTCGTCGTCCGGCGCCTCCGGCTCCGCCGTGGCGAGAAGGGGAGCAGAGTGTGTCGTCATCGGCGGGCCGAACCCTGGATGTCGGTTTGATCATGACCCTTTCTCCACGAACCACCTATTCGGTTGACCGTCATAGCGCCGTCATCGGCCGGACTGGTTGCGGGCGGATGTCGGCGCCGTCGGGCGCGGCGGTCACCGGGGTGGCGCCGGGAGGCCCGATCACCAGCCGCAGGCGCTGCCGCCATCCGCGCGTCCGGCGCAGATCCCGGGCGATCTCCAGCCACTCCCGAAAGGTGACCTTGACCGGGTTGCTGCTGGCCGGGACGCCCAACAGGCCGTACGTCACTGGGGTGTCGTCACGCTCGGCCGTGAAGGTGCCGAAGAGGCGATCCCAGATGATGAGCACACCCCCGAAATTGCGGTCGAGATAGATCTCGTTCTTCCCGTGATGGACGCGGTGGTGCGAGGGCGTGTTCAGGACCCATTCGAGCGGTCCGAGCCGGCCGACCAGGTCGGTGTGAATCCAGAACTGATAGAAGAGGTTGAGGGCCATCGTCCCCGCCACCGCCAGCGGATGGAACCCGAGCAGGTAGAGCGGCAGGAAGACAAGCCAGCCGCCCGAGATCACCTCGGTCGCGCCGAGCCGGAACGCGCTGCCGAGGTGAAGATGTTCGGGCGAATGATGGACCGAGTGGGAGGCCCACAGCCAGCGGACCTCGTGGCCCAGCCGATGCGCCCAGTAGTAACAGAACTCGACGCCCAAAAAGAGCAGCGCCAGCGCCCACCATGTGTCGACCGGAACCGTCGCCATCCGATGCTGGTAGACGAAGAAGGCCACCGGCAACACCACGATGGGCAGGAGAAGCCGCCCCGGGATCCGGATCAGCATCACGCCGACGGAAACCAGCAACTCCCGCCACGGATAGGCCCTTCGGCGCACGGCCAGATACCAGATCATCTCGATGGCGACCGCCGCGAGAACGAGCCAGTACAGCCTGAACGGAAGCAGTGACTCAACAACATGCATGGACATGAGCCCTGTCTGGTCCCGGGTCCGATGCGGCCCGGTCCCACCTGATACGGACCGCCCGGCGGGAGTGTTCGTCGCGATGATCGGGTCTTGGGCGGAAACTTCCGGGCCGAGGCCCGTACCAGCGTGTGAGGGATCCCGCCGGCCGATCGGCCAGGCGCCTCCACACGAAAGGTTGCTCAGATGAGATTCGGCATTCTGGTGCCGGGGCTGGTCGGTATCACGCTCCTGACGATGCCGGGCGCCAGCGCCTGGGAGACCCACGGCGCGGTCGGAGCCTGGAGGGGTGGGTTCACCGGTTCCCGCTCCGGCAGCTGCGCCGCGGGCAGTTGCTCAGGCGTCCGGACCGTCACCGGCCCCGACGGCAGCACCGCGACCGGCACACGCAGCATCACGCGGACCGCGCCGGGCCAGATCTCGTCCTCGCGCAGCATCGCGGGTCCGAACGGCAACACCGCCTCGCGCTCGGGCAGCACCAGTTGCTCCGACGGCAGCTGCACGCGCGACGTCACGGTGACCGGCCCGGATGGCCAAAGCGTCAGCCACTCCGGCACCGTGACACGGACGGCGCCGCGTTGGTTCACCAATTCCGGGACGTTGACCGGCCCGAACGGTGGCACGGTCTCCACCACCGGGGTCACCGGCTGCGCCGGAGGTGTCTGTCGTCACGCGGGCGTGGTGACCGGCCCGGCCGACGGCTCCGTCGTCGTCAGGGGCGGTGTCGTGGCACCGCCATTGTATGGCGGACCAGCCGCGGTCGTGGTCACTCCGCCGCCGGCCGTGGTCGTTCCGCGCCCGCGGCCAGTGGTCGTGGCGCCGGCACCCGCGGCGGCCGTATCGGTGACGGCAACGGTCCCAGCTCCGGCGGCCGTGGTGGCGCCCGCGCCGATGGTTGTCGCTCCGCCGCCGCTGGTGGTGCCTGCGGCCGTTGTCGCGGCGCCCTCGGTCAGCCTGACCGTGGGAGTTGCCCGTCCGCCGGTCGTGGTCGCGCCCCTGCCGGTCGTCGTGCCGCGGCCTGCCGTCGTGGTCACCCGGCCGCCGGTCGTCTACCGGCGGCCCGTTGCCGTCCGGCCGGGCGTTGTCGTCCGGGGACCGGTCGTCTGGAGATGAATGCCCGCTGGTGCGCCCTGACGGGGGCAATCCTGCTCGGAGGCTGCGCCGTCGCGCCTCCGGCAGGCCCGAAGGTTCTTGCGCTGCCGTCGCAGGGCAAGAGCTTCGCCCAGTTCCAGAACGACGACACGACGTGCCGTCTGTTCGCCAAGCAGCGGACAACGCCGCAGGACCCGAACCAAGCCGTCAAGAGCAGCGGCCTGGGCCATGCGGCTGCGGGCGCCGGGATTGGGGCGGCGGCCGGCGCGCTGCGGGGCTCGGCCAGCGGCAACGCCGGAGATGGTGCAGCCGTCGGCGCCGGCACGGGATTGCTGTTCGGATCGGTCCTCGGAGGGCAGGCGAACCGCGCCTCCGCGGCGGACCTCCAGAACCGGTACGACATCGCCTACACCCAATGCATGGTGGCGAAGGGCAATTCGGTCCAAGGCCCGTCTTCCCCGCCGCCAACCCCCGTCTACGCATCCCCGGTCTACGTCGCGCCGGCCTATCCGTATGCCTACGCCCCGGTCTATGCGCCGGCGCCGACCGTCTCCTTTGGGGCTGTCTATGCAAGGCGATACTGACGGGACAGGGCAGGGCCGTATCCTTGGCCCTGCACCGTCCGCCGGGGCCAGCTCGAGGTGCGACGTTGCTAAACTAATGACAAGGCCGTGCTCGCGCATCAACTCCTGGCGCACCATGCTGGCGTTGCCCCGGTGCTGGCGGAGACGCTCGGTGAGCCAGCCCTCGTCCGGCTCCCTCACCTGCTCCCCCCGATCCACAGTGATCGGGACAGAACCTCATCATATCCTCGTCCATCAGAACCTCCTCGCGCTGGAGGAGGGGCCAGATCCTCAAGGCGAGAGGCATCCAGTTTTACGTGTCGCCCGACATCTAGAACGCTAATGGAGGCGGGGATCTCTCATATTCAATCCAAGCTCTCATGATGTCACCGTGTGTAACAGGATGCAGAATCTCCGAATTATGCTCATGCCTCCTGGAGTCGAAGCGTCTCAAAAGTGTCTGCTCCATGTGGAAAGCTCTCCGCGCACTTGGCCACTCGCATGCCAGAATTGCCTTATACGCTGCCCCACCGAGAGAGGGCATCGAGGCCCGGTTAAATTGGCGCACGCGGAGCGCCACATCGAAAGCCCAGCCAATTTTAAAAGCCAGGGACCGGTGTGTAGTAACGCTCATAAGATAGGTAAACGCTCTGGAATTGCGCAGATGCATCACTCCACGCCGCGTTGTCCACGGAGGAGGGGCTCGCTTTCTCGCGACACCCATCGGGTGATCGTCTACGGCGCCTTCCTGCATGACCTCAATCTCAGTCCGCGGCAAGGCCAGTATGGCAGCAGCCTCAGCCTGTTCGAGCTCGACGATGCCGCTGGCGGCATCCATGTTGAATCGCCTCGCTGTGATATCCTCCAATTTCCAGCGTGGTTCGTCGAACCTCCATGCCCGATGAATCTTCAGCGCAAATGGCCAGCGGTACCGGTCGCCGACCAAGTCGATCTGCCGAACGCTGAGACGGTAGGCACTGGACGGGACGGGGATCGTAGATGGCTGCATCAATCCGAGAACCATGCCCCGATCGCGCTCTGCCGTTGGCTCCCCCTTCGTGCCAACGATCACGACAAGGTCACCCGTCCGGAGGTCCCTTCGAGCCGACTCCCTTCGACCTGAATCGCCGAACTGCAGAGGACCGCATGGTTCGTCGAATCCCCAGGTTTTGGTCAAGAAGACCTTCATCGCGGGTCTCACCTTGCTCGGTGCCGGGCCACTCCCGGTCACCCTTGGACGACTCTGACCTGAATTCCGAAAGATCAGCTCCTGGCGGGGATTTTTTGAATCAGCCGCCGAAAATTGTTGAGTAATTGGCGGCGTACCTCATCGACGGGTTCAGACCAAATCTGCGCTAGCGCTTCCACTGCTCGATCGGCATCCCACGGCCATGCTGCTCTTCCGTCGACCTGTGCAAAAGGACCGTCCGACTCGGTTAGAACGCGGTCGCGCGGCATCTTCGCCGCCAGGGCTCGGCCCTTGTCACCAGCCAACATCGCCGGCCCAATGCTGAACCAGCAGCCGAGGTCAATTGCGCGCGCAAGTTCTTTCTGCGTTCCCGAGAACCAGTGCAGGATGGCAATGCCGGCGGCGGGCCACGCTGTTAGCGCATCAAGAACCGGCGTCGCCGCGCGCCGACTGTGGATTGTCATTATTCGCCCGCCCGCCCGCCCGCACAGATCGAGCACCTGGGAGAACACTTGCTCCTGATCTGGCCAATGTCGCCGAAACTCCGGGCCGCCGTCCAGCCCGACTTCGCCGACGTATCGCACTTGAGGAAGCAGGCGCTCGAACAGTGGCAGCTCACCTTTCCGCTCGTGCGCGATCTGAGGATGGAGCCCAAGCGCAGTGCGAATCCTAGGGGCGTCCTTTGACAGCGCAGCCGTGCCGGTCCACGCGGACGGTGTCGTCGTAACCGATAGAACATAGAGATTCCGGGCCACACACTCGCGAGCTGTGGCTTGCGGATCCGGATATAGATCCAGGTGCGCGTGGAAGTCGATCACTTGACCCCGTAGGTTTGATGAAGCGCGCGAAGCTCACCGAGCCCGCGCTCAAGCATCCCAAGCAGGGCAGCGCGATCCTGGATGAAGGGCGATGCGAGCGCATGCCCAAGCCAACTATCGATCCCGTCGGCTTTTACAGCAGCAAGCGCAATCGCCACTGAACGAACGTCGTCGAAGCCGGCGTGCTCCGCATCGTCCTTTCCGATAGGCTTGTACACATAGTCGGTTGCGTCCGGGACGGTGCCCCATGCGAGGAACGCCGCCCGTCGCACCTGGCAGGGAACACAACGCCCGCATTGGTGATAATTGAACCGCTGAAATCGACCACAACTCGTCGAGCGAGCCGCCTCTGTGCGAAGCAACGTCTGGTCCGCACACGCCTTGAGCATCTCGCCTTTGGTCTTCGTCGCGTACGGATTGGTGAGCTTCACCCGTACGCCAGCGGCGTCGAGCACATCCTGCAGGCGGGCGAAGAACTCCGGGTGCGCCGTGCGAGTGCTGAGACTTCCCAGGCGCCCGCCTGTCAACGGCGGATTGATGGCGATGAACCCATTCTCGCAGACGAAGAGCGGCACCTCCTGACCATCATGATAGGCCTTGAGAGCGGTGGCGGCGAGCACCCCGAACGTGATGAAGATTAGCGATCTCGCCCGTTGGGACGTCTCCTGAATGCCCGGCGTGTTCGCGTTATGATTCAATTGTAGGTGTACAAGACCACTGCCGATCTTCGCGGCGAAGTCCACCTGCTTATCTGCGTCCCCGCGCACCGTCTGGCTGATCGCGAAGGGCTTGCGGCCCTTGGCTGCGAGGTCGATCGCCCCGACGAGACTGTCGAGCCCTCCGGAAAGGAGAACGACGCAGTCATCTGTGGGTCGGACCGTCTCGCGCGGCGGAGTCGGTAGGAACCCACCTTCGTGAAAGCGCAGAGTCCAGCGGTCTGTTGTCAGGAAGGCCAGCGCTTCGGCGAGGGCCGCGGCTTGTCCGCTCCAGAACGGAGCGTCCGCAACGGCGATGTCGATCTCGATCTCGCGCGTCCACCCGTCCGGGCTCTGATCCCGTCGGGCCGCAAAATCGGCGGTGACGACGCTGAGTGCGATGGAAAGGAGATCCCACGCTCGTGGTGCCGGGTTAAGCCGCCGACGTTGAATCTCCGCCTTCACGGCGTCTCCGGCGCTTCCCTCTCCCTCCCGCCGCGGCTGACCGTAAAGGACGACGCGCAGGACGCCATCGCCGCTTGGCAGGTCTGCTCCATTCGGGGCGCAAGCCAGTCTCATTCCGCGTAGCCCTCGAACACTTCGAACGTCTCCCTCAGGGCGTCTCGGACCACTTGGCTGATGCGGTCGCTCGTGATGCCGCGCCCGGCATCACGAAGCTTGCGAAATGACGCCGCCACGCTCTGCTTTACATACTCCCGAACTTCCTTGAGCCGCGAGAGGGCCGTCACAGCGCTGGGCGCCTTCTCGACGATCGTCTTGCCCACGTCGAGTTCGAAGCGTCGGAACACGTCAATCGCCGTAAATCGTTCGATGGCGAAGGTGCGCTGCTCCGGGTCGAGATTCAGGAGATCCGCATCCGGGAACCGAGTGAGAAGCTCGGACATCGCGTCGCGGATTGCCACTCGCTCCGCTTCGGCGTCTTGAGTGCCGTCAACGGGCCGGACCGCCTCGACAACGGCGTCCATCACCTCCTGTACGTTACGGCCTCCGAGAAGCGCCGGATCGAGCGGACTGCCCGGCGCGGCAGGCTGCCCGGATGCAACCCGCGCCAATGCGCCGCCGAGCGCATCAGCTGTTGCGGCGGTGCCGCCGAAACGGCGCGTCGCGGTTGCCGAGCCGCCGTACCCGGTTCGGATGTAATGGCCGAGGCTGCGCCGCATGTCGCGACCATCGCCCGATCTCGCGAAGTCACCCAGCGCGCGGCGTGCGCCGAGGAATCGAGCGGGCGGCGCCAGCGGCGCTGGGGTGCGCGGTGCGACTTTCGGGGCCGCCGGCTCGGTATTGGCGGGCGCGTCGTCGGCACCCAGCTCACCACCAGGCGACTCTCCCGCTGGCGGGTCCGGCGTCCCTGAGGGCACCATCGGGACGCCGCTGCCCGGTCCTCCGCTAGACTGCGATGTGCCCACTTTCCCTCTGCCTCTTGATCGCCGTCTTGACAGGCCGTGAAACCTGCTCCCGATCCCATACGTCGAAAACCCCACTCGCCCATGCCTGGTCACCGATTTTCGGGACGATGTTCGCTTGGATCTGTGCGACCGGGCGCTCGCCGAGGAAGGCGGCGAGCCTTGCACCCTGCGGCGGGTCGGCTTCGGCCACGGCAAGGCAGGCTTCCAGAATGGCTGGCACGCCCCACTCCTGCTCCTGCCGGGCGCGGTCCAGCAGTCGGTCCATCATGATGGTGGTTTCGGTCCGCGGCACACGGAGAAGTCGATCCTTCAAACTCGACGCCATCTCCGGGTGCTGAAGGAGCGCGGTCAGAAGCTCGGCCGCTTCCGAGGAAAGCCGGTCCTCCGGTGTGATTAGCGGCGCGTGCTCACGGCTCACATACAGCGCACCGCGCAGATCGGTATCGGCGAGCACCGGTGGCAGCGTCAGCCACTCGGCGAAGAACGGGTCGTCGAACGGCGCTGGAAAGGTCTGATCCTTGCCGGCGGTCGCCTTCTCCTCCCATTCGGCGAGGAAGATAGGCTTGCCCGTGTCACTGGCACTAACCTGTGCCATGAGCTCGGCGAACGCTTTGGGGCTTCCGAGCCGCTCGAACAGCAAGAGCTTGGCGAGAACGGCCTCGTCCACCCCGACGCCCTGCGCGTTTGAAATCGCCATGCGAATGGCGAGCGCGTTCAGGAACCGCTTGATGAGGCGTGGATTTCCGAGGATGCCCGACGCAGTCGTCATGAGGGGTGCGAGGCGGTCCGCCGTGTCGAAGCGGCCGATCAGTTCGGCCGGCAAGGGCTCGTGCAGCGATTGGACGAATGCGCGATCGACGCGCTTGCCAGCCCAAGTCTGCCGGAGTTGGGCGACGACGCCTTTTCGGATCTTCTCCTTCACATCCTCATCGAGCCCGCTGTTCTCGACGAACAGCAGCATCATGTACGCACGCACCTCTTGGGTCCCCAGCGGGGGCACCCGGATCGGCACTTGGATCAGCTTGTCGAAATAGTTGGTGACAAGGAGATCGTCCGGGACGCCCTCGAAGTGCCGGCGAACGGCGTGTTTGATCATGTCGTTGTCGGCGGCGATCACGAAGGCGGTGTTCTTCAGGAACAGGAACAGCCGGATCGCCTCAAGCGTCGAGATTGTCGTCTCGGGCAGGCAGCGGTCGAGATCGTCGATCAGCACCACGAGAGTGACGCCGAGTTCTTCTAATGTCTCCTCGAAGGTGTCGCGGAGCGCCTGGATCTCCTTCGGTGGCGACGTCCCCTCCTTCGGGTTCAGGAGTCCGCTCGCGGTTTCGGTAACCTCGCCCGCCTTGCCCGTTGCCTCCTCGATCAGCTTGGCGTCCATGCCGCCCGAAAAGAAGCGATGGCCTAGGCTCCACACGTCGCCGATCAGCCCGGTCGGCGGCAGGCCGAGCGACATCGCGACCGTGGATCCAACGACGAGCTTGGCTGCGCGCAGCCAGTTCACGCGCTTCACCAGCGCCTTGGCCTTGTCGATGGCCGTCTCGCGCGCTGTTGCTTCCTCCTCCAGCTTAGTCGCGATCACGTCCATGAGCGCAGCCCGCGCGTCGTCGTAACCCTGGTAGAGCCAGGCGTTGAACTCGACGAACACAAATTCCCGCTCACCTTCTTTGCGTGGCTGAGCAGCCAACGATGCCTGAGTGAGCTTGATCATCGAAGACTTGCCGATACCCCAGGCACCAGATACGCCGATGGAGATCGGTCGCCCACGCGCCTGGACGATGATCTCCGCCACGGTATCGGCGACCCCGGAGAAGTTCAGGAAGTCTCGTTCGGTCTCGTTATCGGGCCACATCGGCTCGGTCTATTCCTCTCCTGGCGGCGACTCCGGCTACCTCAGCATCGGCGCTCACGTACTGAATGGCTTCAGCGGTGCCTTGCGGGAGCGATGTTGCCCTGGGGTGGACAGGCGCCAAGAGGGATGGCGGAAACCGCCAGCGTGATAATCGGCATCAAATCCCAATCTGAACAGTTTCATTGCAAATTGCAGGTATTTGAACGCCACTCGACGGGGTTAGTCAATCGGCGAGTGCTCGCCACGCGGGCAACGGGGCCGCTGCTGACCAGCTGCAGTGGAACTGATCGCCTAACGGCTTCTTGCGTCCGGTTTCGGCGTTCGCTGGGTGGCCGATGGTGTCCGCTTCGGCGCAGGCCAGAAGGGCTCCTAAGATCAGCAATGGGGACAAAGGCGGCTGGACCCGGCACAAGCCCGCGATAATCTGCGTCTATGAACGCTGAGCGCTTCAAAATCCGAACGGCGATCGAGGAGGACCTGGGCGCAATCGCCAGAGTTTTGGTCGATACGTGGCGAACCACCTTTCGCGGCCGACTGCCGAACGAGTTTCTGGACAGCATGTCCTATTCGCATCAGGAGGATCGGCACGGGCGAATGATGCGCCGACCCGGTACGTCGTACTTCGTCGCCGTCGTCGAACCGCAACTCGAGGTCGTCGGCTTTGCGAATGGCGGGCCGAGCCGGCAGAAAGTTCTGCCTCAGGCCGGGGAGCTTTACGCCATCTACATTCGCGACGCCTATCACGGGCGGGGCATCGGCAAGCGACTGTTTCGAGCGGTGGTCGCCGAACATCGACGACATGAACGGGAGGGCATGTTCGTCTGGGTTCTTGCCGACAATCCCAACCGCGGCTTCTATGAAAGGCTCGGTGGAAGACAAGCTGCGCAGCGGCCGATCACGCTGGGATCAGCCACGGTCCCTGAGATCGCGTATGCATGGGACGATCTCCGAAGCATGTAACCGGGAGGCGTTCCGGTCCGCTGAGCGTTTCGACTATGCCGGGTCGATGTGGCTGGTTCGGCGGCAAACCAAGGTGGTGTGATCCCACCACGGATTGACGCGGATGCTGCGGCTTCGCACCTCGAAACCGGTATCCGCCAGCTCGTGCTCCAACTCCGGCAACGGCTTCAAGGTCCGGTATGGCTCACCGTCCTCAATCAGGCAGTTGGTCTCCGGATCGAAGCGGGCTTGGGCGTCATCGGATTTCGGTTCGCCGCACATGCTGCTGACCACAAACACCCCGTCGATCCGAAGGATGTGGCGGACCTCGGCCAGGCACAGAGCACGCTCGTCACCGATCAAGCAGTGTAGGCAGCTGCCGTCGAATACGATGTCGAATGCCTCGTCGTCGAAGAACGGCATGCTGCAGACGCTACCCTCGTGGAACGAGCCGGCGAGGCCGGCCGCCGCGAACCGCTCCCGGGCCCAGGCCACGGCCGTTCCGGCGATATCGACGCCATGAACCTCGTAGCCCCGGCCGGCCATCACGAGGGACGACAGGCCGTTGCCGCAACCCAGCTCGAGCATCCGGCCGGGCGGCGGCGGAAGGATGCCTTGCTGCTCAAGTCTATCCAGTGTGCCTGTCACCCCGGCCAGCGCGCGCTGGTACTGATGACCGGCCCAGCCTGGCATCCCGATGGCCCGCAGGCGCCGATACCGGGCCTCGCAATCATACATCGGACTGCTCCTGCGACCCTGCCGGCGATCGGACAGGACGGAGCATCAGCAGGCACGGATTGTCGGGTCCCCACAGCATCGGCAGCTCCTCGATCGGGACGAATCCGACGGCATCGTAGAACCGCCGGGTGGCCTCGTATGCCGGGCCTGGCCTCGCCGGCGAAAGCGTCTTGACCGTCAGGTACCGGCATCCCTGGCCCGCCGCGAACCGGTCGGCCGCATCCACCAGCGCCCGGTCGATGCCGCAGCGGTGCCAGTCACGCCGAACGCCCAGGACGTGGATCTCGGCCGCCGCGGCGGTCAGGACCTGCACGGAGGCGAAGCCGAGCGCCGACCCGTCCGGAGCGATGCAGGCCAGCATCGGCAATGCCGTCGCGGCCGTGATATAGGCTTCCCTTGCTGCCGGGATGCCGAACCATTCCGGAAGGTCCTCAACGATGGCCCGGCAGATCTCGTCGCGTCCGCTGATGACGCTCTCGATCCTTTCGGCCAACGCCCGGCGCTCGGTCCCGGCGACGAACGGTCCCTTGCTGCCGGTGTAGTAGTCCCAATCGTCGGCGGTCTCGGAGACCAGCTTCCGCTTCAGCGCGCCGTAGGCCACCGCCGCTTCGGGATGGCAGCGCAAATGGTCCCGGAACAGCAGCCGGCGCAGATGCGTCGCCGTGCTCGGCGCGCACAGATAGAGGCGCAGCCCGCGCGATCCCCGGCCGGTGGTGAAGGTCCACATCCCGTCGCGATACTTGTCGCCATGATAGATGTAGTCGCCGGTCGCCTGCATCCGCTCGATCGCCTCGGGGATCGCTGCAGCGGAGTGCAGCACGATGTCGATGTCGATCTTCGGCTTGGCGCAGAGCCCGGGCACCGCAGTGCTGCCGATGTGATGGATCTCGAGGACCAGCCCTTCCAGCAGCTGCTCCAGCCCGGCCCGGATCTCGTCGAACAGCGCCGGCCAGGCCGGATCGTAGTCGACCACCTCGATCGTGCGACGTTTCCGAGGATCGAGCCCTTCAGCCATGACGAACTCCGCAGCGACATGGGCCATAATTCCAGCCACGGTCGGATGATCCAAGGGGGAGGGAACGCACGGTTGGAAGGTCTCTCTACGTCCGCACATTCGATGCTCGGCTCGGCCGAAGATCCACCGTCCGAGCTGCCACAGACCGCGTCGGGTTCCTCGCGAGGCAGGCAATTTTCTCGTCAGGATCGCCGATCAGGAGCCGGAACTCCGAGTTTCGGAAACGTTTCCGATGCCGTCAAAAGTCGCTGAATTGACCCTATTTCAGAGCCGGGGAACGGTCACCAGGAAGCAGAAAATCGCGCCCAATTTCCGTGTAGGGAGGTCCCGCGGCGACACAGTTTCCGAACTTCGTATGGCCAATATGCGCGCTGTGGTGTAGTATGAGGTCGCGCTTGAGAGTATTTCGTCGGGGTGCGGGGCAGTTAATTTTCTGAGGGCAAGATAAAGGTTTGGCACACACTTTCGTCTATGCCATTGTCTGCACATCGTTTTTCTTGGTGCCAGGTGCCTCGGCCATGGGACATTCCGGCACCATGTGCTCTTCAAGGTCGGCCAACGCCTCAGCCTCGCATTCATGAAAGTCGGCAGCGCTGATGGTGAGCCAATCCTACTCGAATCAGCTGTCCGGCCGTGACGACGATGAGGCCCAGTCAGATCACCAGCAGCGACCGGGGCTGTGTTCCCGGTGTCGACGTCGGCGGCTGACCGTTGATCGGCGTCAGGGTCGAACCGCAGTTTGGCGCCGGCTGCACCGTGACGGACGCGGAAGCGCTCCGAATAGAGCGTACATAACCGCGGTTCCTTGGCTACATGCAAGTAAGCCTCCATCAGCTCGGGCCCTCGCCGCTGCAGACGCTTGTGTTGATTGCGCGGACACGCCGGCCCGACGCCGGCTTCGTGGTGGGGCCGCGCGGCGCCGCGCTACCGCGTGTTCGGCGCGTGGATCGCTTCCGGTGGCCGAAGAGATCGCCATTCGGATGCTGCACCTTTTCCCCAGGGCAGCTTGAAGCCCGCACCACGGCCGGAAATTGTTGCGAAGCGACTATTGACTAAATCTCTGCGGAATTGTGAATTGGCAGAAATTTTGACAGATTTATAGGATTAAACGCGTGATTGAGCTCGACCCAATGCATGCCCTGGCGCTCACCGTGCATCACTCCCCGGGTGTGCAGGCAATGCTCCTGGGAAGTGGTATTTCGAGGCCGGCCGGAATTCCGACAGGCTGGGAAATCACCCTTGATCTCATCCGGCGACTCGCAAGCGTCCAGGGGGTTGCCGATGAATCGGATTGGGCGTCCTGGTATCGGACCCGATATTCGAAGGAGCCCAGCTACTCAGAAATCCTCGACGCCGTCGCCAGCACGCCGGCGGAGCGGCGTTCGATCATCCATGGTTATATCGAGGCGCGCGACGGCGAGGACAACCGACAGCCGACAAAAGCGCATAACGCGATCGCCCGGCTTGTCGCGCTTGGCGCCGTGCGCGTGATCGTCACCACGAATTTCGATCGGCTGCTCGAGAGCGCGCTTCGAGAGGCCGGCGTCGAGCCGACCGTGATCGCATCCGATGACGCGCTCGCCGGCGCGACGCCCCTGGTCCATTCGCGCTGCACGGTGATCAAGCTGCACGGCGACTATATGGATGCCCGCATCAAGAACACCGAAGACGAGCTCGAGCGCTATTCGCCTACGATGGATGAGCTGCTGGACCGGGTGCTAGATGAATATGGACTCATCATCGCCGGCTGGTCGGGAGATTGGGACGCCGCTCTGCGGAACGCGGTCCTGCGCTCCGGCAGCCGCCGATATCCGTTCTATTGGGCGGCGCGCGGCAGCCTGTCGGCGAGGGGGCGCGATCTGCTCGTGCACCGCGGCGGCCGCGAGATCAGCATCGCGGACGCGGACAGCTTCTTCGCTGAACTCCTCAGCAAAGTCGAAGCGCTCGGCGCGATGGAGCGCGCCCATCCTGAGTCAATTGCGCTCACGGTCGCCGAAGGGAAGCGGTTCTGCCGGGATGAGCGGTTTGCTCCCGACTGGTCGGATTTGCTAGCGCGGGAAGTCGAGCGATTTTCCAGCTATATCGGGGGTGCGGATTATCCGCGAGTGCAGCCGACAAAGCCGCTGGTCAACACACTGGTTAATACAATCATCGCGCGGTCGGAAGCGCTTCGCCGGCTCGTTCTGGTCGGCGTCAGGTGGGGAAACGAAGAGACGTTTCGGACTACGCTGCGCGCCATTGAAGCGCTGTCATTTCCGAACATGGACAGGGCGGGCTTCACTTTGCTGGTCTCATTGCGCCAGCTGGCCGCGTCATTGTGCTTCCATTGGGCGGTGTCGGCGGCACTCCTGCGCGAAGATTATGTCCGGGTGCACAGGATCATGCATCTGATGATCCGTGCCCCAAACCGTGGAAACCTGCCCGCTGTCTCCACACTGGCCCTCGCGGCCCTGGAATCGGTCGATTGGCAAGTACTGGATGGCCATGAGCGCTATTACGCGCCCCATAGCGTTTATTTCTCGCGGGTGTTCCTAGCTGATGCCCGCGACATCGTCATCGGCAAAGACGAAGCCGAGCGGGTCTGGGATGATGCGGAGTTCATGATTGCGATGGAGACGGGGGTCGAGCGGCTCCCATTGGTGAAAGAGAAGAGGCTTTGGTTTTGGGTGCCAGTGGGCCATTTCGTTTGGCGACGTCAGGGTGACCTAATGAAAGATCGCCTCGATCGCGTGCGCACGTTGACGTCCGAGTCACCGGAGCTGCGGGCCGGTCTGCTGGGTGGATCACCAGAGTCGGCGAAAGAGGTCGCCGACAATGTGTCCGCATTTTACGAAGAGGTGACTCGGGGGCGGCTCTAACGATGAGCGACCGTGACCTGGCAGCATACCTTGCGATCCAGTCGCCCCGCGCGCTGCTATCGCTGCAACTGGCCGCCATAGCCGAGCTCCGGCGCCGCGGGGTCATCCGGACGAAGAACGCGGTCGGCGACTACGGCGAGCTGCTGGCAAAGCTGTCCCTCGGCCTTACATTGACGAACAACTCCAACGCCGGCCACGACGCCGAGGGGCCTGACGGTCACCGGTACCAGGTCAAAGCCCGGCACGTCACCCGTGCCAATCCGTCGCTTCAGCTCGGAAGTTTCAAGAATCTCCCGAACAGGAAGTTCGATACTGCCATCGGCGTTCTGTTCAATGAGGACTTCTCGATCTTCCGGGCAGCCCTCATTCCCTATGAGCGGGTCGTCGCCATTTCCACACCTCACGGCGAGGGGTACTGGCGCTGTTACCTCCGACCTCAGGTCCTCGATCTGCCGGACGTGCGCGACGTGACAAATGAGTTCCGACACGCAGCCGAGCAGGTCGAGGCAGCGATGGGCTAAACCGGACGGGCGTCCCGCTCCGCAGGCCTGCGGATTCCAACATGTTGCGGGTTGCCTTTTGGCCGGGCCCAGATAAGGTGGTGAAAGCGCGGGCCGTGCTCGCGCCAGTGTGCATGCCGGACCGGAAGAAGCCCCAGGACCATGAAGCGGATATCCGCAATCGTCGATCGTGACGACGCGGCAGTCGAAGGGCTGACGCGGCACGAAGACACCGCCGCATCATGGGGCACTCGCGCCGATGCGCTTGCGACTGGCCGCGCGCGTCATAGCTCCGCCGGAGGCACCTGGAATGGCTGAGCCACTCCGTAGCCAGTCTCTGCGTCAGGCGTCCTTTCCGGGCATGTGCCCCGTCGAGGACGCGCTTGAACAGCTCGCGGCGGCCGGCATCGAGGAGCGCGGCGCCGTCTTTACGCGGCGGGAAGTCGTCGACTTCATTCTCGATCTGGTTGGCTACACGGCAGACCGCAAACTTCATGAACAGCGCCTGCTCGAGCCATCCTTCGGCCATGGCGACTTCCTTATCGCCGCGATCGAGAGATTAGTCGCTGCGTGGAAGAGCCATGCGCCCGAGGTTTCGGCGCTCACGCTAACTTCCTGTATCCACGCTGTCGAGCTGCACCATTCGTCTTTCAATGAGACACGGCAAAGGGTTATCGCCTGTCTGCTCGAGCATGGGATAGCGTTGGCGGAAGCCCGGGAACTGGCGGCAGCCTGGCTTGCGCGGGGCGACTTCCTGCTCGCGGCCTTTGCCGAAAAATACCATTACGTCGTGGGCAATCCGCCCTATGTCCGACAGGAGCTGATCCCGGACGCTTTGATCGCCGAATACCGCGCCCGATACAGTACGGTTTTCGACCGCGCCGACATTTACATCCCCTTCATAGAGCGCTCGCTAACCGCTCTTGAAGAGGGTGGGGCGCTCGGCTTCATCTGCGCCGACCGATGGATGAAGAACCGATATGGCGGGCCGCTGCGACAGATGGTGGCCGATCGCTTCCATCTGAAGATCTATGTCGACATGTACGACACGCCCGCTTTCCACTCCGACGTGATCGCGTACCCGGCAATTACCGTCATCACGAGGGAAAAGCCCGGACGGACCCGTATCGCGCACCGACCGGAGATTGGCAGCGCTACGCTGAAGAGCCTTGCCAGGGACCTGCTCGGCGCAGATATCCCCGATCCGGTGGGGCCGGTAAAGGAGATGGCCGGCGTTGCCGCCGGCGCGGAGCCCTGGATCCTCGACTCTTCGGACCAGCTCGCGCTTGTCCGTCGCCTGGAGAGGGACTTTCCCCTCATTGAGGAAGCTGGCTGCAGGGTAGGCATCGGCGTCGCCACGGGAGCGGACAACGCCTTCATCGGGCCGTTCGACGAACTGGACGTGGAGGACGACCGCAAGCTGCCCCTCGCCACGACTCGGGATATCCTTACTGGATCGGTGCGGTGGCGCGGCCTCGGAATCGTCAATCCGTTCGCTGATGCTGGAGGCCTTGTCGATCTTCGAAAGTTTCCTCGCTTGCGTCGCTACCTAGAGGCGCGCAAGGACCAGATCGCGAAACGCCATATCGCGCAGAAGGCCCCCGCCAACTGGTACAGGACGATCGACCGGATCTATCCCGAGCTCACAAGTCAGCCCAAACTCCTGATCCCGGATATTAAGGGCGAAGCACACATTGTGTACGAGGGCGGAAAGCTCTACCCGCATCACAATCTGTATTTCATAACCTCCGAGGAGTGGGATCTCCACGCGCTTCAGGCCGTGCTGATGTCCGGAATAGCGCGCCTCTTCGTTGCGACATACTCGACACGCATGCGCGGCGGATACCTGCGGTTTCAGGCGCAGTATCTCCGGCGGATCCGTCTGCCGCGGTGGAACGATGTGTCCTCGACGCTCAAGCGCGCTCTCATCTCCGCCGCAAAGAGCGGCGATGTTGCCGCCTGCAATCGGGCAGTATTCGAGCTCTATGGGCTGTCGACGGAAGAGCGGTCGGCCCTCGGGGGAAATGGCAATTAATCCACGAAATGTGGGGGAAAAGTGTCTTTAGATCTTGTCGATTATGAAAGAAAAGCGCGCGAGGCGGTTCAGGCTTTCTGGGGAAATAGGGAAAGGGCAAGACAGAAGCAGATCGAGTCCGGCAACGTCGATCAAGGCGAGCGGGCTGGCGTCACCGCCGGCAAGAACATGGATGGCTTCATCGCCCTTGTAATCGACATCGTCAAAGCCAACGGTCTTGGGCACGCGCAGATTCATCGCGAGCGGGCGGTCGTGACGCTTCCCGGATTCTTTCGTCCAACGAAGCTTTGGGACCTCCTCGTCATCAACGAGGGCAGGCTGGTGGCCGCCATCGAGCTCAAGAGCCAGGTTGGGCCGTCATTCGGCAACAACTTCAACAACCGGACCGAGGAAGCGATCGGTACCGCCCACGATTTTTGGACGGCATACAGGGAAGGTGCGTTCGGCCAACATCCGCGCCCTTTCGTCGGCTGGCTCATGATGGTTGAGGACGCCAAGGAGTCCCGCGCCCCGGTGCGGGACCGGTCGCCTCATTTCCGTGTCTTCCCGGAGTTTCAGGGCGCTTCCTACCTCAAGCGCTACGACATCCTCTGTCAGAGGCTGGTCCAGGAGCAACTCTATACGACCGCGTCGATCATGGCTTCGCCGCGCAGTGCGGCGCAGACCGGCGATTACGCCGATCTTTCGGAGATGACAGGGCTCAAGACGTTCGTCACTTCGTTCGCGGGGCACGTCGCGGCGGAGGCGGCGCGGTCTTGAGATCAGCCCGGAGCGGTCCGGGCAGGGCGGCTCAACCAAATCAGAGGCAAAGCCGATCCTCGGGATATTGGATTAAGGGGTATGTGTGAGAAGTCGAATAATTGAGAGCGTGTCTGACAGTGGAGTCATCGGGTGAGCGAGTTCCGCTCGGCAACAGTTTCCGAGACCCTCGATGAGGCGCGCCGTCTCACCGCACAGATCGTACCGGCGGACGGCTCGAACAACTGCATTGCGTCGGCGAATCTGCCCGTCTGATTTCTCAGGTCTACGACGCGCTTGATCACCTGGGTAAGGCAGCGGAGCCAGCCGATTCGAGGCCGGAGCCGGCGGTGCGATCGGATTGCTCCAGGTTCACGGTGATCGCCGAACCTGCGTGATTTTTTGAATCAGCGACCGATGTTCCTGCCAGCGGTTCAGGAGTTCGTTGCCCTGCGCGGCCAAGCGTTCGACCCAGAGCGCTTCTGAGGCAAGCGATTGCTCTTTGGTTTCGCAGACGTCGAGCACTCTGAAGCTGGGTGTATTCCCTGTGGCGAGCGAGTCCCAAATCCAAGCCCGGATTGGACGGAAGCGGTGATGTGGCCGTTCCATTCGTGGCTTTAGGTGAGCTGCGATTCGCCCTGCGAAGCTGCCACTCTGGCCGACATAGACGAACCCGCCGGTCCGCGGATCGAGGATCCCGTAGGTCACGTAGAGCCCGGCTGCCAACTCGTCGGCGCGCCACAGGCTCGCGTTGTCGACGTGATGAAGCCACTCGATCGCGGCTGATTGCGCGGTATGCCTTCGGCGGGCATGGACTTCGTGTCTGATACGCCCTGCGCGATCAGTACAAGGCCGGTATGCAGCGGCGCCGCAACGCCGGCATGGATGTTCGAGCGGATCGGACATCGGCTTTTCTCCGGTGCGGCGCCGCACTCCACTGCGGTCACGCCGGGTCCAGGCTCACCGGCACGCTTACGAGCCGCTGCAGATCGGCGAGGATTGAGCGCAAGGGTGGCCATGGGAACTCGTCATCATCCGAGCGCGATTGGCCTATGGAGAGCACCATGGCGAGCTTGGCGACGGCACCGGCCACAGTGCCGGCCGGCCCCTGCCATACCGTCTCCGTCAGAGAATCCCAGCGGTCCCAGGCTTGATTGACGCGCTCCTCCACCGGACCGAGCTCGATCGCCGCCGCGGCCATTTCCCAGCGGCGCCGGTGCGCCGCGAACTCGCGGTGCAGCCTTTGCCGAAGCTCCTCCGTTCCCGGGAGGTCTTCGAGCAGTTCGTCGATCTCGGCCGGCTCGCAGGCCGAGACCGGCTCGGCCTCGCCCGGCACCGGAACCAGCACCCGCGGCATGCCGACGGTGCGGAGCAGAACACCTTCCTTTTTCTGCCAATCGTCCTGCCAAGCATCTAGCTCAGCGTCGAGCGCGCGCCATTCACGGAAGAGGTCGAGGACGGGATCGGAGTGAGCGCCGCGGCGCCGGGTATCGGCGGCGCCGATCGGTATGACGGTCGCGCCGCCGAGCAGGTCACGGCGGCTGAGCGCAGGCAAAGTCGTGGTATCGTCCGAGTCAGCCATTGTCCGGCTCCCAGAAGCTGGATGGTGGTCAGGCCGGCGAGGTGTTCCCGCACCTCGTTCGGCCGCCTCTCAAGTCTTGCTGGTCAATCCGCCCGACGAGCACGCGCAAGCTGTTGCTCACACGGCGCTTCTGCCATATGACGGGATTGATACCAACGGGATCATGCCCGTTGATCCTTTTGGGATCAAGAGAAAATTGACGACACCTGGTCAGATCCGTGCGGCGCGTGGTTTCCTTGGGCTCTCGCAGGCCGAATTGGCCCGTGCTGCTGGCGTGTCCGTTCCCACGATCAAGCGTAGCGAAAGTGACAGTGACCAGGCGCTCAAGGTCAGCGGCGAAATGCGAGCCCGGATCCGAGCAGCGCTGGAACAAGCTGGTATCGAGTTCACCAATGGCGATGTTCCCGGCGTTCGCCTGAAGAAGCCGAACCAGCCGTAGCGGCGGATCGAGCGACATAGTCTTCCGAAGCGCAGGAGGGGCGAAGGGCTCTGCCCCTCGCCCCGCAAGGGGCGGGTCCTCGCCATGCTCGCCGCAAAGCGTGCGGCTGCGCGTGGCTCTGGTCCCGGCCTGACGGCCGCCCTTGCCCCCACTCCCCGGTCCTCGCCGGACGGGCAGGGGTTGATGCAGCGGCATCAACCCGCTGCCGCGAAGCAAGGGGAGACTGCCAATGTCCGCCTTTGTCGTCGACCAGGAGCATATCGACGAGCTGGTCTCGGCTGCCATCGACCTGGAGATCCGCGCCCGCCTCGCGACCGACCGAAGTTATCGGCAAGTGAGCCACGAGAACGCCACTGATTTCGGCCGGATGCTCTGGGCCGAGAACGTCCGCTCCGTCATCCACCGCTACCGACTGTCCGGCACCGAGGAGGCAGCGGAGTACAAGGCCGCTATCGAGGCCTACCGCTTCACCTGGCGCGCTGTGCCGCCCGGTCGTGCTGCCAAGCGCTTCGCCTGCTTCGAGTATCAGGCCTGTGAATGCGATGACTGGAAAGAGAGTCTGGCCTATGACTTCGGCTCCCAGATAGCTCGGGCGCTGATCACGAAGCTGCCGGGCTATGCCGAGGCGCCGTGGTGAAGATCGATGCTGCCGCGCCGCGCTCGGCGTGGCCCGGCAGGTAGAAGAGCGGATGCATTCACCGATGCATTCTCGGATATATTCTGGAAAGTATTCAGCCGATTGCGCGTCGATCTGCGATCTTCTGCTATCATCATGCATGATCGCGGAGTTGAGTATCCATGAAGGCCGGCAGCCGTATTGACCGGCTGTTCTCCCGGTTCGATGTTCGCCTGATGCCGAGCTGCGGCAGGAGATCGGCGATGGAATCGGACTGGGAACGGGCCGGCCACGCACCGCCCGCCAACGACAATGCCGGCCGAGCCGGCAGGATTGATCCACGCCTGCTTGTGATCGCCAGGGCCATCGGCCGGCAGATCGCGCGGGAACTGCTCCGGCCCCAAGCCGTCAATGACAACCGGCCGGACGCATCAGACCAGGGGAGAGAGGAGATATGACCCAGGTTGCCCTTTACGCCCGCTATTCCGACGACAGCCAGAACGCCGCCTCGATCGAGGACCAGTTTCGCATCTGCCGGGAGCAGGCCGAGCGTGAGGGCATGGTCGTCGCCTGCACCTACCAGGACCCTGCCATCTCCGGCGCCAGCATCATCCAGCGGCCCGCCATCCAGGCCTTGCTCCAGGCGGCGCAGCGTCGCCGCTTCGAGGTCGTCATGGCCGAGGCTCTCGACCGGATCAGCCGGGATCAGGCGGATGTGGCGATCCTCTTCAAGCACCTGCGCTTCGCTGGCGTGCGCATCGTCACCCTGGCCGAAGGCGAGATCACGGAGCTGCATGTCGGGCTCAAGGGCACGATGAACGCCCTGTTCCTGAAGGACCTCGCAGCGAAGACCCACCGCGGCATCCGCGGCCGGGTGGAGAAGGGCCGGTCCGGCGGCGGTCTCTGCTATGGCTATGACGTGGTCAAGCGCACCGATGCCGAGGGCGACCCGCTCCGTGGCGAGCGACGGATCAACGAGGCCGAGGCCGCTGTGGTCTTGCGGATCTTCCGGGAGTTCGCCGCCGGCCGCTCGCCGCATGCGATTGCGACCGGGCTGAACGCCGACGGCATTCCCGGGCCGCTCGGCCGGGAGTGGGCCGACACCACCATCCGGGGCCATGTCTCCCGCGGAACCGGCATCCTCAACAACGAGCTCTATGCGGGGGTGCTGGTCTGGAATCGGCTTCACTTCGTCAAGGACCCGACCACCGGCCGGCGGGTGTCGCGGCCGAACCCGGAGGCGAAGTGGATCCGCACCGAAGTGCCGGCCCTGCGTATCGTCGATGATGAGCTCTGGCAGGCGGTGAAGGCGCGGCAGGCAGTCCTGGCGAAGCAGTTCGAGGCGACCACGATCGCGGTGCGCAAGGCGCGGGCGAAGACGATGCACAGCCTGCGCCGTCCGGCCTTCCTGCTGTCGGGCCTGCTCATCTGCGGTTGCTGCGGCGGCAAGTACGGCATCATGGCCGCGGGCCGCTATGGTTGCCTCGCGCACTTCCGGCGTGGGCGCTGCGACAACTCCCGGACGATCACACGAGAGAAGATTGAGCAGCGCGTGCTGGCCGGGCTCACCGAGACGCTGGTCTCGCCCGAAGCGGTGGCGGAGGCGGTGCGGTCCTGCGTCGAGCGGTTCAACCACCAGAACCATGAGCGGAGGGCGCGGGAGGAGGCCGACCGCGCTGCACTGGTCCGGATCGAGCGCGGCATCCGCGGCATCATGCAGGCGATCGAGGACGGCATGTACCAGACGTCGATGAAGGCACGGATGGACGAGCTGGAGCGGCAGAAGGCCGAGATCGAGGCCCGGCTCAACGAGGCGCCGGCCGACATCCCGGACGTGCATCCGAATGTGGCCGAGATCTACCGGCGGAAGGTGCGGGAACTCACCGAGACGCTGGCGCATCCGGAGACCCGGGACGAGGCGGCGGAGGCGATCCGGTCGCTGGTGGGGCAGGTGGTCCTGACGCCGGGAGAGGGCAGGGGAGCGGTCAAGGCCCGCCTAAGCGGCGAGTTGATGGCCATCCTCGACTTCGCGGCAGGTCGTCGGCCGGCGCCCCGACCTGAAGTAATAACAACCGCGGTTGCGGGTCCCTGATTTGAACCTGCGAAGACAATGGGTTGGGCCTGCCGCCAGTCCGATCGCCATCCATGCTGCCCTCTTCAGCCGCGGCTGTCCAAATCCGTTCCGGTCCGCAGACGCTCCATATAGGCCCGGTAGGCAAAGCTGCGGTCGCGCTTCTTTCCCGTGGTCTCCACAAGCATTCCCACCTCGGCCAGCGCTTCGATCGCGCGGGTCGCGGTCGGTTTGCTCGCCTCGATCAGTTTCATGGCGGAGGCGACCGTCACGATCGGATGACGGGGAAGCTGTTCGAACAGCCGTAGGGCCGAGACGGAAGCGGACTCGGCGCCGAGCAGCCGCGCCCGGTCCGCGCTGACGAGGTTGAACAACTCGCGCGCCGAGGCGACAGCCTCGTCGGCGATCGTGGCAACCCCGTCGAGGAAGAAGTCGGTCCAGCCCTCCCAATCCCCCTCCAACCGGACGAGATTGAGCCGCCGGTAGTATTCCTCACGGTGACGCTTGAAGAACAGGCTGAGATAGAGCAGGGGAGCCTTCAGGAGCTCCCACTGCTCCAGCAGCAGCGCGATCAGGAGCCGTCCGATCCGCCCGTTGCCGTCGAGATAGGGGTGAATGGTTTCGAACTGCACATGCAGGAGGCCCGCCTGCACCAGCTTCGGCAACGGATCATCCGCGTGGATGTATTTCTCGAGTTGGCTGAGGAGCCCAGGGAGCTTGTCCGGTGGCGGCGGAACATAGATCGCATTCCCCGGTCGGCTGCCGCCGATCCAGTTCTGGCTGCGGCGCACCTCTCCGGGTTGCTTGTTGGAGCCGCGGACGCCGCGCATCAGCCGCTTGTGCGCTTCGTTCAAGAGCCGCATGGACAATGGCAGGCCGCGCTCGGACGCGAGCTGGCCGCGCGCGTAGGCGAGCGCGTCGAGATAGTTCGTGACCTCCTCGATATCGGCATTGGGGGCGGGCTGCTCTTCGGCCTCGAAGGCGAGGAGGTCGACCAGCGAAGCCTGTGTGCCCTCGATCTGCGACGAGATCACCGCCTCCTTGCGCACGAAGGCGTAGATGAACCAGTCGAGCGAAGGCACCATCTCGCCGGCCAGGTCGAGCCGAAGCAGCGCCTGCTCGGCTTCTCGGAGGCGACGCTCCAGCGTACCGTTGATGGCAAGCGCCGGCCGGGTGGGCGGCAGGTCGAAGGGAATAAAGGCGTCGACCGCCTCCCCGCCGGCGGCAACGCTTTCGTATCGGCCCGTGGCGCGTTTCGGCATCTCTCGGCGGCTCAACTCAGGAACGACATCGTTCCGACGGCTATGGGCAAGGCACGATGACGTTCCCTGTCGGTCCGAGTAGTAACGAAGTCTTTACTAGCTGTGGCTGTTAGTCAAGGAGTCGTTCCTAGCAGGCTTGGCTAGGCACGTTCCCGCTCCTGGGCGAGAGGGCTTGGCGATAAGGCGACAACCCTCCCGCGGAGTAGATGTCCGCCCAGAGCTTGCGCAACGCGTGCGCACGGCAGCAGGAGGACTGTGGGGGAGCAACCATTGTCATCTTCGCACTGCCGATTGGCTGAATATGTCGCACAAAGCTTACAATTTCCCTGGCACAGCGTCGGATGCCGTTAGAGATGTTCCGCTTGAATGGGCAGACGAGAGCGCAACAAGGAGGGCACGACGGCAGTCGCAACCCTCCTCGCCTCGCACCTTCTACAAAGGAACCGAAAGCAGCGTCTTCGCGCGAAGGATCTTGGCTTCCTGCACCGACAGAACCTGTCCACCGCCGAGGAGCCGCGCGATCTCCGCGGAAACCTGATCGGCCGCGATCACGAGCGCCGTGTCGAGATGCACATACCGTTGGGTGACGCCGCGCGGCGCATGCCCCAGAAGCCCCGAGATCGTCAGCTCGCTGAAGCCCAGGGAGGCCGCGATGCTCGCAAAGGTGTGCCGCAGGGTATGGGGCGTGACGTCGGTCAGCCCAGCCCTCCCGCAGACCCGATCGAGCACCCGGACGAGGCCGACAAAGTGGCCGTCGCCCCAGTCGGCCGGAAACACAAACTCCGAGTTGCTACGGCCGGCCTGTTCGATGAGGCAGGCCATTGCGGCGTCTCCGGCGGCCCGCAGTTGCGGCCCCGACTTCGTGTCGGGGAAGGCGACGCAGTTGCCCTCCTGCTCGATCCACGCCTTGCGCATGCCGAGCACCTCCATCCGCCGGAAGCCGGTCAGCAACAGGGCTCGAATCGCAGCCAGGCCCGTCGGGTGCTCGCCCTCGCGCTCCATCTGCAGCATCACCTTTCCGAGGTGCCGGACCTCTCCGGCGCTGAGGCGCCGTTTGAGCTTCGTGGAGGCGATCACCCGCACGCCATTGGCCGGGCTCTGTTCGATCAGCCCGAGTCGGCGCGCGTGATTGAGCAGGCTTCTGAGCGTGCTGATCGCGCGTGCCGCGGCGCCGGCGCCGCCTGCCGTCTGGCCTCCGCGTCCCGGCCGTCGTGAGCGAGCGGTCTTGCCGGCCGCAATCTCTGCCTGCAGCCGTTCGATGTCGGCGAGTCGGAGATGGCTGACGACCCGCGTCCCGATCAGCGGCTTGATGTGCTGTTCGATGCGACTCCGATCCCCAGAGACCGAGGAGGCTTTGATCGGCCGTCTGTTCCGGCCGAGGAGCCGGCCCGATTCGGCCTCTACGAGGTACCAGTCGCAGATCTCTGCCACCGTCATCCCTTCGCGGGCGGCACGCCGCTCGGCGGATGGATCGCCGCCGTCGATCACGGTGGCGAGTTTCTTCTTCGCCAGGTCACGGGCGAGTTCGACGGTGAGCACACCGTACTGGCCGATGACGAATCGGCGCGTGCGGCGCTCCGCGTTGCGGTACTGGATCAGAAACGTCTTGGTGCCGGACGGCTTCGCCCGGACACCGAAGCCTCTCAGTTCGGTGTCCCAGAGGAACACGTCGCGCCGAGGGTCATGTTGCAGTGCATCGACGATTCGCTTGGTCAATTTCGGCATCTCAGCTCGCCCTTCATCCGGATTTCGCGTTTGAAATCAGTCCGATGGGTGAGGGGAGGAGGCTGCGCGAAGCCTGATTTGCTTCCCCACGCAGGTGCAGCATGGGCGGGGAAGCAGGGGGGAAGCAGTTGAACGGAAATCAGCGGTTTTTCTAGCGTACCGCCGGCGGCCCGCCTGTCAATGTAACCGACTGATTCGTAGTGGTTTTTCGCGCTCTGGCGTATAAAGACAGGGAGCGGCGAAAACGGCCTGGACCCGTTGCCAAGGTTGGGGTCGAGGGTTCGAATCCCTTCGCCCGCTCCATTTTCTTCCAGGACGATCAGAGACTTGGCAGGCGCCCGTAAGGGCGTTTTCTGCTTCCCCGGCCTCGCTTCACGAAGCGGGGAAGCAGCTGGATGCAAGCTGCGCGCGCCTTGATGCCGACGTCGTCCCACGGCGGCCGGCGGTCCATCGCCCTCGGGGCCTGGTCGACCTATGCCGCGGTATCGGCCGACCTCCCTCTCGGGCGGATCGCCCCGGGCGGCGGCCGCGCGATAGGCTTTCCCGAGGCTCGCGGGCGACGCGGGCGTCGGAACAGGGCATGCGGCAGATGGATCTGATGTCCGCCTCGGCGCTTTGGGCGTCCCCGCTCGCGCATCTCGATCTGGTCGGGCTCGCCGGGATCCTGGTGTGGCATCTGATCCCGCGGCGGCGATCGAACACCCGGCTGGTGGTGCAGATCGGCTTCTTCGCGGCGATGACCGCGATCCTCCTGCGCAGCGGCGCCTCCCCCTTCATCGTCGAAGGGCACCGGACGGCGGAGGACGGCACCCTGCTCGTCGTCTCCGCCCGGCTCCTGTGGTGGGTGCACCTGGCCTGGGCGGTCATCGGCTTCGTGCGGATCACTCTCGTCCTCGACCGGCATCCGCGCGAGGCGCGGCTGCTGCAGGACCTCGTCGTCGGCACCGTCTATCTCGGCGTGGGCCTGTCGATCCTGGCCTTCGTCTTCGGCATTCCGGTCGGCACGCTGGTCGCCACCTCGGGCGTCATCGCCATCATCCTGGGCCTCGCCCTGCAGAACACGCTGGGCGACGTCTTCTCGGGCATCGCCATGACGCTGGGCCGGCCCTTCGCGATCGGCGACTGGATCGTGCTCAGCGACGGCACCGAAGGGCGGGTGGTCGAGAGCACCTGGCGTTCGACCCATCTGCTGACCGGCTCGAACAACGTCGTCGTGCTGCCGAACAGCGTCCTGGCCGGGCTCGGCCTGACCAATGTCAGCCGCCCCGACGAATCGCATTCGGTCTCGCTCGTCATGCGCCTCGCCCCGACGCGGATGCCGGCGGTCATCGCCGACGTCATGCAATCGGCGCTCCTCAGCTCGGAGACCGTGATGAAGGAGCCGCCGCCGGTGGTCGCGCTGAAGGGGCTGGACGCGGCGGCGCTGGAGATCGAGCTGAGCTTCCGGGTCGCCAGTCCGGCGCAGCGGACGCAGGCCCGGAACGAGGTCCTCGACCTCGTCTACCGCCATTGCAAGGCGGCCGGGCTGCTGCTGGCGCTGCCGCCGGGCGTCGGGATCGCCCCCCGGGACCTGCCGGCGGAGGAGACGGCGCGCCCGCCGCAGGTCTCGCCGGCGGAGCTGGTGGAGGCGATGCCGATCTTCGCCGCGCTGACGCGCGAGGAGAGGCGGGCGCTCGCCGGCACGGCCGTCCCGCGGGACTATCGCAAGGGCGACGTGATCGTCCGCGAGGGAGACTCGCTGTCCTCGCTGATGATCATCCGCGCCGGCGTCGTGGTCATGCGCCGCGACGGCAGGGAGGCCGGCCGGCTCGCGCCCGGCGACTTCTTCGGCGAGACCGGGCTCTTGGCCGGCATGGGCGAGGCCTGCACGCTGGAGGCCTTCACCCGCGTGACCGTCTACGAGATCGACCAGGCCGCCTTCGGGCCGCTGATCGAGAACCGTCCGGCCCTGGCGGAGGATCTCGCCCTCAGCCTGTCCGCGCGGGCCGGGAAGGCCCAGGCGCATGCCGGCGAGGGGCCGGCGCATGGCCGCAGCCCGCACTTCTTCCTGGGGGCCATCCACACCGTCTTCCGCAAGCGACCGGCCGGCTGAAGCGACCTATGTCGAATTGAACTAAGACAGGATCTGTCCGTGTTTGCCGTTGCGGCTCGCTACTCGGACGGTTAGAGTCCGAGTTATGGCTCACGTGACGGCCGGCGTCGAATACGCCTTGCACTGCCTGCTCTGGCTGATCGACAAGGCGGACACCCCGCTGAGCAGCCGGGACCTCGCCGACCTCCAGGGCCTGTCGCCGACCTTCCTCGCCAAGATCTTCGCCAAGCTGGAGAAGGCGGGGATCGTCCGGGCCACGGAGGGCGTGCGCGGCGGCTACGCGCTCGCGAAGGCGCCGGGGGACATCAGCGTCCTCGCGGTGGTGGATGCGGTCGAGGGGCGCAAGCCGCTGTTCGACTGCCAGGAGATCCGCGGCCGCTGCGCCGTGTTCGGGGCCAGCCCGCCCGGCTGGGCATTGGCCGGCACCTGCTCGATCCACGCCGTGATGCTGCGGGCGGAGAAGGCGATGCGGGATTCTCTGGCCGCACAGTCCCTGGCCGATATCGCGACGGCCGTCTACCGCAAGGCGCCGTCGGAATTCGCCGGCGAGCTGCAGGAATGGATCGACCGTCGGGTCGGCGGCCGCGGCCGCAGATCCGGCGCTGCCTCAACCGCCTCATAGAACCGGATTCGCCCATGAAAACGGTTGCCGCAACGGAGCGCCCCCTGGTGCTGATCGTCGATGACGACGAGGCCGTCCGGTCCGCGCTCCAGGAACTGATGCTGTCGGTGGGCCTCGATGCCGCCGGCTTCGCCTCGGCGCGCGAGCTGCTGGAGGCGGCGCTGCCGGACCGCTCGGGATGCATGGTCCTCGACGTGCGCCTGCCCGGGACCAGCGGCCTCGACCTGCAGCAGCAGCTCGCCTCCACCGGCAGGAACAAGCCGATCGTGTTCCTGACCGGTCATGGCGACATTCCGATGACGGTCCAGGCCATGAAGGCCGGCGCCATCGATTTCCTGACCAAGCCGGTCCGCGACCAGACCTTGCTGGACGCCGTCTCGGCCGGCATCGAGCGTGACGTCGCCCAGCGGGCCCAGGCCCGGATCGCCCGGCTGCATGTCGACCATTACAGGAGCCTGACCCGCCGCGAGCGCCAGGTGCTGCGCGCCGTGGCGCTGGGGCGCTTCAACAAGCAGATCGCCTACGACCTCGGCATCAGCGAGGTGACGGTCAAGCTGCATCGCAGCAATGTGATGAAGAAGATGCACGCGACCTCGGTCGGCGAGCTGATCCGGGCGTGGGAGGCCCTTCCCGCCGACCTGCGCGACGGCGAGCCGGCCTAGGCACGAAACGCCGGGTCCGTCGGCGACGCGCCATCACCGTCTCCGTCGACGGGCTTGATTCAGGTCGGGCGGGCCCCGGTCCGGGCTTCGCCGGTCTCGCGCATCGGCGCGGGCAGCGTTTCCCATGCCCGGATCAGCTCGCCGAGCGACGCGGCGCCCATCTTGCGCATGACGTTGCTGCGATGCAGCTTGACCGTCACCTCGCTGATGCCGAGATCGAAGGCGATCTGCTTGTTGAAGCGTCCGCGGGCCACGCCCTGCAGGACCTCGCGTTCGCGCGATGTCAGCGTCTCGAGGCGTCCGACATTGCGCGTGACGACCGCGGCTTTCGCCCGCCGCTCGGCATCCATCGCCACGGCCGCGTTCACGGCGTCCAGCAGCGTCTGGTCCCGCACGGGCTTGGTGAGGAAGTCCACGGCGCCCGCCTTCATCGCCTGGACGGTCATGGGGATGTCGCCATGCCCGGTCAGGAAGATGATCGGCTTCGGGTTGCCGCTCTGGGCCAGATGATGCTGCAGGGCGAGGCCGCTCGTTCCCGGCAGGCGCACGTCGAGGATCAGGCAGCCGGGGCCCGCCAGGACGTCGGCGTCGAGCAAGTCCTGGGTCGAGGCGAAGCAGGCCGGCCGGAGACCCGCCGACAGGATCAGCTCGGACAGCGCCTCCCGGACGCGGGCATCGTCGTCGACGATGATGACGAGCGGCTGCTCCGCCTCGCTCCCGCGCTGCGATGACGACGGCACCGAACCTCGTGGAAGCGGCTGGTCAACTCTCATGTTCACCCTCCATGTTCTCGATCGTTCAAGGCGTCTCCGATGGCCGTGAGCAGGACATCCGCATCGAAGGGCTTGCGGAAGAACCCGCTGATGCTCTGGGCCCGGTCCTGGTCCGCGATCTCGTGGCGGCCGGTGACCAGGAACACCGGCAGCTCCGGGCGCACCCTCCTCACCAGGTCGCGAAGCTCGAAGCCGTCCAGGCCCGGCATCCCGATGTCGGTGATGAGCAGGTCCAGCTCGGCCAATCCGCCGATGAGCAGCGATTCCGCCGACGGGAATCCGCGGGCCGCATAGCCCGCGGATTCCAGCAGCTCCTCCACCGATTCGAGCAGCCTCGGATCGTCGTCGACGATCGCCACGACGGGTCTTCTTCGCTTGCTCACTCGATCCCTCCCGGTCGCCGCGAATGGGTGATCGGAATTTCCAGTCGTTCCGCGATGCGCACGAGATCGGCAAGCGATGCCGCGGCCATTTTCTGCATGACGTTCCTTCTGTGGATCTGCAGCGTGACCTCGCTGATCCCGAGCTCGGCGGCGGCCTGCTTGTTGAGGAGGCCGCTCACGACCAGCGGCAGCACCTCGCGCTCGCGCGGCGTCAGGTCGAGATAGCGCTGTCTCAGCGCGCGCAGCTCGGCGCGCTCCGATCGGTTGGTCCGGTCCTGGGCGATCGCCGCGTGGATGGCGGCCATCAGGTCCGCATCGCTGAAGGGCTTGGTCAGGAAGTCCACGGCACCGTGCTTGATCGCGCGCACCGAGGACGGGATGTCGCCATGGCCGGTGATGAAGACGATCGGCGGATGATCGCCCTCCGCGATCTGCCCCTGCAGATCGAGGCCGTTGATGTCCGGCAGCTCGACATCGAGGATCAGGCAGGCAGGGGCGTCCGGCTTGGGCGCGCCGACATAGTCGCCGGCCGATCCGAACGCGATCGCGCGCATGCCGTGCGACTCCAGCAGCTCGCCGAGCGCTTCCCGGATGCGCGCGTCGTCATCCACGATGAAGACGATATGGTCGTCCGTCGTCATGACATCGCTTTCGCTTCGACAGGCAATGTGAAGATGAAGGTCGATCCATGCGGCTCGTTCTTCTCCGCCCAGAGCCGCCCGCCATGCGACTCCACGATCGAGCGGCAGATCGCGAGCCCCATGCCCATCCCGTGTTCCTTGGTCGTGAAGAACGGCTCGAATATCCTCTCTGGAAACTCGACGCCCCGGCCGCGGTCGCTGATCTCGATCTGAACCGCGGTCCCGGTCCGGTGCGCATGCAGCCGCAGAACCCCGCCATCGGCAACGGCGTCCATCGCCTCCAGGCCGTTGCGGATCAGGTTGATCAGGACCTGCTGGATCTGGACGCGGTCGAGCGCCACGGGGGGCAGTTCCCCGTCGACCTCGACATCCAGGCGGATGTGGCGCCGCGCCGCCTCCCCGGCCATCAGGTCGCGCGCCTCCGCGACGACGCTGCCCAGCGCCGTGGCATGCCTCGTCTCGACCGTTTGCTTGAACAGGGCGCGGATGCGGCTCACGACGTCGGCGGCGCCGTTGGCGTCGCGGATGATGCGCTCCACCGTCCTTTGCGCGCGCTCGAGATTCGGCGGATCCGCCGTGAGCCAGCGCTGGCAGGCATGCGAGTTCGCCACGACGGCCGCCAGCGGCTGGTTGACCTCATGCGCGATGGAGGCGGAGAGCTCGGCGAGGCTGGCCGCCTGGCTGGCGCGCGCGAGGGTCTCCCGGGCGAGGCGCAGCTCCTCCTGCGCGCGCAGCTCGTCGTCGATCTCGATGGACGCGATATACCATTGCACGATCGTGCCGTCCGCATCGCGCAGCGGCTGCGCGCGCGCCTCGATCCAGGGATAGAGGCCGCGCTTGTCGAGGCGGCGGAACCGGTTCACGAAAGGCCGTCCGGTCGCAAAGCCGTCCAAGGCCCTCTCGAGCATTCTCGGAAGGTCGTCGGGGTGGGCCAGGTGCCGGGCCAGCGCCTCGAAGTCCTCGATGTGCTCCGGCGGCGCGCCGACCTGCTCGAGATAGCGTCTGCTGGCGGAGGTGATCTTGCCCGTGGGGCCGAAGCTCAGGATGTTGACGGGCACGGCGTCGATCATCTGCTGCAGCTGCTGCGTGCTGGTCCGCAGCGCCTCCTCGACGCGCAGCTGGTCGTCGATGTCGTGCGACAGGCCGTACCACTGGAGGATGCGTCCGCTCTCGTCCCGCAGCGGCTCGGCGCGGCCCGACATCCAGCGATAGACCCCGTCCGCGCGGCGCAGGCGATAGGTCAGGGAGAAGGTCTCGCCGGTGGCGATGGAGCGGTCGAGCGCCTCCCTCAGCCGGGCGGCATCATCGGGATGGACGAACGCCGCGATGGCGGCCGCCAGCCCGCTCATCCCGGGCCTGTCGTAATCCCCGACGTCCAGGCCCAGGAACTCGACCATGCGTTTGCTGAAGAAGACCGGCTCTCCCTCCGGGTTCAGCCGCCAGAGCAGGCTCGGAACCATGTGGACGAGCTGCGAGAACTCCCGCTCCCGGGTGCGCAACGCCTCCTGCGCATGCACCTCGTCGTCGATGTCGAGGGAGATCACGTACCATTGCGCGATCGCTCCTCCCTGGTCCCGCAGCGGTTCCGCACGGCTGTCGACCCAGCGGTACACGCCGTCCCAGCGGCGCATGCGATACTTCATGGAGAAGGGATCGCCGGTGACGAGGGCGCGGCGGACCGTGTCCAGCAGGCGGGTCGCATCCTCGGGATGGACGAGACCCCGTATCGCTGCTGCCAGCCGGCTCATCTCCGGCTTGTCCAGCTGCGCCAGGTCGCTCAGGCCGAAGAAATCCAGCAGGCGCTTGTTGAAGAAGATCGGCTCGCCTTCCGGCGTCAGGCGCCTGATCTGGACGGGGACCATGTCCACGAGCTGGGAGAGCTCGCGCTCCCGGTCGCGCAGCGCCTCCTGCGCGCGCACCTCGTCGTCGATGTCCAGGGAAACGCCGTACCATTGCGCGACGTTTCCGGTTTCATCGCGCCGCGGCTCCACCCGGCACTCCGCCCAGCGATAGGCGCCGTCCTTCTCGCGCCAGCGGAACCGCATCGCGGTGCCGCTGCCGGTTTCGAAGCAGCCCCACAACGTGCGCTGCACCGCGGGGGCGTCTTCGGGATGGATCAGCTCCTGCAGCATCGTCTCGATGCGCGGCTCCTCGAGGGCTTCGGGGTCCGCGATGACGGAGCGGAGATGGTCCTGGTACCGCTTGTTGAAGTAGAGCGGTCCGCCCGTCGGCGCCACGCTCCAGATGCGGACCGGCACCGCGTCGATCATCTCCTGCAGCTGCCGCTCGCTGCGCCGCACCGCCTCCTCGGCCTTCACCTGGTCGTCGATGTCGTGGCACAGGCCGTACCATTGGACGATGCGCCCGTCCTGGTCCCGCAGCGGCTCGGCGCGGCTCGACATCCAGCGGTGGACGCCGTCGTGGCGGCGCAGGCGGTATCGCATGGCGAAGACCTCGCCGGTGGCGAGGCAGCGGCGGAGCGCATCCCCGAACGCCGCCGCGTCGTCCGGATGGACGGAGGCCTCGATCATCGCGGCCAGCCGGGTCATTCCCGGCCGGTCCGTGTCCGGCACGTCCAGGCCGAGGAAATCGACCATGCGCTTGTTGAAGAAGGTCGGCTCGCCGTCGGGCGTCAGCCGCCAGGCATGGCTCGGCACCATGTCCACGAGCTGCGACAGCTCCCGCTCCCGGTCGCGCAGGGCGTCCACGCTCCGGCGCAGCCCGAGCACCGCCAGCTGGTGCTGCCGGGATATCGCGGCCACGATGAGGGCCGACAATGCCGAGATCGCCAGGAACAGCTGCAGCATGACCTGCTTGTGCCTCTGGGACTCGGGATCGCCGGCGAACTGGCTGGCGCCGGATATCGTGAAGCCCGCCGTGATCAGGGCCAGGAGCATCAGGGTGACGACGGCGCCTTTGAACTCGAAGCGCACGGCGGCCCAGAGCAGGGGCGGCATGATGATGTAGGCGAAGGCCAGATAGCCGCTCAGGGACAGCACGGCGACACCCAGGAAGATCAGCCCCAGGACGCAGGCTTCCGCCCACTGCGCGGCCGAGATCCGGGCCTTGCTGCGCCAGCTCTCGAACACGACCAGCGCCAGCGGCGCCACGATCAGGATCCCGGTGGCGTCCCCGATCCACCAGAGCGGCCAGGCCGCCGCGAAGGATTGCGACTGGATGCCGAACCACGCCAGTGTCGCGCTCCCCACTGTCGCGCTGATGACCGGCGCCAGCCCGGCGCCCAGCACGATCAGCGCGAGGACCTCGCGCAGGGTTTCCAGCCGGACCGGCCGCCCGCAGGCCCGGTTCACCATCCATGCGCCGGCCGCCGCTTCGAGGGCGTTGCCGGCATAGATCAGCAGGGCCGCCGGCAGCGGGCTGTGGAACCACACGATATTGGCGAACAGCTCGGCCAGGCAGCCCGCCAGCACCCACCACGGCCAGCTGTGGCCGGAGGAGAGCATGAGCGTGGCGATGAACAGCCCGCCCGGCGGCCAGATGGAGATGCCCGTCCCGGGGACGATGGCCAGCGACTGGGCGAATCCGGCGGCCAGTATATAGGCCGCAACAAACAGTCCCAGGTGCAGGAATTGGGGACGGTGCGACCAGACACGCATCATCGGCTGCTCCTGCAACAAGGAAGCCTGGGATCAGCGCGTCCTATAGCACCTGCCCTCGATATCGGGGTTGGCGGAAATCTCACCACACCCTACTCCCGCCGGGATCCGGCCGCACATCATGGAAATCCATGTATTGCAATGAGGGCGGTCCCCCAAAGTAACGGCGGTGACAATCCGCGTCGTGAGGAAGAACCCACCTAAACCACGGGATAGTTACGCAGAGATTGCGGATGGCGCGACATGGTGGTCCAGCCGCCTCAACGAGGGCCGCTTGTCCAAGGTGCCCGTGATCGCAATCGTCGATGATGACGGCGTGCTTCTCGATCACCTCAGGGCGGTGGCCTTGGGCCAGGGCGGCGGGCCCGGTGATCAGGGCGCGGGAGACAAGCCCCCGGTGGTTCACATGGACGAGACGCTCCCTTTCGACGATGACCCTGACGCGGAGGCCTTCGCGGATGCCCCGCGCCTGGCGGCGGCGCTCTGGACGCTCGACACGGCAGGCGTCCGTCGGTTCATGACGTCCCGGATGGCCGGTGGCGAGCTGTGCCGGGCGGATTGGGTCGGGGGCGTGCTGGGGCGCGCCCTCGTCGTGGATCTCGATGAGCGGGGCGTGCACCTGCTGGGCGGCTTCGGCGGCCGCGACGAGATGATCGGGCGGCCCATCGCCGATTTCTGGCCGCCCGAGAGCAGGGCCGACTTGGCCGAGATGATCGCCGAGGTCGCGACCGACCGGTCTCCCGGCGCGAAGCGGACGCGCGGGATCGGCTCCCTGCTGCTGCGCGATCCGGTGGTCACGGTCTCGCGCCTGCATGAGGACGGCGCCGGCATCGTGCGGGTGACGGTGACGGGCCCGGTGCGCGACCCTCGATCCTACTGGGCGGTGCGGGCCAGCGAGGAGCGGTACCGCAACCTCATCCGCCACATGCCCAACCCGCTGCTGCGGATCGACGCGACGGCGATGGTGCCGGTCTTCGCGCGGCTGAAGGCCGAGGGCGTCTACGACCTCGACTCGTACCTGGATAGCCATCCGGAGCTGCTGGATCTGGCGAAGCGAAGCGTGCGCGTCACCGAGATCAATCCCAGCGCGGCCGCGCTGTTCGGGGCGGCCAGGGCAGCGGATCTCCTCGGACCGGTGGACTACCTGTTCGAAGCGTCCCCGGACACGCCCCGGCGGATCATGGTCGCGCATTTCGAAGGCCGCCGCAGCCATGCCGAGCTGATCAAGCTCCGCAGGCTCGACGGCCGGCTGCGCGACGTGCAGTTCGCGGTGACCTATCCCGCGCCGCCGGAGCTGCGGGACGTCACGGTCGTCAGCCTCGACGACGTCACCGACCGGCTCCGCACCGAGGCGCAGCTGCGCCAGCTCCAGGCCGACTTCGCACGCGCCGCCCGGATCTCGACCCTGGGCGAGCTCGCCACCTCGATCGCGCATGAGGTGAACCAGCCGCTCGCCGCCATCTTCACCAACGCGGAGACCAGCCTGCGCTGGCTTTCGCGCGACGAGCCGAACCTGGCGAAGGTGGCCCAGCTGACGACCCGCATCGTCGCCAGCGCCCGCCATGCCAATGAGATCGTCCAGCGGATCCGGGCCATGACGGCCAGGCACGCGCCGGAATGGCGCCCCCTGGACCTGAACGAGGTGGTCGAAGAGGCGCTGCCGTTCCTTCGCCACGACATAGAAAGCCGCGCGATCCGGCTGTCGACGAAGCTCGGCCTCGGCCTGCCCCGCGTGATCGGCGACCGGGTCCAACTGCAGCAGGCGATCGTCAACCTGCTGGTCAACGGCGTCCAGGCCATCGGCCAGGCCGGCGCCCAGGACGGCCATATTGAGCTGGGCACCGGTCTCGGCCCCGCGGGCGAGGTCGTCTGCACGGTCCGGGACGACGGGCCCGGCATCCCGGAGGAAGATCTCGACCGCATCTTCGAAGGCTTCTTCACCACCAGGGATGAAGGCATGGGCCTCGGCCTCGCCATCTGCCGGTCGATCATGACGGCGCATGGCGGCGGCATCGCCGCCTCGAACCGCCCCGAGGGCGGCGCATGCTTCCGGCTCTGGCTTCCCGCCGAGCCCGCGAGGGGGCAGGGCCAGCAGGGGACGGCCGGGGCCTGACCTGTGCCAAGGGACAGGATGACCCATCCTTCGGCGTGCCGGATGACCGGTCGGCACAATGGTGGAGGGGGCCCGGAATCCACGATCCTCCTCTCGTTTCCTGGTGCCGAGCCCGGCCCGTTCGAGAGGTGAACCATGAAGATCGTCGTCATAGGCGGGACCGGCCTGATCGGTTCGAAGGTCGTCGCCATGCTGAGCCGGAAGGGCCACCAGGCCCTCGCCGCCGCGCCGGCCACGGGCGTCGACACCGTCACCGGCCGGGGGCTGGACGAGGCGCTGACGGGCGCCGACGTCGTCGTCGACGTCGCCAACTCGCCGTCCTTCGAGGACGGGCCGGCCATGGAGTTCTTCCGGACCGCCGGCCGGACCATCGTCACGGCGGAGGTGAAGGCCGGCGTCCGGCATCACGTCGCGCTCTCGGTGGTCGGGACCGAGCGGCTGCAGGACAACGGCTATTTCCGCGCCAAGCTGGCGCAGGAGAGCCTGATCAAGGCATCGCCGATCCCCTACACCCTGCTTCGCGCCACCCAGTTCTTCGAGTTCATCCGCGGCATCGCGGACCTCTCCACGACGGATGGCGCCGTGCGCTTGCCGCACACGCTGTTCCAGCCGATGGCGGCGCAGGACGTCGCGGCCGCGGTCGCCGAGGCGGCGCTGGCCGCGCCGGTGAACGGGATGCGGGAGGTGGCCGGGCCCGCCCCGTTCCATCTTGACGAGCTGGTCGCCAGGGTCCTCGAATTCGACAAGGATCCGCGCCGGGTGATCACCGATCCGGCGGCGACCTATTCCGGCGTCCAGGTGGACGACAGGTCGCTGATGCCCGGCCCGGACGCTCGCCTCGGCACCACCAGCTTCGACTGGTGGCTCGCCAACGTTCCCCCGCCGCCGAAGAAGTAGCCGGCGGCACCATCAGCAGGAAAGGACCCAGCGATGCTGAAGCCTCTCTGCATCGGCGCGGCCGTGCTCATGGGGATCTTGGCCCTGGCGAACGGCGTCTTCATGCTCGTCTCGCCCGAGGCCTGGTACGTCGCGGTGCCCGGCGTGACCACGACCGGCCCGTTCAACCAGCACTTCATCCGCGACATCGGCCTGATCTTCCTGTTCGTCGGCGCCGCCTACCTGTTCGGCGTCGTGGAGCCGCGATACCGCGTGATCTCCTGGGCGGCCCCCACCCTGTGGCTCGGCGGCCATGCCCTGTTCCACTACTGGGAGGTCGCCGTCGGCATCTGCGGGCCGTCGGTGCTGATCCGCGACTTCCCGGCCGTCACGCTCCCGGCCGCCCTCGGGGCGCTGCTGACCCTCTGGGCGATCGCGGACGACCGCTCCACCAGCCCTTTCCTGAGGGAGACCTACCGATGACCCCGCGCCTGAGCATGCTCCAGGCCTAATCCACGCGCGGCAGGCTGATGGTGGCGCGCAGCCCCTTCGCCTGGTTGGCCAGGACGATGTCGCCGCCATGGTGGCGCACGATGGTGCGGGCGATCGACAGGCCGAGGCCGACGCCGCCGGTCTCCGGGTTGCGGGAGTTCTCGATCCGGAAGAACGGGGCGAACACCTGCTCGCCGACGCCGTCCGGGATCCCCGGCCCGTCATCCTCGATCACGATCTCGACGGCGTCGTCGGTGCGCGCCAAGTGGACCCGGGCCCGCTCGCCGTAGCGGACCGCGTTCTCCACCAGGTTGCGGATGGCGCGGCGCAGCGCATCGGGCCGGCAGCGGTAGCTGATCTTCGGCCCCTCCCGGAAGGTGACGTCCTGGCCCAGCTCGGCCAGGTCGTCGCACAGGCTCTCGACCAGCGCCGGCAGGTCGACCGTCCGGGTGCCCTCGGCCGTCGCCTCCTCGCGGGCGAAGGCCAGCGTCGCCTCGGTCATCTTCTGGACCTCGGCGATCGTCGCCAGCATCTTCTCCCGCTCCTCCGCATCGGCGACGAACTCGGCGCGCAGGCGCAGCGAGGTCAGCGGCGTGCGCAGGTCGTGGCCGATCGCCGCCAGCATCCGGGTGCGGTCCTCGACGAAGCGCTGCAGCCGCTCCTGCATCCGGTTGAAGGCCTCGGCGGTGTTGCGGATGTCGTCGGGGCCGGCCTCAGGCAGCGGCGCCACGGATTCGCCGCGGCCCAGCGCCTCGGCGGCGACGGCCAGGCGCCGCATCGGCCGGGCGATGCCGCGGGCGACGACGATGCCGAACACCGACAGCACGATCGCCGTGACCGCGACCGACACCACAGACTGGTTGGTCCAGAACGAATTGCCGTTCGGCTTGGCGTAGGCGCTGTTCAGCCACGCGCCGTTGCCCAGCTCCACCGACAGGCCCATGCCATAGGCCGCGTCGAGATACAGGAACTTCGCCGGGCCCGACAGTGGCCAGGCATGGGCCGGCACGTCCGCCCAGGGCGTGGTGACGGCCGCCGTGGCCGTGCCGATCCCGAGGATCTGCGCCGTCTCCTGCCGATCCTGGGGCTTGTCCTTGTCGTGTTTCGGGGCTTTCGGCCCCCAGGGCGTGAGGTTCGGCAGCGGCTTGGCCAGCTGGGTCCAGGCCTCGCGCCGCCAGGCCATGGCGTCGCCCGGGCCGTCGGCCGACACCCAGAAGCGGCTGTAGGTGGTGCCGCTGGCGCTCAGGATGTCGTCCTGCAGCGCCGGCGGCGTCGCCTCCAAGAGACGGGCCAGCGACGCGGTGCGGCTGAAGAACTCGCTCTTGGCCGCGGCCTTCAGCGCCTGGCCGCGCTCGTCCCAGGAGATCAGGAAGCCGATGCCCTGCGACAAGGCAAGGGCCAGCAGCATCAGCCCGATGAACTGGGCCGCCAGGCTGTGCGTCCACCACCGCCTCATGCCGGCTCGACCTCCGCCACGAAGCTGTAGCCGCCGCCCCAATGGGTCTTGATCAGGGCCGGCGTCTTGGGGTCGGCCTCGATCTTCTTGCGCAGGCGGCTGACCTGGTTGTCGATGCTGCGGTCGAAGCTGTCGGCGGCGCGGCCGACGGTCAGGTCCAGGAGCTGGTCGCGGCTGAGCACCAGGCCGGCATGGTCCAGGAAGGCGTTCAGCAGCCGGAACTCCGCGGTGCTCAGCGGCACCGCGACCCCGTCGTTGCCGACCAGCTCGCGCCGGCCGACATCCAGCAGCCAGCGGTCGAAGCGCAGCGCCTTGGCCTTCAGCCGGCCGCGCTGCGGCGGCAGGCTGTTCACCCGGCGCAGCACGGCCTTGATGCGGGCCAAGAGCTCGCGCGGGTTGAACGGCTTGGTGACGTAGTCGTCGGCGCCGATCTCGAGGCCGATGATGCGGTCGGTGTCCTCCGCCATCGCGGTCAGAAGGATCACCGGCACGTCGCCGGTGCCGCGCAGGTAGCGGCACAGCGACAGCCCGTCCTCGCCCGGCATCATGACATCGAGCACGATCAGGTCGGGCGCGCTGCGCTCCAGCAGGCGGCGCAGCGCCGCCGCGCTTTCGGCGACGCTGACCCTGTAGCCGTGCTGGGACAGGTATTTGCCGACGAGGTCGCGGATGTCCCGGTGGTCGTCGACGACGGCGATGTGCGGTACGGATTCCATGCTGCGCTCCACGGCCGAACATACCGAAAACGGCGCCAGACCCCGCGCAGGAAATTGTATCAGATTGTCTCGGATCCTGGGTTTGCGACAGTCGGTGACCGAAAACCCGGTCCGGCGACAGATCCCTGCGACACTTGCCGGCCATAGTGCCCCGGTCAGCGCAACAGCGATGGTCGAGGGCAATGCTGGGATTCGGATGGGACGGCCTCGGCGCGCGGATGCCGGTGCTCCGCGCGGCCGGCCTCGGGCCCGACCGGGCCGCGGCACCGCGCTCCGCCTTCGCGGCGGTGCTGTTCGCCGACATTGTCGGCTTCACCCGGCTGTGCGAGACGCTGGAGCCGGCGGGCACCTTCGCCCTCCTGTCCGGCTTCCACCAACGCATGGCGCAGGCGGTGGCGGATCACGGCGCCGCCATCGGCGACCCGATCGGCGACGGGATCATGGCGGTGTGGTGCAGCCCGGCGCCGGTCGCCGCCTGTTCCGCCCTGCGCTGCGGCTTCGCCATGCTGGAGGAGATCGAGGCATGGAACCTGGCGCGGCGCGACGGCCTGCCGCTGCGCATTGGCGTCGGCCTGCATGCCGGCCCGGTGATGATCGGCCGGGTCGGCGCCGCCGGGCACGACAAGCTCGGCGCCTTCGGCGACACGGTGAATGTCGCCCACCGGCTGGAGCGGATGACCCGGACCCACCGCAGCGACATCATCGTCTCGGAGGAGCTGTTCCGGGCCGTGGCCGTGCACGACCCGGCGGAGGGCCGGCTGGCCTGGTTCCCCGCCGCCGGCCGCGCCGACATCCCCGGCCGGGCGGAAGGCGTCGCGATCCGGGCCGCGAGTCTCGCCTGAGCCGATCGTATCAAACTGTCCGGCCCGGTCCGGGCCGCGACATTCCGCGACAAACCCGCCGGCCCCCGGGCAAAGTTCTGCGACAAGCGGCCGGCATGGTGCGTGAGCATTAGAGCGTGGCCTGGAATTCGTTCCGGTGAGGCGGCTGGCGTGGCTTTCGAGAACCGGAGCGCAGCGGACATGAAGGTCCGTGAACACCGGAAGCGCAGAAAGCCGCGTCAGACGGCCGCCGGGGCGAATTCCGGGTCACGCTCTCAGCGAAAGGGATGACCCCCATGCATGACGCGACACAGATCCGGCCTGCCGGGCCCGGCGCCGCTCTCGCGGCCGGCCCGGCGATCGATCCCGAGCGCATCGAGCCCGGCTGGAGCCCGCCGGTCGACCGGCTGGCCCTGAGCTGGGACGAGGTGGCGGCCAGCTGGCTGGCGGCCTGCGGGCTGCTGGCGATCCTGGGCGTCGCCGCGATCATCGGCCGCGAGCCGGTGGGCGAGCCGGTCTATCTCTCGGCCGGCCTGCCCGGCATCGGCCTGACCGCCGGCGCGCAGGACTGCCGGGCGTCCACCGTCCAGGGCACCGCGCCCTTCATCCTGGCCCCGCGGCCGCGGGGCCATGCCTGACCGCCGACCGATCCCCGACCGATGGAGACTTGTTTCGTGATGACTTCGGCCCGTCCGGCCATGCTGCTGGCCTTCGCGGCGCTGCTCGGCGCCCCCTTGCCCGCCGTCGCGCAGGATGCCGCGACGGGCGAGCGCGCCTTCCGCCAGCGCTGCGCCTCCTGCCACAGCCTCGACCCCGGGCAGAACCGGGCCGGCCCCAGCCTGGCCGGCGTGATCGGCCGCAAGGCCGGCAGCGTCGAGGGCGCCCGCTATTCCAAGGCCCTGCAGGACTCCGGCATCACCTGGGACGCCCGGTCGCTCGACGGATTCCTGGCCGATCCGCGCAAGGCGGTGCCCGGCACCAGCATGACGGTCCGCCTCGCCGACGCCGCGCAGCGCGAAGCCGTCATCGCCTACCTGTCCGGCCGCTGAGCCGGGAATTTGTATCAAACCGTGTCAGCGGGCCGTTTCGAGACGGCTCGCGACAAAGGCCGGGGCCGCCGGACAAGGTTCTGCGACAGCCGGCGCCCAGGCTTCCCCCGTGCAACCACCACAGGAGACGTGTCGTGCTCACCAGAATCCCTGTTCCGGTCCTGGCCGGCCTCGCCCTGCTGGCCACCATCGGCACCGCCCTGGCCCAGGGCGACGGCTGCATCAAGCGCAACACCACCGCCGGGGCGCAGAGCACCCCGGCCACCACGACGACGGCGCCGGCCCCGGCGTCCGACGCGCGCCAGAGCTGAGGCGCAGCGGGCATCGGCGTCCGGCCGGTGCCCGCCAGCCGCGTGACGGCGTTCCGGCCCCACCCAGCTCAACCGCGAGGCAGCCATGGCCTTCACTCTCAGGATCAACGGAACCGAGCGCAGCGTCGATGTCGAGCCCGATACGCCCCTCCTGTGGGTGCTGCGGGAGCAGATCGGCCTGACCGGCACCAAATACGGCTGCGGCATCGCGCAATGCGGCGCCTGCACCGTGCATATCGACGGCGTCGCCACCCGCTCCTGCTCGATGCCGGTCAGCGCGATCGCGCCGGAGCAGCAGATCACCACCATCGAGGGGCTGTCGCCCGACGGGTCGCACCCGGTGCAGAAGGCCTGGCTCGCCCTCGACGTGCCGCAATGCGGCTACTGCCAGGCCGGCATGATCATGGCCGCGGCCGCCCTGCTGCAGCAGAACAAGAGCCCGACCGACGACGACATCTCGGCGGAGATCACCAACATCTGCCGCTGCGGCACCTATAACCGGGTGCGTGCGGCGATCAAGCAGGCCGCCGCCGACGGCGGCACGGTCCAGAGCGGTTGAGGGAGGCGACGATGACGATCGTGCAGAGCATTTCGCGCCGCGGCTTCATCGTCAGCGGCGCCGCCGCGATCGGCGGGCTGTCGCTGGGCTTCCGCGTGCCCTTCGCCGGCGAGGCCCTGGCGGCCGAGGCGGTGCCCGAGGTCAACGCCTGGGTGGTGATCCGGCCGGACGAGACCGTGGTGATCCGCATCGCCCGCTCCGAGATGGGCCAGGGCACGCTGACCGGCCTGGCCCAGCTGGTGGCCGAGGAGCTGGGCTGCGACTGGTCCCGCGTCACCACCGAATACCCGACCCCGGGCGAGAACGTCGCCCGCGACCGGATCTGGGGCAACTTCTCCACCGGCGGCAGCCGCGGCATCCGCGAATCCCAGGACTATGTCCGCAAGGGCGGGGCGGCGGCGCGCGAGATGCTGGTCGCGGCCGCGGCGGCGGAATGGCAGGTGCCGCCGGCGGAGTGCACCGTCGACAAGGGCGTGATCACCCATGCCGGCAGCGGCCGCAGCACCACCTTCGGCAAGGTGGCGGCCGCCGCCGCGCAGTTGACGCCGCCGGCCGAGGTCCGGCTGAAGGACCCGAAGGACTGGACCATCGCCGGCAAGCCGCTGCCGCGGCTGGATACGGCGGACAAGCTGACCGGCAAGCAGGTCTACGGCGCCGACATCGTGCGGCCCGGCATGCTGAACGCCGCGATCAAGGCCTGCCCGGTGTTCGGCGGCAAGCTGAAGAGCTTCGACGCCGCCGCCGTCGCCGGCATGCCCGGCGTGCGCAAGGTGGTGCAGGTCGACGACACGGCGGTCGCCGTGGTGGCCGACACCTGGTGGCGGGCCAAGACCGCGCTGGACGCCCTGCCGGTGGTCTGGGACGAGGGGCCGAACACCGGCGTCTCCAGCGCCTCGATCGCCGAGATGCTGGCCGCCGGGCTCGATGCGGACGATGCCTTCATCGGCAACCAGGCGGGCGACGCGCGCCAGGCGATCGCCGGCGCGGCGAAGACGGTGACGGCGGTCTATGCCTTCCCGTTCCAGAACCACGCCACCATGGAGCCGATGAACGCGACGGCGGTGTGGACGCCGGAGCGCTGCGAGGTCTGGACGCCGACCCAGAACGGCGAGGCCAGCCTGGCGGCGGCGGCCGAGGCGGCGGAGCTGCCGGTGCGGCAGTGCGAGGTGTACAAGATGCATCTCGGCGGCGGCTTCGGCCGGCGCGGCAACTTCCAGGACTATGTGCGGCAGGTGGTGCGCATCGCCAGGCAGATTCCCGGCACGCCGGTGAAGCTGCTGTGGTCGCGCGAGGAAGACATGCTGCACGGCGCCTATCACCCGACCACCCAGTGCAAGCTGACCGGGGCGCTCGATGCGGACGGCAACCTGGTGGGGCTGCACATGCGGATCTCCGGCCAGTCGATCCTGGCGGCGGTGCGGCCGGAGGGCATGCAGAACGGCATGGACCCGGTGGTGTTCCAGGGCCTGGTCGGCAGCGGGGCGGAAGGGGTGATCGGCTACACCGTCCCCAACCTGCTGGTCGACCACGCCATGCGCAACCCGCCGGTGCCGCCGGGCTTCTGGCGCGGCGTCAACCTGAACCAGAACGCCGTCTACCTGGAGTGCTTCATCGACGAGCTGGCCCATGCCGCAGGGCAGGACCCGCTCGCCTTCCGCCGCAAGCTGATGGCGAACCATCCGAAGCATCTCGCGGTGCTGGAGGCGGTGGCGCAGGGGATCGGCTGGGACAGCCCGCCGCCGGAGGGCCGGCATCGCGGCCTGGCCCAGATCATGGGCTTCGGCAGCTATGTCGCCGCCGCGGCGGAGGTCTCGGTCACCGACGGGCGCCTCCGCATCCACCGCATCGTCGCCGCGACCGATCCCGGCCATGCCGTCAACCCGGCGCAGATCGAGCGGCAGGTCGAAGGTTCCTTCGTCTACGGGCTGTCGGCCTGCCTCTACGGCGAATGCACCGTGAACGGCGGCCGCATGGAGCAGGAGAACTTCGACACCTACACCGTGCTGCGCATGGACGAGATGCCGGCGGTGGAGACGATCATCATGCCGTCCGGCGGCTTCTGGGGCGGGGTCGGGGAACCGACCATCGCGGTCGCGGCCCCGGCGGTGCTGAACGCGGTCTTCGCCGCCACCGGCAAGCGCATCCGCACCCTGCCGCTGGTGAACCACGACCTGAAGAGCGCATGACGACGCGCCTGATCCTGGCCGCACTGTGGGTGCTGGCCGCGGCTCCGGCCGCGGCGCAGCCCTCCGGCGCGGCCTCCTGCGCCGGCTGCCACGCGCCGGGCGGGTCGGGGCCGGTGCCCAGCCTTGAGGGCCGCCCGGCCGCGGAGATCGCCGCGGCCATGGCGGCGTTCCGCAGCGGCGAGCGGCCGGCGACGGTGATGGATCGGATCGCCAGGGGCTTCACGGATGACGAAACGCGTGCGATCGCGGAATGGCTCGCCGCCGGGACTCACCGGGACCATGCGGCCCGGCCGTAGGGCCATCCTCCGGGGCATGGCCGCCGGCGGGGCGGTGCTCTGGGCGCCGTCCGTGCTGGGGCAGGGCACGGCGCGGGTGGTCGTGGTCGGCGGCGGCTTCGGCGGCGCCGGCTGCGCCCGCGCCCTGCGCCGCCATGACGTGGCGGTGACGCTGGTCGAGCCGGAAGAGCGCTTCACTGCCTGCCCCTTCAGCAACGAGGTGATCGCGGGACTGCGCGACCTCGACGCCCAGCGCTTCGGCTATGACGGGCTGCGGCGCGACGGCGTCGAGGTCGTGCACCGCAGCGCGACCGCGATCGATGCCCGGTACCGGCGGGTGCGGCTCGACGACGGGTCGGAGCTCGCCTATGACCGGCTGGTCCTGGCGCCCGGCATCGAGCTGCGCTTCGACGCCTTGCCCGGCTACGACCGGGCCGCCGCCGAGGCGATGCCGCATGCCTGGAAGGCGGGCGGCCAGACGCTGCTGCTGCGCCGGCAGCTGGAGGCGATGCCGGATGGCGGCGTGGTCGCCATCGCCGCCCCGGCCAACCCGTTCCGCTGCCCGCCCGGGCCCTATGAGCGGGCCAGCCTGATCGCGCATTACCTCAAGACCCGCAAGCCGCGCTCGAAGCTGATCGTGCTCGACGCCAAGGACGCCTTCTCCAAGCAGCGGCTGTTCCAGGTCGCCTGGGACGCCCTGTATCCGGGCCTCCTGGAATGGGTGCCGCTGTCCTCCGGCGGAAAGGTGACCGAGGTCGACGTCGCGGCGAAGACGCTGGTCACCGAATTCGGCAGCCACCGCGCCGACGTCGCCAACGTCATCCCGCCGCAGCGGGCCGGCGCCATCGCCCGGGCCGCCGGCGTCGCCGACCAGACCGGTTGGTGCCCGATCGATCCGGTCACCTTCGAATCGCGGCTGCAGCCCGGCATCCATGTGATCGGCGACGCCGCCATCGCCGGCGCCATGCCGAAATCCGCCTTCGCCGCCAACGCCCAGGCCCAGGTCTGCGCCGCCGCCGTCGCCGGCCTGCTGCGCGGCGAAACGCCGGGGGAGCAGAAGCTGGTCAACACCTGCTACAGCCTGGTCGCGCCGGGCTACGGCATCTCGGTCGCCGGGGTGTACCGGCCGGCAGACGGGCTGCTGCGCGAGGTCGAGGGCGCCGGCGGCACCAGCCCGCTCGACGCGCCGCCGGAGGTCCGGGAGCTGGAGGCCCGCTACGCCGAGGCCTGGTTCCAGACCATCACCGGATCGGTGTTCGGATGAGAGGGGTGGCCTCTCTGGTCCTGGCCGTGCTCGCCGCCGCGGCGCCGGCGGCCGCGGAGCCTTACGCGGTCGAAGGCGACGCCATCCCGCGATCGCTGACCGGGCGGCCCGGCGATCCGGCCCGCGGCCAGGCGCTGATGGCCGACCGGCAGCGCAGCCTGTGCTCGCTCTGCCATGCCGGCCCCTTCGCCCCGCCGCACCAGCAGGGTACCCTGGCGCCGGACCTGCAGGGCATCGGCGCGCGCCTGAACGAAGGGCAACTGCGCCTCAGGGTGGTCGACATGAAGCGTCTGGTCCCGGAGTCGATCATGCCGTCCTATGTCCGGACCGAAGGCTTCGCCCGCGTCGCCGCGGCCTGGCAGGGCAAGCCGGTGCTGACGGCGGCGGAGATCGAGGACGTGATCGCCTATCTCGCGACGTTGAGGGAGTGAGGGATGGCCGAGGTCCAGCGAAGCACCCGTCCCCCAACACCGTCATTGCGAGGAGGCGAAGCCGACGAAGCAATCCAGGGGCCGGTGCGAGCGGCCCCTGGATTGCTTCGCTGCGCTCGCAATGACGGTGTTGGAATCTCCGGGCAGTTCTTGCTCCCCCGCCGCGGCGTGCTGGCGGCCGGCGCGGGCCTCCTCGCCCTGGCGCTGGTCCCCTCGCCGGCCCGGGCCCGGCCGTCGCTGGAGGAGGTGATCCGCGGCTTCGCCGGCGAGGCGGAGATTCATCCGGGCCGGGTGCGCTTCGACATCCCGCCCCTGGTCGAGAACGGCAATGCCGTCGGCGTCACGGTGGCGGTGGACAGCCCGATGACCGAGGCCGACCACGTCCGCCGCATCGGCCTGTTCAACGAGAAGAACCCTCAAGGAGACATGGCGGTGTTCCATCTCGGCCCGCGCTCGGGCCGCGCCAGCGTCTCGACCCGGGTCCGCCTCGCCACCTCGCAGACCGTCGTCGCCCTGGCGGAGATGAGCGACGGCAGCGTCTGGTCGGCCGAGGCCGACGTGATCGTGACGCTCGCCGCCTGCATTGAGGACCTGTCGTGACCCGCGCCCTGATCAACGCCCCGAAGACCGCACGGCGCGGCGAGGTCATCGAGATCAAGGCGATGATCGCGCACAAGATGGAGACGGGGTATCGCCTCGGCCCGAACGGCCAGCCGATCCCGCGCGACATCATCCACCGCTTCACCTGCCTTTATAACGGCGTCGAGGTGTTCTCGGCCGAGCTGTTCCCGGCCATGTCCGCCAACCCCTTCATCGCCTTCACCACCGTGGCCACGGAGTCGGGGACGATCGACTTCGCCTGGACCGCCGATGACGGCACGGTCGAGCGGGCGGCGGTCGAGATCACCGTCACCTGATGCGGACACGGTCGTGTCGGGCGCTGCTGCTGCTCGGCGTAGCGCTCGCGGTCGGCGGCCAGGCCCCGGTGGCCGACCGTCGCTCGGGCTTCGACTTCATGGCGCCGGAGACGCAGGCGCTGCAGCGCGACGACACCGCCAATCCCGGCATGCTGTGGGTGATGGAGGGCGAGGCGCTGTGGCAGCAGCCCGCAGGGGCCGCCGGCGTCTCCTGCTCCGGCTGCCATGGCGACGCGGCCGAAAGCATGCGCGGCGTCGCCGCCCGCAGCCCCGCCTTCGATGCTGCGACCGGCCGGCCGATCGACCTGCAGGGCCGGATCAACCAGTGCCGCCGGTCGCGCCAGGGGGCCGAACCTTTTGCCGCGGAAAGCCAGGAGCTGCTGGCGCTGACGACCTATGTCGCCCACCAGTCGCGCGGGATGCCGGTGGAGCCGGTCACGGACCCGAAACTCGCGCCTTTCGTCGAGGAGGGACGCCGCCTGTTCGAACGGCGGATCGGCCAGCTCGATCTGTCCTGCGCCGCCTGCCATGACGAGCGCTGGGGACAGAAGCTGGGCGGCAGCATGATCCCGCAGGCCCATCCGACCGGCTATCCGATCTATCGCCTCGAATGGCAGTCGGTCGGGTCGCTGCAGCGGCGGATGCGCAACTGCATGATCGGCGTGCGGGCCGAGCCCTACGCCTGGGGCGCGCCGGAATTCACGGCGCTCGAGCTCTATCTGCGCTCGCGCGCCGAAGGCCTGCCGGTCGAGACGCCGGGGGTGCGCCCCTGACTTTGATGGCCGCCCCCGGCCGCCCCCGCCCGTCTGCCGTTCGACTCGACCTCTGCTTTCCACACTCCCCCTCCCGCAAGGGTAGGGGGAGAGCGGAAAACACAGGTCAGTTCGGGTGATCGAATTCTGGAAAGGTCCCGCTTGCGAGACCTTTTCAAAACGCCGTCAAGGCAAGAAGACCAAGCCGCCGAAGCCATCCCTGCGGGAACGCCCGCTCAACGCGCCGGCGCGGTCCAGCCGGCGAACCCTCGTCCCTCTTCGGCCAGGCGGCGCAGCAGCGGCGCCGGGGCCAGGGCCGGTTCGCCGCGGGCGGCGGCGAAGGCCTCCAGCCGGGCCGCCACGGTCTTCAGCCCGACCTGGTCGGCGTGGTACATCGGGCCGCCGCGCCAGGCCGGCCAGCCATAGCCGTTGATCCAGATGACGTCGATGTCGCCGGGACGGGCGGCGATGCCCTCCTCCAGGATCCGGGCGCCCTCATTGACCATCGGATGGACCAGCCGCTCGACGATCTCCTCGGCCGGGATCGGGCGGCGCGTGACGCCCAGCCGGGCGGAGACCTGCTGCAGCAGCGCCTCCACCTCCGGGTCGCGCACGCCGCTGCGGGCACCCTCGGGATAGAGGTAGTAGCCGCGGCCCGCCTTCTGGCCCAGGCGCCCGGCCTCGCACAGCGCGTCGGCCACCGGCGCCGTCTGGCCCAGCGACTTGCGGTTGCGCCAGGCGATGTCCAGCCCCGCCAGGTCACTCACGGCAAAAGGGCCCATGCGGAAGCCGAAGCCGGTCAGGGCGGCGTCGACCTCGTGCGGCAGCGCGCCCTCGATCAGCAGGCGCTCGGCCTCCTGGGTACGGCGGGCCAGCATGCGGTTGCCGACGAAGCCGCGGCAGACGCCGACCACCACCGGCACCTTGCCCAGCCGCTTGCCGAGATCCAGCGCCGTCGCCAGCACCTCCGGCGCCGTCGCGCGGCCGCGCACAACTTCCAGAAGGCGCATGACATTGGCCGGGCTGAAGAAATGCAACCCCAGCACGTCGCCCGGCCGGGACGTGGCGGCGGCGATCTCATTCACGTCGAGATAGGAGGTGTTGGTGGCCAGCACCGCGCCGGGCCTGGCGACGCGGTCCAGCGTGCCGAAGATCTGCCGCTTCAGATCCATGTCCTCGAAGGCGGCTTCGACCACCACATCGGCGTCGGCAGCGGCCTCCAGCCCGACCTTGCCGGTCACCAGCGCCATCCGCCGGTCCCGCTCCTCCGCCGACAGGCTGCCGCGCTGGACCGACGCGGCATAGGTCTTGGCGATTCGGTCCAGGCCGCGGGCCAGCAACTCGTCCCCGGTCTCGATCACCGTCACCGGGATGCCGGCATTGGCGAAGCACAGGGCGATGCCGGCGCCCATGGTGCCGGCGCCGATCACCGCGGCCCGGTCGACCGGCCGGCGCGCCGTGTCCTTGGCCAGCCCCGGCACGCGGGCGGTCTCGCGCTCGGCGAAGAAGGCGTAGCGCAGGGCCTTGGACCGATCGTCGGCGACCAGGGCCGTGAAGCGGGCGCGCTCCAGCGCCTGCCCGGCCTCGAAGGGTTCGGTGAAGGTGGCGCGCACCGACTCGGCCAGGGTGGCGATGTTCGGCAGGTCCGGGCTGCGCTTCAGCGCCTCGGCCGCCGCCTGCTCGAAGGCCTCGCGGCCGCCCGGCTGCAACTGCCGGTCCAGGTCGCGGGTCCGCCGCTTCGCGTCGGCCCCGGCCAGCTCCAGCGCCTTGGTCCTGGCGGCCGCCAGCAGGTCGCCCTCGGCCACCGCGTCGACGATGCCCAGCGCCAGCGCCTCGGCCGCCGGGACCGGGTTGCCCTCCGCCATCAGCCTGAAGGCCGGGGCGGCGCCGATCAGCCGCGGCAGCCTTTGGGTGCCGCCGGCGCCGGGGATCAGCCCCAGCTTGACCTCGGGCAGGCCCAGCTTGGCCGCCGGGCCGGCGATGCGGGCGTGGCAGCCCAGCGCCACCTCCAGCCCGCCGCCCAAGGCCGCGCCGCCGATCGCGGCGACCACCGGCTTGCCGACCGAATCGAGGGCGTCGATCACGTCAGGCAGGGAGGGCGGCACGGGCGGCTTGCCGAACTCGCCGATATCTGCGCCGGCGATGAAGGTGCGGCCCTCGGCGGCGATGACGATGGCGCGGACCGCCGGGTCGGCATCGGCGCGGCGCACCGCCTCGGCCAGCCCGGCGCGGACGCCGGCGTCCAGCGCGTTCACCGGCGGGCTGGCGATGGTGACGACGGCGATGCCGTCCTCGACCGTGCTGCGCACCTTCTCCATCGGTCCTCCCCCGTCGGCGGATCACATCGGCATCCCTTCGGTATAGGCGATGTCATTGATCCGCAAGCCGGATGGTATAGGCTTCGGGGCCTTCCGACGGCGCAGCAGGCGGGGTCCGATGGCTCACGGGGGACGATGGAACGGACGGGTGGCCGCCGCGGCAGTCGCGGCGCTGGCGCTGCTGCCGGGGCCGGCCTCGGCCGGCGACTGCATGGCCCGCGCGGCCCTGCAGGCCGGGGTGCCGACCGAGCTGATCCTGGCCATGTCCTATGTTGAGACGCGCTGGCGCCAGCAGGCGGTGAACGCGTCGAACAGCAACGGCAGCGAGGATGTCTGCATGATGCAGATCAACTCGATCCATTATCCCCGCCTGGCCGCGCTCGGCGTCACCCGCGACGCGCTGCTGGCCGACCGCTGCGTCTGCCTCCTGGTCGGCGGCGAGATCCTGCGCGAGATGCGCGCCGCCACCGGCGGCGACGACATCTGGTCCGCCGTCGCCGCCTACAATGCCGGGCCGGACAACCTGGCGGCGGGCCGCCCCTATGCCGACCAGGTCCGCCGCGTGTACGAGGCGATCCACGTCATCCAGGGGCAGTGAAGGACAACGCTCAATTCGTCATGGCGAGGCGCGCAGCGCCGTGGCCACCAGGGGCCGATGCGAGCGGCCCTGGATGGCCACGCCCCTTCGGGGCTCGCCATGACGATCTTGAGTGTGGTTCGACGCCTACTGCGCGATCTCCCAGGTCACGGTCACGCGGGCGGTGAACTCGCTCTCGCCGGCCTGGATCGGCACGGCGGCCGCCTTCTCCATGGCATAGGCGGCGATCATCGGGCGTGGGCCCTGGTCGGCCCCGGATTCGACGATCGTCACGATGCGGCCCAGTTTCACGCCGGCGGCCTTGGCGATCAGCTCGGCCTTGCGCCTGGCGTCCGCCACCGCGGCCTCGCGCGCCTTGTCCAGCACCGGCGTCGGGTCGGCCAGGCCGAAGTTGACGCCGTCGATCTGGTTCGATCCGGCCTCGACCGCGGTGTCCAGGATCGCGCCCAGCTTGGTCAGGTCGCGGATCCGGACCGACACCTGGTTGCGCACCTCGTAGCCGTCGATCCGCGGCGGCTCGTCCGAGCCGCCGGACGAGGACAGCCCGCCGCCGGAATTGGTGTAGCGCGGCTGCACCGAGAAGCCGCTGGTCTGCAGGTCGGCGGGCTGGATGCCGGCCTTCTTGAAGGCGTCGATCAGCGCGCCCATGGCCTTGCTGTTGGCGTCCACGGCCTCGCGCGCGGTCTTGCCCTCGCTGGTGACGCCGCTGGTGACGGTGGCCTGGTCCGGCACAGCGCTGGCGCTGCCCTCGCCGGCCAGGGACAGGGTCTGGGCGGCGGCCTCGGCGGCCAGGGCCGGCGCCGTGGCGGCGATCGTGGCCGGCACCGCCACGGCGGCGAGCAGGGCGGCGGCGAGCAGGCTGGAACGGAATCGGGTCATGGTCGAATCCCGAAAGGGTTGCGGTTGAGGCGCAGTAGAGGGGCGAATTGCGACGAGGCCAAGGCAGGCATCGGGTCCCATAGGCAGCGGCTCCGGGCCGGGGTAGAAGGGATTCCCGGACGGAGGGAACGAACATGACGGCCGACTTCATCCTGCCGCGCGACGCCGATCTCGGGCTGCGGCGGATCGCCAACCGCACCGGCCTCGCCGCCGCCCTGCTGCCGAACGGCACGCTCTTTACCTTGTCGCACCGGGCGGACGACAAGAGCGACCCGGTGCTGGTCAACCAGGTCCTGGGATCGCCGATCGCCGGCGGCATCGGCCGGCTGCTGCTGCGGCTCGGCGAAGGCCGCGCGGTCGAGGCGGTCGGACCGGCGGCGTGGCTGCGGGTGGGAATAGGGCCGGACCGATTCGTCTGGGCCGGAGAGGCCGAAGGCCTGGCGCATCGCGTCACCCTGTGGCTGGCGCCGGACGCCGATCTCTGGCTGTGGCGGGTCGAGGTCGAGAACAAGGGGACGGCCGCGGCCGGGGTCTCGGCGGTGCTGCTGCAGGATATCGGCCTCGGCAGCCGCGGCTTCCTGATGAACAACGAGGCCTATGCCTCGCAATACATCGACCACCACATCGCCCGGCATCCGCGCCTCGGGCCGGTGGTGATGAGCCGCCAGGCCCTGGCCCAAAGCGGCCGGATCCCCTGGGTGGCGCATGGCTGCCTGCAGGGCGCGGCCGGCTTCGCCACCGACGCGGCGCAGAGCTTCGGCCCCGGCTTCCGCGACCGGGCCGAGGTGGCCGGCGCGCTGCCGGGCGAGCGGCTGCAGCACGAGGTTGCCTGCCCGGCCATCGCCTCCGCCCCCGTCGCACTGGCGCCGGGCGCGAAGGCGGCCTGGAGCTTCTTCGGCCTGTTCGTGCCCGACCACAAGGCTGCGTCCGCGGACGCCGACCTGGCCGTGGTCGACCGGGCGCTGCAGGCCGCGGAAGCCTTCCGCCCGGCCGAGGTGGCGCTGGAGACCCCGGTGCGCGGCCTGCTGCAGGACGCGCCGCCGCTGGTGGCCGAGGATCTCGATGCCGCCGCGCTCGACCGCCTCTGGCCGGCCCGGCGGCTGGAGGAGACGCGGGGCGGCGCGCTGCAATCCTTCTTCGTGGAGGAGGGCGACCTGAACCGTCACGTCGCGCTGCGGGTGAAGGAGCTGGGGCTGCGCCGCCGCCACGGCGCGCTGCTGCGGTCGGGCGCGGCGCTGCTGCCGGCCGACGACCTGCTCTGCGCCACGGTCTGGGCGCATGGCGTCTTCGCCGCCCAGCTGACCGTCGGCAACACCTCGTTCCACAAGCTGTTCTCGGTCTCGCGCGAACCCTACAACATCACCCGCGCCTCCGGCCTGCGCATCCTGGTCGACGCCGGGGGAGGCTGGCGCCTGCTCTCCGTGCCGTCGGCCTTCGAGATGGGGCTGGCGGAGGTCCGCTGGATCTACCGCTTCGGCGGCCGCACCGTGACCGTCCGTGCCGCCGTCTCCGGCGCCGATACGGCGATGCAGTGGCGGGTGGAGGTCGAGGGCGCGCCCTGCCGCTTCCTGGTCCTCGGCCATCTCGTGCTCGGCGAGCGCGAGCTGGAGCAGGCCGGTCGGGTGTCGATCGACGCCGCTGCCAGGCGCATCGCCTTCCGCCCCGACCCCGACTGGCTGTGGGGCCAGCGCTATCCCGACTCGGTCTACCACCTGGTGACGCCGACTCCCGAGGCGATCGAGGCGGTCGGCGGCGACGAGCTGCTCTATGCCGACGGGCAGGGGCGCGGCGGCGGATATGTCGCGCTGCGCACCGGTGCCGTGACCGGCTTCGGCTTCGCCGTCACCGGCTCATTGACTGACCCCGCCGCGGCGGCAGCCCTGGCCGACCGCTATGCCGCCGGCGTGTCCTTCGACGAGATGCTGGGCTCGGCCAACGCCCACTGGGGCGAAGTCACGCGGGGCCTGCGGGTCATCGGCGGCGGGTCGGAAGGCGCGGCGCTGGACGCCGCCTTCCCCTGGCTGGCCCATGACGCGATGATCCACCTGACCGTGCCGCACGGGCTGGAGCAGTACACCGGCGGCGCCTGGGGCACGCGCGACGTCTGCCAGGGCTCGGTCGAGTTCCTGCTGGCGCTGGAGCACGACGCCGCGGCCAAGGAGGTGCTGCGCACGGTCTTCGCCCAGCAATACGAAGGCCGGGGCGACTGGCCGCAATGGTTCATGCTGGAGCCGTATTCGCCGATCCAGGACCGGCATGCCCATGGCGACGTCATCGTCTGGCCGCTGAAGGCGCTGTGCGACTACGTCGAAGCCACCGGTGACATGGCCTTCCTGGACGAGCCCGTGGCCTGGCGCAACGAGCAGGACTTCACCCGCACCGAACGCCGCGACCCGGTCTCGGCCCATATCGATCGCATCGTCGCGGTGGTGCAGGAGCGGTTCATCCCCGGCACCTGCCTGCTGCGTTACGGCGAGGGCGATTGGAACGATTCGCTGCAGCCGGTCGACCCGCATCTGCGCGATTGGATGGTCAGCGCCTGGACCGTCGCCCTGCTGATCCAGCAGCTCGGCCGCTGGGCCGGGGTGCTGGACCATGCGGGCCGGTCGGCCAAGGCGCGCGAGATCGAGGCGCTGGCCGGGGCGATGCACTGGGACCTGCAGCGCCACCTGGTGCGCGACGGCGTCCTGGCCGGCTATGCCGTGTTCAACCCCGACGGGACCGTGGCCGAGCTGCTGCTGCATCCGGACGACACCCGCACCGGGCTGCACTATTCGCTGCTGCCGATGAAGCGGGCGCTGATCGCCGGGCTGTTCGCGGGCGAGGCGGTCGAGCGCCATCTCGGGCTGATCCGCGAGCACCTGACCTTCCCGGACGGCATCCGGCTGATGGACCGGCCGGTGACCTATCGCGGCGGGGGCGAGACCCTGTTCCGCCGGGCCGAATCCGCCGCCTTCTTCGGCCGCGAGATCGGGCTGATGTACACCCATGCCCATCTCCGCGCCGGCGAGGCGATGGCGGCGCATGGCGAGGCGGACGCGGTGTGGCGGATCCTGCTGCAGGCCAGCCCGGGGGCGTCGACCGAGGGGGGGCCGAATGCGACGCCGCGCCAGCGCAACGCCTATTTCAGCTCCAGCGACGCCGCCTTCGCCGACCGCTACGCCGCCGGCGCCGACTGGGCGCTGGTGAAGCAGGGGGCGATCGCCGCGGATGGCGGCTGGCGGGTCTATTCCAGCGGGCCGGGTCTGACCACCAACCTGATGCTGCGCCACGTCTTCGGGCTGCGCCGCAGCTTCGGCGAGCGGATCCTCGACCCGCTGCTGCCATCCGGCCATCCGGACCTGGCGGTGGAGCTGGTGCGGGGCGGGGAGCGGCGGCGCTACGGCCGGCCCGCCGGGGCATGAGCGCCGCAAGATCCGGGTTGCCGGCGCTGCCGTTGCCGGCTGGGATGCGGCCATGACCTTCGCCGATCCCGTTCCGCCGATCACCGCCGGGCCGGTCGACACGCCGCTCGGCCCGATGCTGGCCCTGGTCGATGCCGCCGGCGCCCTGGTCGGCCTCGATTTCGAGGACACCGACGGCACCCCGACCTTCAGCCAGCGCCGCCTGGCCCGGGAGGGGCTGCAGACCGGTCCGGCCGACCCCGCCGCGCTGCGTCCGATCGCGGACCAACTGGCCGAATACTTCGCCGGCCGCCGCCGGGTGTTCGACCTGCCCCTGGCGCCCTTCGGCACGCCGTTCCAGCGCCGGGTCTGGGCGGCGCTCTGCGCCATCCCCTGCGGCACGGCCCTGACCTATCGCGACCTGGCGCTGCAGCTCGGCCGGCCACAGGCGGCACGTGCGGTCGGCGCCGCCAACGGCGCCAACCCGATCTCGGTGGTGGTGCCCTGCCACCGCCTGGTCGGCAGCGACGGCACCCTGACCGCCTATGGCGGCGGCCTGCACCGCAAGGCGGCGCTGCTGGAGCTGGAGGGTGCGAGGCCGGCGACGCTGGTCTTGCCGATCGATGATCAGGTGACAAACGCGATGAGGCGGAGGAGCCAGCCTGCATGACCGAGATGACGCAGAGGGACGACCGGGAGAAGAGGCGCGAGTCGTTTCGTCAGGACGCGCTTGAAGCCTGGGCGGAGTTCCAGGCGACCGGGCTTCACCTCACTGCGGAGGAGGTTCAGGAATGGCTTGCCAGTTGGGGCACTGAAGACGAACTGCCAATGCCTGTCTGTCATAAGTAGTCTTCACCTTCCGCCCAAACCCTTCACGCCGCCGCCGGCTGTGGCGCCCGGCGGGGCAACGCCAGGGCCAGGAGGCCGGCCAGGACGGCGAGGCCGATCGAGCCGGCCCAGAGCGGCGCATAGTCGGCGAAGCGGTCGAACACCACCCCGCCCAGGAACGCGCCGAGCGCCCCGCCCGTGGCGTGGCCGGCCGAGATCAGCCCCATCGCCAGGCCTAGTCGCGCGGTGCCGAGATGGCTCGCCGCCAGGCTGACCGTGACCGGCACGGTCGAATAGTCGAACAAGCCGAACACCACCGCGAAGACGTAGAGCCAGCGGATGTCGGGGCCGAGGCCGATCAGCAGGACGAAGCTGGCGGCCCGGGCCAGGTAGATCACGCCGAGCAGCAGCGGCCGGTCGATCCGGTCGGTCAGCCATCCGGCCAGCACCATCCCGGCCAGGTTCACCGCCGACAGCACGCCGTAGGCGGTGGCGCTGGGCAGGGGCGGGAAGCCGCACAGGGCGGCGAAGGGCAGCAGATGCGTCTCGATCACCCCGGTGGTGGTGAAGCCGCAGATGGCGAAGCTCCAGAACAGCAGGTGGAACACCGGGCTGCGCAGCAGCGCCGCCGGCCCGCCGGCATCGGCCTCCTGCCGCGACGGCGCCGCCGGCTTCGGCTCGCCGCGCAGCGCCGCCCAGGCGGCGAGGCCCAGCGCCAGGCACGCGGCGGCCATGGCGGCGAAGCCGCCGCGCCACGCCGCGCCCGCCGCCAGCAGCGCCACCAGCGGCACCAGCACCAGCTGTCCCGCCGTGGCGCCGGCGGTGGCGATGCCGGTGGCCAGGCCGCGGCCCTCGCTGAAGCGCCGGGCCACCGCCGCGGCGACGATGTTGGTGCCGACCGCGGTGAAGCCGATCGCGGCGACGAGGCCGAAGCCGATCAGGAACAGGACGGTGGAGCGTCCCGTGGCGACGATCGCGGCGCCGGCGGCGATCAGCAGCAGGCCGCCGGCCAGCAGGCGGCGCGGGCCGTGGCGGTCGACCGCGGCGCCCATCAGCGGCGCCATCGCCGCCATCACGCACAGCGCCAGCGCGCTGGCGCCGGACAGGAAGCTGCGGTCCCAGCCCAGCTCCGCCTCGATCGCCGGCATCGACAACCCCAGCACGGCGCGGACCGAGAAGGACAGCGCCAGCGCCGCGAAGCCGATGCCGACCAGGACCCAGCGGCCGCCCGGCGCCCGTTCCCGCATGATGTTGCTCCCTGCACAGATCGGCTGAAGTCTCGCCGGGCCGGCAGCAGCCAGGCAAACGAGATTCCGTGCGGTTCGGGTTTAGAAGGGCTAAACCGGAGGCATGACGGGACCGCTCCCCCTCCTCGGCCTCCGGGCCTATGCCGAGATCGGCCGACGCGGCAGCGTCAAGGCGGCCGCTGAGGCCGTGGGCGTGACCCCGGGCGCGGTCAGCCAGCAGCTCAAGCTGCTGGAAGAACGGCTGGGGCTGGCGCTGTTCGTGCGCGATCGTCGCGGCATCCGCCTGACCGAAGCCGGCGCCCGGGCGCATCCACTGGTCCAGCGCGGCTTCGACCAGCTGGCCGAGGCGCTCGACCTGCTGGCGGCGGAGGGGCGGCGGGAGACGCTGACGGTCAGCACCGCGCCGGCCTTCGCCGCCTCCTGGCTGGTGCCGCGGCTGGGCCGCTTCACCGCCCGCCATCCCGGCATCGAGGTGCGGGTCGAGGCGACGACCGCGCTGTCCGACCTCGGCCGGGTCGACGTGGTGCTGCGCCACGGCCTCGGCCAGTGGCCGGGTCTCGTCTCCGAGCCCCTCCTGGCCCCGCGCCTGCTGCCGGTCGCCAGCCCCGGGCTGCTGCGCTGCGGCCCGCCAATCGCCGGGCCGGCGGACTGCCTGGCCTATCCGCTGCTGCAGGACGGCGACCGGGCCGACTGGCGGCTGTGGCTGGCGGCGCAGGGGATCGAGGACCCGCGGGCCGAGCGTGGCCCCGCCTTCGACAGCGACCTGCTGCTGGTGCGGGCGGCGATCGCCGGCCAGGGGCTGGCGCTGATCCGCGACCTCTATGTCGAGGAGGAGATCGCCGCCGGCCGCCTGGTCCTGGCGCTCGACCGGCCCTGGCCGACGCGCTTCGCCTATTACGTCGCCGCCCGCCCCGCGGCATGGCGGACGCCGAAGCTGGCCGCCTTCCGCGCCTGGCTTGCCGAGGAGGTGCGCGAGGCCGGGGAGGCGCCGGGCGAGCCCGGCTGAGCCCTCTCGCTTCACATGCGGCATCTGTGGTTCACTGCCGCGCCTGACGACATCCTCGGGGAGGACCTTCGGCCATGACGACCACGCCGCGCTTCACCCTGCACCATGCGCCGCGCTCCCGCTCCGCCCGCATCCTGTGGCTGCTGGAGGAGACCGGGGTGCCCTTCGACATCGCGCTGCACGATTTCGCCAAGGCGACGCACAAGGACCCCGCCTATCTCGCCATCAACCCGGCCGGCAAGGTGCCGGCGCTGATCGACCGCGGCCCGGCCGGGGACTGGTCGCCGCCGGCGGTGGTGACCGAAAGCGCCGCGATCTGCGCCTATGTCGCCGACGCCGTGCCCGAGGCCGGCCTCGCCCCGCCGGTCGGCTCGCGCGAGCGCGCTGCCTATGCCACCTGGATCGGCTACTGCCCCTCGGTGCTCGAGCCTGCCCTGTCCGATTCGGTGTTCCCGCGGCGGGAGGAGCCGCCGGCCAGCACCATCGGCTGGTGCCCCTTCCCCGAGGCGCTGCGGCGGGTCGAGTCGGCGCTGCAGGCCGGCGGCCCCTATCTGCTCGGCGAGCGGTTCAGCGCCGCCGACGTGCTGATCGGGTCGCTGCTGCAGTGGCTGCACGGCTGGGGCAAGCTGCCGGAGACGCCGACGCTCTCCGCCTATCTCGCCACGCTGGCCGCGCGTCCGGCGCTGCAGCGCGCCCAGGCCCAGGACGCGGCGCCGGCGGCGGCATGATCCTGCGCCCCGCCGTTCCTGCCGACGCGCCGGCCCTGGCGGCGCTGCATGTCGCGGTCTGGCGCGACACCTACCGCGACCTGGCGCCGCCCGAGGCTGCGGCCGCGCTCGACGTCGCCCGCCGCCAGGCGCGGTGGGAGGCGATCCTGGCCGATCCGGCGCAGATCGCCCTGGTGGCGGAGATCGACGGCGCGCTGGCCGGCTTCGGCCTGGCCGGGCCGCCCGGCGACCCGGCCTTCGGCGACCGGGGCGAGGTGAAGTATCTCTATGTCGGGCGCAGCTTCGCCCGCCGCGGCATTGGCCGCCGGCTGCTCGCCGCCCTGGCCGCCGCGCTGGCCGAGCGGGGCTATGCGGCGCTCGGCCTCGGCGTGGTGGCCGGCAACGACCCGGCGATCGCCTTCTACGAGGCGCAGGGCGGCCGCCGGATCGGCGCCTACACCGACCCCGGCCCGCTCTGGCGCTCGCACAACCTGCTCTACGCCTGGGAGGACCTCGCGGCCCTGGCCGCGCGGGGGTAGGCTCAGTCGAACCGCAGCCGCTCGACCAGGAAGTCGATGAAGGCGCGCACCCGGGCCGGCATGGTGCCGCGGCCCAGGAACAGGGCGTGGATCTCCTCCATCTCGCGCGGGTCGTAATCCGGCAGCAGCTCGACCAGCCGGCCGGCGGCCAGGTCGTCCCTGATGTGATAGAGGGCGGTGCGGCCGATCCCCATCCCGGCCAGCACCGCCTGGCGCAGCGTCTCGCCGTTGTTGACCACCAGGGGCCCGGTCACCTGCATCGGCCGCGGCCCCTCCGGCCCGGCCAGGATCCAGTCAGTGAAGCTGCGCCGGTAGTTGAAGGTCAGGCAGTCATGCGCCGCCAGGTCGGCGGGCGTCCGCGGCGTGCCCCGCCGCTCGAGATAGGACGGCGCCGCGATCAGAAGGCGCCGGCTGGCGCCCAGCTTGCGGGCCTGCAGGCTGCTGTCGCGCAGCGGCCCGTGGCGGATGGCGACGTCGGTGCGCTCGGCCAGGATGTCGACCACCTCGTCGGTCAGGCTGACATCCAGCGTCACCGCCGGGAAGCGGGCGCGGAACTCCGGCAGTAGCGGCACCACGCAATGCGTGCCGAAGGGGATCGAGGCGCTGATCCTGAGCCGCCCCCGCGGCGCGGCCGAGCCGGAGACGCCGGCCTCCGCCTCGGCGATGTCGGCCAGGATGCGGCTGGCCTGCTCGTAGAACAGGTCGCCCTCGGGCGTCGGCCGCAGGCTGCGGGTCGAACGGGCCAGCAGGCGCACCCCCAGCCGGTCCTCCAGCCGCCCGATCAGCTTGGCGACGGCGGAGGGAGTCAGCCCGAGGCGCCGGGCGGCGGCGGAGAAGCTGCCCTCCTCCACCACCCGCGCGAAGACTTCCATCTCGCCGGACCGGTTGATGTTCATGGCTTTCTCGCGGGAATTCTTAACATTTGTTCTTCGTAATCTTCGAAATCTGGTTTCGATGAATTTATGTCGAGTCGACGGTAGATTTCGCGATCAGGGCGTGCCATGCTGCACTGCATCAAAGCAGAGTCCGAAGTGTGGGCGGCTTCGTGCGCGACGGGGCCTGATCCGATACAACGGGGGAGAGGATGTCGACGATCGTGATCGAACAGGACGGCGTTCGACGCAAGGCGAGCGCGTCGTTCTTCCGTGGCGAGACGACGAATTTCTATCCCAGCGACAAGTCGCTCGAGCGCAGCAGTGTCGTCTCCGAATACCTTGCCAAGGGCTGGATGCCGGCGGATCGGTTCGTCACCAAGGAGACGCCGATCGTCGCCTTCGGCTCCTGCTTCGCCGAGAACATCAGCCGGTACCTGCACAAGGCCGGCTTCAACGTGCTGACCAAGCGCGACAACCTCGCCTATGTCTCGAAGATGGGCGACGGCATGGTCAACACCTTCGCCATCCGCCAGCAGTTCGAATGGGCCTGGCTGGGCAAGACGCCGCAGGCCGAGCTGTGGCACGGCTACGATGCCGCCGAATTCGGCTATGACGAAGCCGTCCGGCTGCGCACCAAGGCGCTGTTCGACGAGGCGGAGCTGTTCGTCATCACCCTCGGCCTGTCGGAGGTGTGGTACGACGAGCCGACCGGCGAGGTGTTCTGGCGGGCGGTGCCGAAGGACAGATACGACCCGTCGCGGCACAAGTTCCGGGTTGCCAGCCATGCCGAGACCCTGGAGAACCTGCAGGCGATCCATGCGCTGATCCGCGCCTTCCGGCCGGATGCGGCGGTGCTGTTCACGGTGTCGCCGATCCCGCTGACCGCGACCTTCCGGCCGGTGACCTGCCTGTCGGCCAATGCGGTGTCGAAGGCGATCCTGCGCTCGGCGATGGACGAGTTCTTCCGCCGCAACGCGCCGAACGATCCGCGGCTGTTCTACTTCCCGAGCTACGACATCGTCATGCACGGCTTCAGCCACCAGTGGCGGGACGACCGGCGGCACGTCTATTCGCATGTGCTCGACTTCAACATGAAGGTGTTCGAGCGCTACTACTGCCGGACCGCGCTGGATGACGAGGGGCTGCTGGCCTCCTTCCGCTACGCCCAGCGCCAGGACCGGCTGATCGGCCAGCTCGGCCACGCCGCGGTGGCGCTGGAGGAGGCCGAGACGGCGGATGAGCGCAAGGCGGCCAGGGTCGCGCTGGCGAAGCGGAGGCGCGAGCTGGAGCGGGCGAAGATCCGCGAGGAGCGTCGGCAGCAGCGGATCGCTGTGCGCCGCGCTGCCGCCGGCCCGGCGATCGCGGCGGAGTAGGGCTGGCGTCTCCATGTTTGCCGCGGTCTTTGAACCTGCGTCACAGCTGATTGGATTTTCCGAAGCATAGTCCAAGACAGGCCCGGCGACCATCTTGCGGTGAGTTCTCATTGCAAGGTGGCCGTCATGCCCGTTGCCCTCTATGCCCTCGCGGTCGGTGCCTTCGGCATCGGCATCACCGAATTCGTCATCATGGGCCTGCTGCTGGAGGTCGGGACCGATCTCGGCGTCTCGATCTCCACCGCCGGCCTCCTGATCAGCGGCTACGCGCTCGGCGTCGTCGCCGGCGCGCCGATCCTCACCGCCCTGACCGGCCGGATGTCGCGGAAATCCGTGCTGCTGGGGCTGATGGTGATCTTCACCCTCGGCAACCTGGCCTGCGCGGTGGCGCCCGACTACGCCACGCTGATGGCGGCGCGGGTGCTGACCGCCTTCGCCCACGGCACCTTCTTCGGCGTCGGCTCGGTGGTCGCCACCGGCCTGGTGCCGGTGCAGAAGCGCGCCTCGGCCATCGCCATCATGTTCACCGGCCTGACGGTCGCCAACATCCTGGGCGTACCCTTCGGCACCTGGCTGGGCCAGGGCTTCGGCTGGCGCGCCACCTTCTGGGCCGTGACCGCGGTCGGCATCGTCGCTCTGGCCATCATCGCCCTCGCCGTGCCGAAGGACGAAGCGCCGGCCGAGGACTCCGACTGGCGGCAGGACCTGAAGGTGCTGGCGCGCCGTCCGGTGCTGCTGGGCCTGCTGACCACCGTGCTGGGCTTCGCCGCGGTCTTCGCCGTCTTCACCTATATCGCGCCGATCCTGACGCAGATCACCGGCGTGTCGGAGCGGGCGGTGTCCCCGATCCTGCTGGTGTTCGGCGGCGGCCTCGTGGTCGGCAACCTGCTGGGCGGCAGGTTCGCCGACCGCTGGCTGGTGCCGACCGTGCTGGGCAGCATGCTGGTCCTGGCCGCGGTGCTGGGGCTGATGACCTTCGCCGTGCACAGCACCGTCCTGGCGGTGATCTTCGTCGGCCTGCTCGGCGCCGCCGGCTTCGCCACCGTGGCGCCGCTGCAGATGTGGGTGATGGAGAAGGCGCAGGGCGCCGGCCAGAGCCTGGCGTCCAGCTTCAACATCGCCGCCTTCAACCTCGGCAACGCGATCGGCGCCTGGCTCGGCGGCCAGGTGATCGAGCACGGCCCCGGTCTCGGCGCGGTGCCCTGGGTGGCGGCGCTGGTGCCCCTGGTCGGCGTCGCGGTGGCCATGGTCAGCCTGCGGCTCGACCGCCGCGCCCCCGCGCTGGTCCCGGCCGCGGACTGCGCCTCCTGATCCGCACGGAACTGTTCATGCGAGACGGCCCGCGGACCCCGGGCGGGCGTCTTCTCTTGCCGAAATCGTTGGAGCTTCCGATGCCGCTCGACCCCCAGGCCCAGGCCGTGCTCGACGCCCGCCGGGACGCACAGGCCTTCGACTACGATACCGTCACGGCGGCGGAGTTCCGCGCCGCCTTCGCCATCCCGGCGCCGTCCGGCCCGCCGGCCGGCGGGCTTCGGGTCGAGGACCGGGCGATCGACGGTCCCGGCGGGCCGCTCGGCCTCCGGCTCTACCGGCCGGATGGGGCCGGGCCGTATCCGGTCACGTTGTTCCTGCATGGCGGCGGCTTCACCATCGGCAGCCCGGATGCCACCGACGGCATCTGCCGCGCCTTGGCTGCCGGGGCCGGCAGCCTCGTGGTTTCGGTCGACTACCGGCTGGCGCCGGAGGCGCCCTTCCCGGCCGGGCTGCGGGACGCCGAAGCGGCGCTCGACTGGGTGCACGGGAACGCGGCGAAAATCGGCGGCGACGCCGGACGGATCGCGGTGGCGGGCAACAGCTCCGGCGGCAATTTCGCCGCCGTTCTGGCGCAGCGATCCCGGTCGGAAGGACCGGCACTATGCCACCAGTTGCTGCTGTTCCCCGCGCTCGACGCCGCCGCCGAAGCCGAGTCCTGGCGCCTGCATGGGGAAGGGCTCATCCTGACCGCACCGATGATGCGCTGGTTCTGGCGGCTGTACCTGCCGGATCCGGCCCTGGCTTCCGACCCCCGCGTGTCGCCGCTGCGCCGGCCCGACCTCTTCGGCCTGCCGCCTGCCACCATCTTCACCGCCGAATACGACCTGCTGCGCGACGAGGGCGAGGCCTATGCCGTGGCGCTGCAGGCCGCCGGGGTGCCGGTGGCGCTGCGGCGCTGGCCCGGCCAGCTGCATGATTTCCTGCTGATGCAGGGCGCGGTCGATGCGGCGGAGGATGGGCTGCGCGAAGCCGCAGCGGCGCTGCGCCGCGGCTTCGCCTGACCGGCGCAGCTAGGCTGTGGCCCGCTGCGGCACGATGCTGTCGGTCAGCGCCATCTGCCGCTCGCGGTCGACCATGTAGTCGCGGGTGATCGGCACGGTGTCGATGCGCTTGGCGAATTGCAGCTGGAACACCACGGTGGTGCGGTAGCGGAAGCCGACCTCGCACAGCGCCAGGTAGAACTCCCACATCCGGCAGAAGCGCTCGTCATACAGCTTCGCCGCATCGGCCCAGCGGGCCATGAAGCGCTCGCGCCAGTGCCGCAGCGTCTCGGCATAGTGGATGCGCAGCACCTCGACATCGGTGATGAACAGGCCGCTGCGCTCCGCCATCGTCGCCAGCTCCGACAGGGTCGGCAGGTCGGCACCCGGGAAGATGTATTTGCGGATGAAGGGGTTGATCGGGCCCGGCGTGTCGGAATAGCCGATGGTGTGGATCAGCGCGACGCCGTCATCCGCCAGCAGGTCGTGCAGCTTGGCGAAGAACTCGGCGTAGTTGCGCTTGCCGACATGCTCGAACATGCCGACCGAGACGATGCGGTCGTAGGGGCCGGGCTCCTGGCGATAGTCGCGCAGGTGGAACTTCGCCCGGTCGGCCAGCCCGGCCGCCGCCGCTCGTGCCGTGCTCAGCTTGTGCTGCTCGGTGCTCAGCGTCACGCCGGTCACGTCCGCCCCGGCCTCGCGGGCGAGATAGAGGCCGAGCCCGCCCCAGCCGGAGCCGATGTCCAGCGTCTTCAGCCCCGGCTTGTCGAACAGCAGCTTGGCGGCGATGTGCCGCTTCTTGTTCAGCTGCGCCGTCTCCAGGCTGTCCTCGGGGGTGGCGAAATAGGCGCAGGAATACTGGCGGTCTGCGTCCAGGAACAGGTCGTACAGCTCGGCCGACAGATCGTAGTGATGGGCGACGTTCCGCTGCGCCTTGCCGATCGGGTTGTGCTGCTTCAGCCCGCGGGTCACCCGCTCGATCAGCGCCAGCCAGCCATGGCGGTCGACCTTCAGGTTCCGCGCCACCAGCGCCAGGAAGTCGTAGAGCGAGCCCTCCTCGACCGTCAGCTGGCCGTCCATATAGGCCTCGCCCAGCGCCAGGCCGGGGTTCAGGGCCAGCGTATAGGCCAGGCGCGGCGACTTCAGCCGGATCACGGCGCGGGGCGGCGAGTCGTCGCCGATCTTGTGCGCGACGCCGGCGGCGTCGATCACCCGCAGGCTGCCGTCCCGGACGATCGATTTCAGAAGTGCGATGAACATCCTGCCCAAATCTCTCGTTTGATCCGTCGCCGCCTGGCGCGGGTCGGGCATGGCCGAGAACCCGGATGCCGGGGCGATTCCCCTGTCCAAGGGCAAAGTTGGATCATGCCTGGGAACATTTGTGTACCCTTTTTGTCGAATCCCGCCGATCAGCCGCGGCGGATCTCCGGCACCAGCGCCGCCGCCTGGCCCAGCTCCGCCACGAAGCGGCGATGCTCCGCCTCCCGCGCCGCCGCGTCGGGCAGGCGCAGCAGGTAGGATGGGTGGACCGTGACCAGCCCCGGCAGGTCGTCGCCGAAGCGCAGCGGCCGGCCGCGCAGCGCCGACAGCGGCCCGGCATGGTCGGACAGCGCCCGCGCCGCGGTCGCGCCCAGCGCCACGGCCAGGCGCGGGCGGATCAGGCCCAGCTCCTGCTGCACCCACCAGCGGCAGGCCTCGACCTCGCCGCTGTCCGGGCGCTGGTGGATGCGGCGCCTGCCGCGCAGCTGGTACTTGAAGTGCTTCACCGCGTTGGTGACGTAGATGCGGCCGCGGTCGATCCCGGCCTCGGCCAGCGCCCGGTCCAGCAGCTGCCCCGCCGGGCCGACGAAGACGCGGCCGGCCAAGTCCTCCTGGTCGCCCGGCTGCTCGCCGACGAAGACGACCGGCGCGTCCGGCGGCCCCTCGCCCAGAACGGGCTGGGTCGCCGGGCCGTGCAGCGGGCAACGGCGGCAGGCGGCGATCTCCGACGCCAGCCCGGCCAGGGTGCCGGCGGGGCCGGGGGCGTGCAGGTCCGGCGCCGGGATCGCCTTGCGCGGCGGCTCCGGCAGCGCCGCGATCATCGCCCGGGTGCGGGCCGCGGCGCCGTCCAGCAGCCCGGGAATCAACGCGGCCTCGGGCAGGTTGCGCCAGTAGCGCTTCGGCATCTCCGCCCGCAGCATCGCCGGGTTGGCGCGCGCCGGGTTGAAGGTGGCGGCGTAGTAGCGGCCCCAGGCCTCCTCCAGCCCGTCCTCGTCCGGCGCATCCTCGCGCCGCATCGCCGGGCCGATCGCCAGTCCGCTTCCGTCCCAGTGCAGCGACCCGTCCGGCGTCAGGATCGACCAGCGCATCGCCGCGAACCGGCCGATGAAGAACGGCGCGGCCCGGCGCAGGATGTGGTGCTCCGGCTCGAACCAGGCGACGAAGCGCTCGCCGCCCTCCGCCTCGATCCGGCGGAAGCGCAGGAAGGCGGTCATCCGGTGCTCGTCCCGGTCGACCGCGCCGGCCATCCGCTCCAGCCGCCGGGCCAGCGGATGGGTGAGGTCCTGCAGCAGGCGGGGCTCGCCATGCCCCAGCCGCCACAGCGCGGTGTAGAGCAGGGCGAAGCGCTCCGGGTCGCGGTGGCAAATCACCGGCTCCGCCAGCTCATGGAACCGCTTCGGCACGGCCAGCGGCGGGGCCGCCGCGTCCTCCGGCGCCGGATCGCCGAAGGGCAGGGCATTTTCCTCGCCCTCCTGCCAGGACACGGTCTCCGGCGCCGCGCCGGCGGCGATCAGGCCGCGGGCGGCCTGGCGGAAGGCGTCGAGGTCGTCGGGACGGGCGATCCGGACCGTGCGCATCAGGCGAACAGCGACAGTTGGGCCGGCTTCGGCGCCAGCCGAGCGCGCAGGTCGGCGCGGTCCAGCAGCCGGGTCGGGCGATGGTCGGCCGTGACGATGAAGGGCAGGGCCCGCTTCAGCCCGCCGGTCAGCCGGGCCAGATCGGCCAGCCGCAGCGGGTGGATCCGGCGCGCCTCGATGATCCGGTCCACCGTCCGCGCGCCCAGGCCGGGCACGCGCAGCAGCAGGCCGCGCTCGGCCCGGTTGACGTCGACCGGGAAGCGGTCGCGGTGGCGCAGCGCCCAGGCCAGCTTGGGGTCGACCGCCAGATCCAGCATGCCGTCCGGCGCGCCGGCCAGGATCTCCTCCGCCGCGAAGCCGTAGAAGCGCATCAGCCAGTCCGCCTGGTACAGCCGGTGCTCGCGCTGCAGCGGCGGCGCCTTGGCCGGCAGGCTCTGGCTGGCCTCCGGGATCGGGCTGAAGGCGGAGTAATAGACCCGCTTCAGCCGGTAGCCGGCATAGAGGCCGGCGACGGTTCCCAGGATGGCGTTGTCGTCGGCCCCGTCGGCGCCGACGATCAGCTGCGTGCTCTGCCCGGCGGGGGCGAAGCGGGGCGCCTTCGGCTCCGCCTCCGCCTCCTCGATCCCGAGCCGCAGCCGGCCCATGGCGCCGCGGATGGTGCGGCTGCGCTTCTCCGGCGCCAGCCGGATCAGCCCGTCCTCGGTCGGCAGCTCGATGTTGATCGACAGCCGGTCGGCGTGGCGGCCGGCCACTTCCAGCAGCTCCGGGCTCGCCTCCGGGATCGTCTTCAGATGGATGTAGCCGCGGAAGCCGTGCTCCTCGCGCAGCCGGCGCGCCACCTCGACCAGCTGCTCCATCGTGTGGTCGGCGGAGCGGATGATGCCGGAGGACAGGAACAGCCCCTCGATATAGTTGCGCCGGTAGAAGCCGAGGGTCAGCCGGACCACCTCATCCACCGTGAATCGGGCGCGGCGGACGTTGCTGCTGCGCCGGTTGATGCAGTAGGCGCAGTCGTACTGGCAGAAATTGGTCAGCAGGATCTTCAGCAGCGACACGCAGCGCCCGTCCGGCGTGTAGGAATGGCAGATGCCGCGGCCGTTGGTGGAGCCCAGCCCCTTGCCATCCCGCGAATCGCGGGTGGCGGCGCCGGAGGAGGCGCAGGACACGTCGTATTTCGCGGCGTCCGCCAGGATCTCCAGCTTGGCCTCGGGGGTCATCGCTCGGCTCATGTTGCTAATTTGTTCTAATTGCGTGGAGAGTCAACGGCCGTGTTGCCGCGCTAGACTGTCCATCGCGAATCCAGGGGAGAGATCCATGGCCGAGGTCACCGACAACCCGGCGCTGAGCCGCTACGAGATGGCGATCGACGGCGTTACCGCCTTCGTCGCCTATCGCCGCGCCGGCGATGTGGTCGAGCTGACTCACACCGAGGTGCCGAAGGTGCTGTCGGGCCGCGGCGTCGGCACTGCCCTGGCGCGCGGCACGCTGGACCGGATCCGCGCCGCCGGCCTGAAGGTCCGGCCGCTGTGCCCGTTCATCGCCGCCTTCATCGAGCGCCACCCGGATGACGCCGATCTGGTCGCCGCCGATCGCGGTTGACGCTGTCCGCCGCCGCCCCGCAGATTTGCCGGACAAGAAACCTGCGAGGCGAAAATGGCGGAGCTGTGCGATCTCGAGGCGGTGGAGCTGCGGCGCCTGATCGGGGCGGGGGAGGTCTCGCCGGTCGATCTGGTCGAGAGCTGCATCGCCCGGATCGAGGCGGCGGACCCGGCGGTCAACGCCATCACTGCCAAGGCCTATGACCGGGCCCGGGCCGAGGCGCGGGCGGCCGAGGCCGCGGTGCGCCGCGGCGACGCCCTCGGCCCGCTGCACGGGCTGCCGATCGGGGTCAAGGACCTCAGCGACACCGAAGGGCTGCTGACCGCCTATGGCTCGCCGCTCTTCGCCGACAACGTGCCGGCGGCGGACGAGCGGGTGGTGGCGGTGCTGCGCCAGGCCGGCGCCATCGTGCTGGCCAAGACCAACACGCCGGAATTCGGCGCCGGCGCCAACACCCGCAACGAGGTGTTCGGTCCGACCCGCAACCCCTTCGACCACGAGCTGACCTGCGCCGGCTCCTCCGGCGGCTCGGCGGTGGCGCTGGCCTGCGGCATGGTCCCGCTGGCCACAGGCTCCGACCTCGCCGGCAGCCTGCGCACCCCCGCCGCCTATTGCGGCATCGTCGGCTTCCGCCCGACGCCGGGGCTGATCCCGACCGAGACCCGCGGCCATGGCTGGTCGCCGCTGTCGGTCGACGGGCCGATGGCGCGGACGGTGACGGATGCGGCGCTGCTGCTGTCCGCCATGGTCGGCCACGATCCGCGCGACCCGCTGTCGCTCGGCGTCGACGGCGCGGCCTTCCGGGCGCTCGACACGGTCGATCTTGGCGGCCTGACCGTCGCCTTCACCGAGGATCTCGGCTTCGCCCCGGTCGACAGCCGCGTCCGCCGCAGCTTCCGCGCCGCCCGCCGGGCGCTGGAGCCGGCAGTCGGCCGCAGCGTCGATTTCGCCGTCGACATGAGCGGGGTGGACGAGGCCTTCGCCACGCTGCGCGCCGTCGGCTTCGTCGCGGCGCATCGCGAGAAGGTCGAGGCGACGCCGGACAAGGTCGGGCCGAACGTCACCGCCAATGTCGCCGCCGGGCTGAAGCTCGGCCTCGCCGACGTGGCCGACGCGCTGACGGTGCAGACCCGCGTCGTCCGCGACGCCGACGCCTTCCTCTCCGGGGTCGACGTGGTGATCTGCCCGGTCGCCGGCCACCCGCCCTTCCCGTGGCAGGACTGGTATCCGGCCGCGATCGACGGCGCCGCCCTGTCCAGCTACTTCCACTGGCTCGCGCTGGCCTATGGCCCGACGCTGGCGGGCCTGCCCTCGGTGGCGCTGCCCTTCGGCCGCGACGAATCCGGCCTGCCTTTCGGCCTGCAGATCATCGGCCGCCGCCGCGGCGATCATGCAGTGCTGTCCGCCGCCCGGGCGATCGAGGCCTGGGCCGGGCGGAACGGCTTCGGCCGCGCGGTGCCGAACGTCGCCTGACGATTTTTGGCAGGGCCTGTCACATCCGCGAACGCTGCCTCGTCTTGATGTCGAGACCGCCCGATGGGTGGATCCGACCTCAAGACGGGAGCTTCCGAATGTCCAAGCGAATCAACTGGGCCGCCGCCTCGCCCGGTGCCATGAAGGCCCAGCTGGGCGTGCACGCCTATCTCGAAGGCTGCGGCCTGCCCACGACCCTGCAGGAGCTGGTGTTCCTGCGCGTGTCGCAGATCAACGGCTGCGTCTACTGCCTCGACATGCACGCCAAGGCGCTGCGCGCGGCCGGCGAGGGCCAGCAGCGGCTGGATTGCGTGGCCGGCTGGCGCGAGGCGCAGGGCCTGTTCAGCCCGCGCGAGCAGGCGGCGCTGGCCTGGGCCGAGGCGCTGACCCTGGTCGCCGACACCCGCCAGGTGCCGGACTCGGTCTACGAGGCGGCGAAGGCGCAGTTCAGCGACCGCGAGCTGGTCGACCTGACCCTGGCCGTATGCTCGATCAATGCCTGGAACCGGCTGAATGTCGGTTTCGCCGTCGTGCCGAAGCCGGATGCGGAGAGCGTGCGGGCGGCCGCCGCCTGACGTTTCGGGCGATCTGCGGGCTGTGGCGGGCGGCTTCGGCCGCCCGTCGCTTTTTCACCTCGTGACAACCGGCTTGCCTCGACGGATTTTGCACTGCAGCATCCCGGTCCGGGACGACAGATCCCGAACGAATCGGGGAGTGCCCTGAGGTGAGCGTTTCCGCCGCGATCCGGCGCATCACGATCCCGCAGCTCCGCGCCCGCAAGGGGCAGGAGCCGATCGTGGTGCTGACCGCCTACACCACGCCGGTGGCCCGGCTCTTGGACCCGCATGTCGACGCGCTGCTGGTCGGCGACAGCCTGGGCATGGTGGTGCACGGGCTGGACAGCACGGTCGGCGTCACGCTGGAGATGATGGCGCTGCACACCGCCGCCGTCCGCCGCGGCTCGGCCCGGGCCGCGATCATCGCCGACCTGCCCTTCGGCAGCTACCAGGCCTCGCCGCGCGATGCCTTCGCCGCCTCCGCCCGGCTGATGGCCGAAGGCGCCTCGGCCGTGAAGCTGGAGGGCGGCGAGGAGATGGCGGAGACGGTCGCCTTCCTGGTTGCCCGCGGCATCCCGGTGATGGGCCATGTCGGCCTGCTGCCGCAATCGGTCAACGTGCTGGGTGGCTACAACGCCCGCGGCCGCTCGGCGGAGGAGGCGGCGCGCATCCTCGCCGCGGCCAAGGCGCTGGCCGCCGCCGGCGCCTTCTCGCTGGTGATCGAGGGCACGGTCGAGCCGCTGGCCCGCCGGATCACCGAGGAGGTGGCGGTCCCGACCATCGGCATCGGCGCCTCGGTCGCCTGCGACGGCCAGGTGCTGGTGACCGACGACATGCTGGGCCTGACCGGCGCCGGCACGCCGCGCTTCGTCCGCCGCTATGCCGACCTGGAGGCGGCGATCACCGAGGCGGCGACGGGCTTCGCCGCCGATGTCCGCGCCCGGCGCTTCCCGGGCCCCGAGCATGTCTTCGCCGAGAAGAAGCCGTCATGACCGATCTCACCATCGCCCGAAGCGTGGCCGAGCTGCGCGCCGCCGTCGCCGGCTGGCGCCGCGCCGGCGACCGGATCGGCCTGGTGCCGACCATGGGCGCACTGCATGAGGGGCACCTGGCCCTGGCCGCGGCCCTGCGGAAGGCAGGGGCGGACCGGGTGCTGTTCAGCATCTTCGTCAACCCGACCCAGTTCGGGCCGAAGGAGGATTTCAGCCGCTATCCGCGGCGCGAGGCCGAGGACCTGGCCAGGCTGGGGTTGATCGGCGCCGACCTGGCCTATCTGCCGACGGTCGGCGAGATCTACCCGGAGGGCTTCGCCTTCTCGATCGTGCCCTCAGGCCCGATCGTCGCCGATCTCGAGGCGGCGGTGCGGCCCGGCCATTTCGCCGGGGTGGCGACGGTGGTGGCGAAGCTCCTGATCCAGGCGGCGCCGGACCTCGCCGCCTTCGGCGAGAAGGACTATCAGCAGCTGCTGCTGGTGCGCCGGCTGGTGCGCGACCTGGACCTGCCCTGCGAGATCCTGGGGGTGCCGACGGTGCGCGACCGCGACGGCCTCGCCCTGTCGTCGCGCAACGCCTATCTCGGCGAGGCGCAGCTGGCGGTGGCGCGGCGGCTGAACCGGATCCTGGCCGAGATCGCGGCCGACCCGTCGCTGCTGCCCGCGGGGCCGGACCGGCTGCGCGACGCCGGCTTCGACGCGGTCGATTATCTGGTGCTGCGCGACGCCGAGACCCTGGCCGAGCCGGCGCTCGGCCGGCCGCAACGGCTGATCGCCGCGGTCCGGCTCGGCGCCACGCGATTGCTCGACAACCTGCCGGTGCCTTAGGTCACGCTGGCGGATCGCATCAGGTATTGCCTCTCCCGCTTGCGAGACTTTTCCCGCTTCCCAACACCGTCATTGCGAGCGCAGCGAAGCAATCCAGGGGCCGCTCGTGCCGGCCCCTGGATTGCTTCGTCGGCTTCGCCTCCTCGCAATGACGACGAGGACCGGGCGTTGTGAAAAGGTCCCGCTTGCGGGAGAGGTCGGAGACGCGAAGAGGACCGGGCCGCCGCCTTACTGCGCGGCCGGCTGCTGCGTCTGCGACGGGTCCTGCTGGCCGGTCAGCGAGGAGGGCGGGGCCGACAGCGGCCGGCGCTGGATCGTCTCGGCCGGGACCGCCGGCGGCGCCGGTTCGCCCTGCATGATCGGCCGGTCGATCGGCACCGTGTTGTCGCTGCCGCAGGCGGCGAGGGTCAGGACGGACAGGCCGGCGGCGGCCAGGATCAGACGGGTCATAGCACTCCCTCGATCGTTCCATGGGGCGCGCACTCTAGCCATCCGGGACAGCGGAGGCGAGGGGCGCACTGCCGCGCCAAGTCCCCGGACGGGGCCGGGGAGCGGCGCCGCCGTCGAAGCTGCCGCGCGAATGCGGCAGAAATCGGCAAGAATGGTCCAAGCGTGGCGCCGTCGGCGCCGCTTTGCACCTTGCCTTCATGGGCTGAAACGAAAACGGCCGGCGAGGCGCCGGCCGTTCCCTCTCGCGGACGTCCGGCTCAGGCCGCCGAGTCCATCAGCTTCTTGGTGGTCTCGACCAGGCCCTTGACCGCGGCGACCGACTTGTCGAAGGCGGCCTTCTCGTCGGCGTCGAACTGGACCTCGACGATCCGCTCCACGCCCTCGGCGCCGATCACCACCGGCACGCCGATGTAGAAGCCGCTGACGCCGTACTGGCCGGTCAGATAGGCGGCGCAGGGCAGCACGCGCTTCTTGTCGCGCAGATAGCTCTCGGCCATGGCGATGGCGGAGGAGGCGGGAGCATAGAAGGCGCTGCCGGTCTTCAGGAGGCCGACGATCTCGGCGCCGCCGTCGCGGGTGCGCTGGATGATCTGGTCCAGCCGCTCCTGCGTGGTCCAGCCCATCTTCACCAGGTCCGGCAGCGGGATGCCGGCGACGGTGGAGTAGCGGGCCAGCGGCACCATGGTGTCGCCGTGGCCGCCCAGCACGAAGGCGGTGACGTCCTCGACCGAGACCTTGAACTCCTCGGCCAGGAAGTAGCGGAAGCGCGCGGAGTCGAGCACGCCGGCCATGCCGACCACCTTCTCCGGCTTCAGGCCGGAGACCTCGCGCAGCACGCCGACCATGGCGTCCAGCGGGTTGGTGATGCAGATGACGAAGGCGTTCGGGGCGTACTGCTTGATGCCGGCGCCGACCGCCTGCATGACCTTGGTGTTGACGCCGATCAGGTCGTCGCGGCTCATGCCCGGCTTGCGCGGCACGCCGGCGGTGACGATGACGACGTCGGCGCCCTCGATCGCGGAATAGTCGCTGCCGCCCTTCAGCACGGCGTCGAAGCCCTCGACCGGCGAGGCCTCGGCGATGTCGAGCGCCTTGCCCTGCGGCACGCCGTCGACCACGTCGAACAGGACGATGTCGCCGAGCTCCTTGAGGCCGGCGAGAAGGGCGAGGGTGCCGCCGATTTGCCCGGCGCCGACGAGGGCGATCTTGTTGCGCGCCATATCATGCCATCCTTGTGAGGGGCTGAAGTCGGGCCCCGTCCTAGCGCGATTTCGCGGGTGCGGCAAGAACGGGCCGGCCCGTCGCGGGTTGATCCGGGCGAAGCGGTTGTCATCGGCGGCAGGCGCCCCAGATCAGGTCCACAACAGAGGCAGGTTCCGCGATGCGCATTCTCCTTCCGGCCGTGCTCGCCGTCTTCGCGGCGGCCGGCGTCTCCCGCGCCCAGGACGCGCCGCCGGCGCAGCCCGAGGCGCCGCCGGCCGAGGCTCCGGCGACCCCTGCGCCCCCGGCCGCCGACCAGCGGCAGGCCTCGGAGACCCCGGCGGTCGTGATCGACGGCGACGCGGCCGGCACGCTGCTCGGCAAGTCGGTGCGCAGCACCTCGGGCGAGGATCTGGGGCGGGTCGTCGACGTCGTGGTCGACCGCGCCGGGATGACGCGGGCCGCCATCGTCGATTTCGGCGGCTTCCTCGGCGTCGGCTCGCGCCAGATCGCGGTCGACTGGCGGGTGCTGCACTTCCCCAAGGACGGCAGCATGGACGCCATCGTCACCGACCTGACGGAGGCGCAGCTGCGCGGCGCGCCGGCCTATAAGCGGGGCGAGCCCGTGGTCGTGGTCGGCCGGGCGGACACGGCGCCGGCCCCGGCCGCCCCGGACGCGCCGGGCTCTCCGTCCCAGACCCCCAGCCGGCCCCGACCCCTCCAGCTCCCCCGGCCTCCGCTCCCGCTCCCGCAGCCACGCCGGAGGCCAACGCACCGGCGCCCAAGCCCTAGCCGGGCCGATGGCGGAAAACGGCGGATTCGACAGGGCGGACGCCGCGGGGGCCGAGGCCCCGGCCGATGCGGGCGCGCCGCAGCCCTCCCGCGGCAGCCGGCGCGGGCTCGACTGGTTCGTGTTCTTCGTCGCCGACGTGCAGACCGGCTTCGGCGCCTTCGTCGCGGTGTTCCTGACGACGCGGCAATGGACCCAGGTCGATATCGGCCTGGTGCTCACCGTCAGCGGCCTGGTCGGCCTGGTCGGGCAGGTGCCGCTCGGGGCCTTCGTCGATTCGGTCCGGTCGGTGCGGGCGACGGCCGCCGCGGCGCTGGCGGCGATCGGCGTCAGCGCCTTCGCTTTCGCCGCCTGGCCGATCTTCCCGATCGTGCTGGCCTCGCGCGTGCTGCACGCGGCGGCCAGCTGCATCGTCAGCTTCGCCATCGTCTCGCTCAGCCTCGGCCTGGCCGGCAGCGCCGGGATGAGCGAGCGGCTGGGCCGCAACGCCGCCTTCGCCTCGGCCGGCACCGGCATCGCCGCCGCGGTGATGGGGCTGTGCGGCCAGTACCTGTCGAGCCAGGCGGTGTTCTTCCTGGCCGCGGCGCTGGTGGCGCCGGCCCTGTTCGCCCTGACCCGCATCCGGCCGGGGGAGATCCGCCTGGCCCCGGCCGCGCCGCGGCGGGAGGGCAAGGGGCTGAAGGCGTCGGCGGCCGGGCTCGCCGTGCTGGCGCGCAACCGCACGCTGGTGGTCTTCGCCGGCTGCATCGCCATGTTCCACCTGGCGAATGCGGCCATGCTGCCGCTCGCCGCCAGCATGGTCACCCTGCGGTCCAGCCAGGCGGCGACGCTGATGGTCGCGGCCGCGGTGATCGTGCCGCAGCTCACCGTCACCGTCCTGTCGCCCTGGATGGGCCGGGCGGCGCAGCGCTGGGGCCGGCGGCCGTTCCTGATCCTCGGCTTCCTGGCGCTGGCGATCCGCGCCTTCCTGTTCTCGCTGACCGGCGAGCCGCAGCTGCTGGTGCTGTTCCAGATCCTGGACGGGGTGTCGGCCGCGGTGCTCGGCGTCCTGGTGCCGCTGACCGTCGCCGATCTCGCCCGTGGCAGCGGCCATTTCAACCTGGCCCAGGGGCTGGTCGGCTGCGCCATGGGCATCGGCGCCGCGGTCAGCACCATCCTGGCCGGCTTCATGGCCGACAATTTCGGCAGCTACGCCGCCTTCACCACCCTGGCGGCGGTCGCCGGCGCCGGCCTGGTGCTGATCACGCTGACGATGCCGGAGACGCGGCCGGCGGCGGAGACCGCCTGACTCAGGTCTCCGGCGCGAAGCGGGCGCGCAGCTCCTCCGGGATCGGGAAGGATTGCCGCGTCTCCAGGTCGAACATCGCGCTCACCGTCTCCGCCGTCGCATGGCAGCGGTCGCCGACGAACAGCGCCTGGGCGTAGGTGAAGGACTTGCCGCCCAGCTTCACCATCCGCGTGCCGATGCGGACGTCGTTCGGCCAGGTCAGCTCGCGCAGGAAGTTCATGGTGATGCGCACCACCACGGCGCCGCGGGTCTTGCCCAGATGGATGCCGGCGTCGCGGAAGAAGTGCAGCCGCGCCGTCTCGAAATAGACGCCGTAGGCGTTGTTGTTCACATGGCCCAGCGCGTCGGTGTCGGAGTAGCGCACGCGCTCCTCCGCCCAATGCGGATAGGCGGCGGGGTCGGTCGGGTCGAAATCGGTCATCGCGCTCTCCGGTCGGGCTTGTCCGCGACATAGCCTTGAATCAGGCGTGGAGGAAAGCCGCGGGTTGTCGCGAGACAAGGTTCCGGTCGCCTGCCGGGGCGGGCGGGCCTACCGTTTCCGGACCAGGGACAGACGGAGAAGCGCCATGAGCGCCGAGCAGGAGAATTGGCTGATCACGGTGGCCGAGACCGCGGCCCTCTTCCCCGCGCCGCCGGCCGAGCAGTTCATGTACCGGCTGCAGCACGGCACCATGAAGCTCGGCCTCTACGCCCCGCGCGGCACCGATCCGCAGGGCCCACACAAGCGCGACGAGCTCTATGTCGTGTGGCGCGGCACCGGGGTCTTCTTCCGCGACGGCGAGCGGAAACCGTTCGGACCGGGTGACGTGATCTTCGTTCCGGCCCATATGGAGCATCGGTTCGAGGACTTCAGCGATGATTTTGCGACATGGGTGATCTTCTGGGGCCCGGAGGGCGGGGAGACGAGCTAGAGCCGGCGCCGGCGGCGCCGGTCTGGGGCGCCGATCTCGGCGCGCCGGCGACGCCGCGGCAGGACGCCGAGGCGCTGCGCCTGGCCGTGGAGATGGGCGCCGCCGCCGGCCGCCTGGCGCTCGACTGGGCGGCGCTGCAGCCGGAGGGGCGCGGCCGGCTCGATCCCGCGGCGCTGGCCGGGCTCGACCGCCGGATCGACGCGCTGGGCGAGGCCGGGCTCGCCCCCTGGCCGCTGCTCGCACCAGCCAGGCTGCCGCGCGACATCCGCATCCGCGGCGGCTGGACCGCGCGCGACACGGCCTGGCGCTTCGCCGAATTCGCCTGCCGCGTCGCCGACCGGATCGGCGACCGCATGGCGGCGCTCGTCGTCGATGCCGGCGCCCCCGGCTTTGCCCGCGACGAGACCGCTTGGCGCGACCGGCCGGTCGGCATGGCCGAGGACGCCGCCTTCCGCGCCGCGCTGCACCATCTGCTGCTCGGCCGCGGCCTGGCGCTGTCGGCGCTGCGGCAGGAGAGCGGGCGCTGGCGCCTGGGCGCCGCCTTGGCCGGGCCGCCGCCCGAGCCCTGGGACGACACGCTGGCCTCGTCCGACGCCGTGGTGATCGCCGAGGCGCTGGGCTGGGAGGCGTCGGTCGCGACCCTGCGCGACGGGCGCATTCCGGAGCTGGCGGCCGAGCGGCTGGGCCGGCTGGTGGAGGAGGGCGACGCGGCGCGCTGCCGCGGCCCGGTCGATCTGCTGCTGCTCGACCATGCCGGGGCGCTCTGGGCCCGGATGGAGGCTGGGGCTCCGGGCGGGGTGGAGCTGAGCGACCGGCCGCGCGGCCATGTGCCGGAACACGCCGGCCCCGACTCGCTGCGCCGGGCTCTCGATCGCCTGGCCGGGGCCTGGCCGAAGCGGCCGATCCATCTGACGCTGCGGGTCGCGGCCGAGGATCCGCCGCTGCGCGAAGGGCGGATCGAGGACGGCTTGAGGATCGAGCGGCTGGAGGCGAATCTGGAGGCGGCCGAGGCCGCCCGGCCCGCGGGCGTGCCGCTCGTGGCGCTGTTCCTCGGCCCGGTGCTGGACGACGGTGCCGCGCCGCCCGCCGGTCTCGTCGCCTGGGACAAGCGCGCCGACGCGCCGCTGCCGAAGGAGAGCTGGCGCCGGCTGCAGCGCCGGATCCGGGGGTAGGACGGATGATCATCGTCACCGCGGCCGACCGGCCGGAACTGGTGGAACAGCGCAATCTGCTGGTCGATGCGCTGTGGCCGCGCTTCATGCACGAGGATCCGGTTGCCGGCCGGCTCTGGCCGCGGCTCGATGCCGATTTCGCCGCCTTCCAGCACTTCCTTCTGGCCGAGGACGGCGCCCTGATCGGCGCCGGCAACGCCATTCCGTTCCGCTGGTCGCTGCGCGACGAGGACCTGCCGGAGGCCGGTTGGGACGCGGTGCTCGAACAGGGCGTCGCCGACCGCGATGCCGGCCGCGTGCCGACCGCTCTGTCGGCGCTGTCGATCACCCTGGCGCCGGAGCGGCGGGGCCAGGGCCTGGCCGAGCGGCTGATCGGGGCGATGAGGTCAGCGGCCGCGGCGCACGACCTCGCCGCGCTGGTGGCGCCGGTGCGGCCGACATTGAAGGCCCGCTATCCGCTGACGCCGATCAAACGTTACGCCGCCTGGCAAAGGGCGGACGGCGCGCCCTTCGATCCCTGGGTCCGCACCCATTGGCGGCTCGGTGCCCGGGCGGTGAAGCCGGCGCCGCGGTCGATGACCATCACCGGCACGGTCGCCGACTGGGAGGGCTGGACCGGCATGGCGTTCCCGGACAGCGGCGACTACATCGTGCCGGGCGCCCTGGCGCCGGTCCGGATCGACCGCGAGGCCGATGCCGGCCGGTATGTCGAGCCCAACCTGTGGATGCGCCACCCGGCGTGACGGACAGGCCGGGCGGAACCGGACGGGCGTGGCGGCGTTGATTCGTCACGCCGCGGGGGGACGCCGCGACGCCATCGCGGCGCCAGCCCGCGGCCTGATGGAGTGTCAGGTCATGTCTTGGACCCGTCCGCGCCGGCTGCTTCTGGCCGGTGCCCTGGCCGCAGCCGCGGCCGGTCTCGGCGGTTGCTATGCCTATCCGGTGGGCTATGCCGGCTACAGCACCTACGGCTACGACGACTACGCCTACGCCCCGCCACGGGCTTACGGGTATACACGGTACTACGGCTATCCCGCGTACTACAACTACAGCTACAGCTATCCGCAGTACTACCGTTACCCGAGGGCCTACGGCTATCCCCGCTACTATGGCTATCCGCGCTACGGTTACGCCTATCCGCGCTACGGCTATCGCTATGGCTACTGGGACGACGACCGGGGCAACCGGCGGTAGCCGCGGATCGGCCTGATCAGGCGATCCAGCCCAGCGCCACGGCGCCCAGCAGCAGCACGCCGAAGATGATCCGGTAGATCGCGAAGGCTGTGAAGCGGTGCGTCTGGATGTAGCCCAGAAGCCACTTCACGGCGACGAAGGCGGTGACGGTCGAGACCAGGAAGGCGACACCCAGCGCGCCCCAGTCCTCATGCGCGCCGCCCTCCCTGATCTGGCCGTACAGCTCGTAGGCGCTGGCCGCGTACATGGTCGGGATGCCGACCAGGAAGGCGAATTCGGTCGCCGCGGCCCGGTTGCTGGCGCCGGCCAGCATGGCGGCGAAGATGGTGGCGGCCGAACGCGAGGTGCCGGGGAAGATGCCGGCCACGAACTGGGCCAGGCCGACCACGATGGCGACCAGCCAGGTGATCTTGTGGCTGTCGGGCAGCTTCGCCGCCTGCTGCTCGGCCCAGATCATCCAGAAGCCCCCGACCACCAGCGCGATCGCGATCGGCAGCAGGTTCTCGGGCAGGGTGAAGCCCATCTTCTTGGCGGCGAAGCCCAGCACCCCGGTGATCACGAAGGCGAGCAGCAGCCGGATGCCGTAGTGCCGGTTCTCCGGCCGGCGCCAGCCCAGCACCAGGTCGAAGATCCGGCGCCAGTAGATGATGGTCACGGCCAGGATGGCGCCGGCCTGGATGACGATGTTGAAGGTGTCCGAGCGTTCGCCCAGCCAGTGCTCGGCGATGATCAGGTGGCCGGTCGAGGAGATCGGCAGGAACTCGGTGATGCCTTCGATCACCCCGAGGATGATCGCGCTCAGATAGTCCAAGTCAGTGCTCCGGGGTGAATCGAGGCCGCCTCGCTTGTGAACGAAGCGGGCGGATTTGGAAAGTCCCGCCGGGACGGCGGGACCGATCCTGAACGGCCGCCGGCCCCGGAGGTTCCGGCCGCCGGGTCAGCCCCCGGCCGCGACGGCGGCCCGCCGCGCCGTGACGGCCTCAAGGTCGGGATCCCGGCCGGCGCGATAATCGGCGAAGGTGAAGGGCACCGGCACGGTCGGCGACAAATCGCCGCCGGCCACGCCGTACAGGTAGTTCAGCCAGAAGCAGCGCCCGATCTGCGCCGGCCCGCAGCCCCGGCCCCAGTCGTGGAAGGCGGTGGAGTAGCGGATGGCGATGCCCGAATTCGGCAGGGTCAACCGCCCGCCCTCGGCCCAGAAGGCGGCGAAGTCGCCTGCGGGCCGGCCGACGACCTCGACCCGGTCGCCGCCGAAATGCTTCAGCCGGGCCAGGATGGAGATCGCGGCGGAGAAAGTGTCGGGGCCGGTCAGCACGTGGATCCGCGCATCCGGCCCCAGAACCTGGGGCAGCCGGCGGCTGAAGGCGGCGGCCAGCATGTAGTCGCCGCCGGGATTGGCGCGCAGATCGACGATCACGGTCTTCGGCCGGCGCTCCGCCGCCTCCGCCAGCACCCGGTCCAGGAACGCCTCCAGCCCGTCGCCGGGCATGTCGCGAATCTGCCGCAGCTCGATGAACAGCGTGTCCGGCGCCGGATAGGCATGCCAATGGGCGCGGTCGCCATGCTGCAGGTACAGCGGCAGCGCGGCCGCCCCCGACAGCACGTGAAGCCATGGGCCGTCATCCGCCGGCAGCGCGGTCGGCAGCAGGTCGGACGCCGGCCGCCGCACCTCGCCCTCCGGCCGGATCGCCGGCCGCGGATCGGCCTCGATCCGCCGCTCGACGCGCCGGCCGTCCGGCAGGTCGAACGCCAGGACGGCGGCGTCCGGCGCGGGCAGCAGCCCGATGGCGTGCAGCGCGGCGGGCGAGGACAGGAGGTTGACCGACAGCGGCCGGGCCCGGCTGTCGTTGCCGCCGGCATAGGGACGCAGCGCGTCGGCCAGGTCCTCGGGCGTCCGGCCGCCCAGAGCGGTCACGCGCGCGCCCAGAAGCTCGGCCAGCGCCGCCCGGGCGGCGACCACATGGAGGCCGTCGTCGAACCAGACCAGCCGCAGCGGCAGTGAATTCAGCGACCGGCCCATGGCGATGCCGCGGACATAGGTGTGGCCGTTGCCGGCCAGCGCCACGGCGCGGGTGATCGCCATCTCGAAGCGGGCCCGGTCCATCCCCGCGGGCCCCGCCGCCGACACCTCCGCCAGCAGGCCTTCGATCCGCAGGTCGAACCGGTCGCGGGCGTCGGCCGAGAAGCTGCGGTCGACCTCCGGCAGCCGGCGCAGCAGCTCCAGATCCTGGCGGTCCGCCTCGGCCTGGCTCTGTGGCGGCGCGGCCTCCAGCACCGGGACGGGCGGATAGTTGGGCCGCACCGCGGCCACATAGGCCACGGCCGGCACGGCCAGCAGGACGGCGGCGATCCCGGCCAAAAGTTTCCATCGCTTCTTCATGGGCGTCCCCCGACGCAGCACCGCCCGGCCCGGGCGCGGGCAGCGCCGTGCAACCGCTGTGCCAGGACGCCCCGGGGCCGCGGCCCTGCGATCCGTCTGCAGGATCCCGGCGGTCACGGCGAAAAATTCGCCGAAGGGCGCGGATTCTCCTATTCCGCCGGCGAGCCCTCGCTGCGATGGATCAGCAGCTGGCGCTCCAGCTCCTTGGCGGTGCGGCTGGCCGGGGCGGTGAAGCGGGCCAGGGCCCGGTACAGCACCGGCACCAGGTACAGCGACAAGAGGGTCGAGACCATGACGCCGCCGAAGATGACGACGCCGATCGCCTGGCGCGATTCGGCGCCCGCCCCGGTCGCGATCGCCAGCGGCAGGGCGCCCAGCGCGGTGGCGATCGAGGTCATCAGGATCGGCCGCAGCCGGGTGGCGGCGGCCTCGCGCACCGCCTCCAGCACCCCCAGCCCCTCGTCGCGCAGCTGGTTGGCGAATTCGACGATCAGGATCGCGTTCTTCGCCGTCAGCCCGATCAGCATGACCATGCCGATCTGGGTGTAGATGTTCACGGTCATGCCGAGCAGCGCGACCGAGCCGAGCGCGCCGAAGATCGCCAGCGGCACGGTCAGCAGGATGGTGACCGGGTGGACGAAGCTTTCGAACTGCGCCGCCAGCACCAGGAAGACGATCAAAAGGGCGGTACCGAAGGTGATGTAGAGCGAGGCGCTGCTTTCCAGGAACTCGCGGGTGTCGCCGTCCCAGGACAGGCGGGCCTCGGTCGGCAGAACCTCGGCGACGGCGGCGCGAATCTCGGTGACCGCATCGCCCAGCGTGGCGCTGTCGGCCAGGCTGGCGGTGAAGGTGATGGCGCGGACCCGGTCGAAGCGGCCCAGGCTGGCCGGGCCGGCGACGTCCTGCAGCTTCACCAGGCTGGTCAGCGGCACCAGCGTGCCGCCGGACGCCCGGACGAAGATATTGGACAGGTCGCGCGGCGTCTGCCGGTCCTCGGCCCTCGCCTGCAGCACCACGTCGTATTCCTCGCCGTCATCCTCGTAGCGGGTGACGGCGACCGATCCGAACATGGTCTCCAGCGTCTCGCCGATGGCGCGGATCGAGATGCCGAGATCGGCGGCGCGATTGCGGTCGATGGCGACGCGCAGCTCCGGCTTGGTCTCGTCGTAATCGGCCTGCAGGTTGCGCAGCACGCGGGAGTTGCGCAGCCGGTCCTCCAGCCGGTCGCGCCACTCGGCCAGCTGCTCATAGGTGTTGCCGCCGATGACGAAGCGCACCGGGGCGCCGGAGCCGCGGGCGAGGCCGCTCGGGTTGATGGCGACGGCACGGATGCCGGGGATGTCGGCCAGCTTGGCCGACAGCTCGCGCACCACCTGCTGCTGCGACCGGCTGCGCTCGTCCCAGGGCTTCATCTGGCCGATGACGGTGACCCGGTTCACCCCGGTCGGGCCCCAGGACGGCGCCAGGATGGCGAGCAGGCGGGTGACGTCCTGCGCCTCGACATAGGGCGTCAGGGTGGCCTCGATCCGGGCCAACTGGGCGCCGGTGTACTCCATGCTCGAGCCTTCCGGCCCGGTGGCGCTGATCACCACCCGGCCGCGATCCTCGGTCGGCACGAATTCCTGCGGCAGGTTCTGCAGCAGCGCCACCGCGCCGACGCTGAGCGCGACGGCGATGGCGCAGACCAGCAAGGGCGCGCCGAGGGCGAAGCCGAGCGTCGCCTTGTAGCCGCGGTTCAGCAGCTCGAAGCCGTGCTCCGTCACCTTGTGCAGCCAGGTCTCCTCATTGGCCGGGCGCAGCAGCCGGCTGCACATCGCCGGCGTCAGGGTCAGGGCGATCAGCGCCGAGAACAGCACCGAGGAGGCGACGGTGATGCCGAATTCGCTGAACAGCCGCCCGACATTGCCCTGCAGGAAGGAGATCGGGACGAACACCGCGGTCAGCACCGCGGTGGTGGCGACCACGGCGAAGCCGATCTGGCGCGCGCCGAGATAGGCCGCGACCAGCGGCGGCTCGCCATGCTCGATCCGGCGGCTGATGTTCTCCAGCACGATGATCGCGTCGTCGACCACCAGGCCGATCGCCAGCACCATTGCCAGCAGGGTCAGCACGTTGATCGAATAGCCCAGCGCCGCCAGGACGATGAAGGAGGCGATGATCGAGACCGGCACGGCGACCGCCGGGATCAGCGTGGCGCGGATGCTGCGCAGGAACACGAAGACGATGCCGACCACCAGCGCCAGCGCGATGGCCAGCGCCAGGAACACCTCCTCGATCGACTTGTCGATGAAAACGCTGTCGTCGGAGGAGATCTCGATCCGCACATCCGGCGGCAGCGACTGGCGCAGCGTGTCCATCGCGTGGCGCACGCCCTCGGCCACGTCCAGCGTGTTGGCGGTCGACTGCTTGACCACGCCGATGCCGACCGCGGGCTTGCCGTCGGCCCGGAAGCCGCTGCGGTCGTCGCGGGCACCGACCTCGACCCTGGCCACGTCGCCGAGCCGCACCAGGGTGTCGCCCTCGCGGCGCAGCACGATGCGGGCGAACTCCTCCGGCGTCGACAGCCGGGTGTTGGTGCGCACCGTCAGCTCGCGGTCGTTCGATTCGACCCGGCCCGACGGCAGCTCGACATTCTGGGCCTCGAGCGCGTCGCTGACGTCCTGCGCCGTGACCAGCCGCGCCGCCATGGCGTTGCGGTCCAGCCAGACCCGCATCGACGGCTGGCGCTCGCCGCCGATCGTCACCTGGGCGACGCCGTCCACGGCCGAAAGCGGATCGACGACATAGCGCTTGGCCATGTCGCTCAGCTCGATCGCCGAACGGCCGTCGCTGGTCAGGGTGGCATAGATGATCGGGCTGGCGTCCGCGTCGACCTTGCGGATGATCGGGGTGTCGGCGTTGTCCGGCAGCCGGGCGATCACCCGGCCGACCGAATCGCGCACGTCGTTGGTGGCGCTCTCGACATCGCGCTCGATGTCGAATTCCAGCCGGACGCTGGACCGCCCCTCCTGGCTGGTCGACCGCATGGTGCGGATGCCGGCGACGCCGGCCACGCCCTCTTCGATGATCTGGGTGATCTGGCTCTCGATCACCTGGGCCGAGGCGCCTTCATAGGTGGTGGTGATCGACACCACCGGCGGGTCGATGTTGGGGTATTCGCGGACGGTCAGCCGCTGGAAGGCGAAGACGCCCAGCACCACCAGCAGCAGGCTGACGACGATCGCGAAGACCGGGCGCTTGATGGCGGTGTCGGACAGGACCATGTCAGGTCCCCGCCGATGCGGCGCCGGCCGGCTGCACCTGGACCGGCACGCCGTCGCGCAGCCGCTGCATGCCCTCGATCACCACCGACTCTCCGGCGGTCAGGCCGGACCGGATCTGCACCTGGCCGCGCAGCCGGGTGCCCAGCGTCACCTCGCGCCGCACCGCCTTCCCGTCGACGACCAGATAGACGAACTGGCGGGTGCCCTGCGGCACAAGCGCCTGTTCCGGCACCAGGAGGGCGGACGGGTCGGTCGACAGCTGCACCCGCACGGTCATGAACATGCCGGGGCGCAGCAGCCCGTCGCGGTTGTCGATCTCCGCCACCGTGGTGACCGACCGGGTGGCCGGGTCGACGCGGGTGTCGACCGAGGTGACGGTGGCGGTGAAGGCGCGGTCGGGATAGGCGTCGCTGTGGACCTCGAGAGTCAGGCCCGGGGCCAGGCGCGACAGCAGCATCTCGGGCAGGTTGAAGTCGACCTTGACCCGGCTGAGGGCGTCCAGCGTGACGATCGCGGTGCCGGGCGACACCAGGGCGCCCTGGCTGACCTTGCGGATGCCCAGCGTGCCGGCGAAGGGGGCGGTGATCACCCGCTCCGCCAGCCGGGCCTTCTGCGCCGCCACCGCCGCGGTCTTGACCTCGAGGTCGGCGCGCAGCGTGTCCACCTGGGCCTGCGGGACGTTGCGCGACTTCGACAGGGTCTCGGCCCGGTCGAGCGCCAGGCGGGCGTTGCGCAGCTCGGCCTCGGCCGAGGCGACGGTCGCCTCCAGCTCGGCGCTGTCCAGCCGGATGATCGGGGCGCCGGCGGCGACGGCCTGGCCGTCCTCGAACTCGATCCGGTCGACGATGCCGCTGGTCTTGGCGGTGATGGTGACCGCCTCGCGCGCCCGCGTGGTGCCGACGGCGTCCATCACCTCCGTCACCGTGCCGATATGGACGGGCGCGAGCGTCACCGGGGTTGCGATCGGACCGCCACGTGGCGCCACCGCGCCGTCGGCCTGCCACGGCGCATAGCGCCACACGCCCGCCGCGACGGCAGCGAGCAGGCCGATGGCCACAAGTTGTTTCCACGCACGCATGCGTCCGCAAGCCCCCTTCCGTCGCCGCGCCGGTCCAGCGGCGTACTCTACTATCAACGGCCGGTTTCTTCTTGGTTGATGCCGCCTGTGTCTTTCACGGCACAGGGGGGAGATTCCGTCGCAGCAATATCGCGGTCGGGAACAGCATACCGAATCCGGTGTTTATGGCAGCGATATGACGAATCCACGCTGCGTCCAGCAGCGGCACTGGAAGGGACCCGATGGACGGCCCGACGCGCCGGCCGCGGGGACAAGCGGAATGGGATTGCTCTACAGCGAAGCGGAGGATGCGGTCGACCTGCACGGCCGACGCATCCTGATCGTCGAGGACGAGCAGATCGTGGCGCTCGACCTGGAGCTGACCCTGCGGACCTGGGGCGGCACCGTGGTCGGCCCGGCGACGACGGTCTCGCGCGCCGTGGAGATGGCGCGCAGCCAGCCGATCGACGGCGCCATGGTCGACCTCAACCTCGCCGGCGCCGCGGCCTTCCCGGCCGTCGACATCCTGCTGCAGCGCGGCGTGCCGGTGATCCTGGCCACCAGCTATCCGCGGGAAAGCCTGCCCGCGCCCTACCGCAACCTGCCGATCCTGCCAAAGCCCTATGACCCGCGCCGCTTCTCCGGGCTGGTGCAGTCGATCTTCAGCGTCCGCCCAGGCGACGCCAGCATCCACTGACGGCCCGACGTCAGGCCGCCCAGGGCTGCGTCTCCGTCCGCACCGCCTGACCTGACGCCTTCGCCGCGGCGATCGACAGCGCCAGATACTGGTCCTGCGCCGCCTCGGCGAAGCCGTAGATCTCCTCCCCAGTCTCGACATAGCGGGCCATGCCGGCCAGGCAGGCGCCGACGGCGATCTCGTCGTCGTTCAGCCGGGTCCCGGCGAAGGGGTTGCGGTAGACCCAGTCGGTCCCGGCCAGGATGCCCACCAGGTGATGGCCCTGGATGTCGGCGTATTGCCCAGCATCCTGGCGCAGCAGGCGCAGCGTCACCGGGGTGCGGTGGTCCTGCAGGAAGCGCAGCTCGTCATCCTTGATCTCGCCGCGCTCGCCCCGTACCAGCACGCGCGGCGACCGGATCCAGTGATGGTACTGGTCGCTGGTGAAGTCGAACACCGCCGACCGGTCGCCGAAATCCAGCGTGGCGATGGTCTGCTCGGACTGGGCGATGCGGTGTTCGGCCGGCGGGCCGGCGCGGGTCGGGCCGGCGATGATCGGGCTGGTGAAGCCCTGGGCCCGGATGGTGGCGTTCTCGAAGCCCAGGCCGAGATGCTTCCGGATCAGGCTGGTGCCGTGATAGCCGTGCGCCACCGCGACATGGGCGTGGCTCGGCGTGCCGATCCGGCCGGCGGCGATCAGCGCGAGGCGGGCGGCGTGGGTCGGCTGCAGGAAGTACTGCTCCGCCACCTGGACGCGGGCGCCGCCGCGGACCAGCGCATTGAGCCGCAGCAGCCCGTCGAGGTCGGGCGCCGGCGGCGTCTCGGTCAGCACCGGCTGGCCGGCCGCCGCCAGCTCGGCGATCACGCCGGGCGCGGCCGGCTGCGAGACGGACACGACGGTGAAGCGCGGCCGGGTCAGGCGCAGCAGCGCCTCGGTCGTGCGGAAGGTCGGCAGCCCCCATTGCGCCTCGAAGGCGGCGCCGCGGGCCGGGTCGCGCACCACCACGCCGTCGACGCGGAAGCGCTCCGGCAGCGCCCGGGCGACGCGCAGGAAGAACTCGGTGCGCCAGCCGGGGCCGACGATGGCGAAGTTGCAGCGGGGCACGTGCGGATCCTCGGGACTCGGGGCCGGAGGAGGAATCTCACCCCGGAACGGCAAAGGGTGTAAACCGCATCCGACGGGTGGACGGAGGGAAGCGATGGCGAAGCGGCCGCGGGCGGATCTGGTGCTGGTCGAGCGCGGCCTGGCGGAAAGCCGGGCGCGGGCCCAGGCGCTGATCCTGGCCGGGCTGGTCTATGAGGGCACGAAGCGGGTCGAGAAGCCGGGCGACGGCATCGCCCAGCCCGAGGCGCTGTCGGTGCGCGGTCGCGACCATCCCTGGGTCAGCCGCGGTGGGCTGAAGCTGGTCAAGGGCCTCGACCATTTCGGCATCGACCCGGCCGGGCTGGTGGGGCTCGACGTCGGCGCCTCGACCGGCGGCTTCACCGACGTGCTGCTGAGCCGCGGTGCGGCGAAGGTCTACGCCGTCGATGTCGGGCACGGCCAGCTGGCCTGGTCGCTGCGCCAGGACCCGCGCGTGGTGGTGCTGGAGCGGACCAATGCCCGGCATCTCGACCGGGCGCTGATCCCGGATCGGGTCGGCATTGTCGTCTGCGACGCCAGCTTCATCGGGCTCGAGACGGTGTTGCCGGCGGCGCTGGCCCTGGCCGCGCCGGGCGCCTGGCTGGTGGCGCTGATCAAGCCGCAATTCGAGGTCGGGCCCGACCGGGTCGGCAAGGGCGGCGTGGTGCGCGACCCGGAGCTGCACCGCGAGGTCTGCGACCGCATTTCCGCCTGGCTCGCCGCCCGCCCGGGCTGGCAGGTGCTGGGCGTCGCCGAAAGCCCGATCACCGGCCCCGAAGGCAATGTCGAGTTCCTGATCGGCGGTCGGTTCGAGGGCTGAGCCGGTTTATCGCGCCGCGGCGCTGCGCCTCGGCTCTGCCGAGCGAGCGTCGGCCTGGGCCTCCGCGTGGCTGAGCAGGCTGTCGCGCATCTTGACGATCGCCTTCTGCAGCGCCGCGAACTCCTCAGCGTTCAGGCCCGTCGCGTCGACTAGGTCCCGCTGCCCGCCCTGCTCCCGCAGGCGACGCCCGGCCTCGGTCAGGCTGACGATTACCTGCCGCTCGTCGGCGGGGTCGCGCCGGCGGCGGAGATAACCGAGCTCCTCCAGCCGCTTGAGGATCGGGGTCAGCGTGTTGGATTCGAGGAACAGCTTCTCACCCAGGCTCTTCACGGTCTGGTTGTCGTCGTCCCACAGGGCGACGATGGTGATCCACTGGGTATAGGTGATGCCGAGCTCCTCCAGGATCGGCTTGTACGCTCGGCCGAAGGCGAGATTCGCCGAATAGACCGCGAAGCACAGGAAATCGGCCAGCTTCGGCAGCGTTCGGTCTCGGGATTGGGTCACAGGGGCCTCGCTTCATATGGTGTTATTCTTATATAGATCGCATCCGATTAAATCGGAAGAGGTTGACACCGGGAATCGCTCGGCCTAAATAAATTGCGTCCGATTGAAACGGACGCGATTTATATTCCGGGAGAATCGCCCAGTTCGCGAACTCCCGCAACCGGAGGAGCAGGACATGAGCAACACCGATGTGAACAGCAATCCCGAGCTGAAGCTCGAGGTCGTCACCATCCCGGTCTCGGATGTCGACCGCGCCAAGAGCTTCTACACCGGCCTGGGCTGGCGGCTGGATGCCGACATCTCCGGCGACAACTTCCGGGTTATCCAGGTCACCCCTCCGGGCTCACCGGCCTCGGTGATCTTCGGCCAGGGCAACACCGTGGCCCCCTACTTCATCGTCTCCGACATCGTGGCGACGCGCGCCGAGCTCGCCGCCCGCGGCGTCGATGTGAGCGAGGTGTACCATCACGACGAGGCCGGGCAGCGCCGCAGCGGGCCGGAGCCGACCCGGCGCAGTTATGCCTCCTGGGCCTCGTTCAGGGACCCGGACGGCAACGAATGGCTGATCCAGGAGGTCACCCACCGCCTGCCGGGACGGGTGGAGGCGGGCGACACCATCTTCAGCTCCGCGAAGGAACTTGCCGCCACGCTGCGGCGCGCGGCGGCCGCCCATGGCGAGCACGAGAAGCGGAACGGCGGCCAGCACGACGCGAACTGGCCGGACTGGTACGCCGAATACATCGTCCGCGAACAGGCCGGCCGGGAGCTGCCCCTGTAAGCGGTGTGAAGGACAGCGCTCTCCGAGCTGACACCGCTCGGGGTGGTGTCAGCTCGGGCTCCGGGATTTCCTACCGGCCCAGCAGCAGCGGCTGCATGGCCGCGACCGGGCCGTCCGCCGCGGCGGCGAGGGCGCCGAAGCGTTCCGCGACCGGGCCCAGGGGGCCCAGCCCGGCCTGCTCCAGCAGCGCCGCGCCGCCGAACGGGCTGCCCGAGATCAGCCGGCGCAGCGTATCCAGCGCCGAGCGCGGGCGCGGCAGGCGCACCACCGCCACCTTGGCGTCGGGGCTCAGGCCGATCGCCTGGCGGGCGATGACCATGGCGGCGTCGAGCCCGCCCAGCCGGTCGACCAGCCCGTTCTTGACCGCTTCGCTGCCCAGCCAGACCCGGCCCTGGGCGACGGCGTCGACCGCCTTCGGGTCCATGCCGCGGCCTTTGGCCACCAGCTGCAGGAAGGCGTCGTAGCCGGCATCGATGCCGGCTTCGAACCGGCCCTTCTCGGTGGCGTCGAGCGGCTCGTTCAGGGTCCAGATCCCGGCGTTGCGGCCACGCTGCACGGTGCCCCAGCTGACGCCGACCTTCTTCCACAGCGCCTGCAGCACCGGCTTGCCGGCGAAGATGCCGATCGACCCCGTCAGGGTCGAGGGTTCGGCCACGATCGCCTTGGCCTGGGCGGCGATCCAGTAGCCGCCGGAGGCCGCGGCCTCGCCCATCGACACCACGATCGGCTTGCCGGCGTCGCGCGCCCGTCCGACCGACCGGCCGATCAGGGCCGAGGCGACGACCGAGCCGCCGGGGCTGTCGATGCGCAGCACGATCGCCTTGATCTTCTCGTTCTCGACCGCGTCGTCGATGGTCTCGGCCAGCTCGCGGCCGACGATCTCGCGATCCAGCCGGCTGTCCGAGGCCTCGTCGACGATCGGGCCGGTGGCGTAGATCACCGCGATCCGCGGCTGGTCGCCCTTCGTCTCCGGCTCGGTCGCGGCCAGATAGTCGCCGGCCCCGACCTCGGCCAGCTTGCGGCCGGCCCGGGCGTCGACCAGCCCGTCGACCTCGTCCCAATAGGCCAGCCTGTCGACCAGCTTGGCATCGACCGCCTCCCTGGCGGTGTAGGGCCCGCCGTCGATCAGCCGCTTGACCTGGTCCGGCGGCATGGCGCGGCCCTGGGCGATGCCGGCGACCAGCTGGTCGTACAGCCCCTGGGCCATGGCCTCGTTCATCGCCCGGCTGGCCGGGGTGAAGTCGCGCTCGGTGAAGGTCTCGGGCGCCGATTTGTACTGGCCGCGCTTGCTCACCTCGGGCTGGATGCCGACGGTGTCCAGCAGGTCGCGCACGAACGGCACCTCGACCGAGATGCCGGTCAGGCCGACGCCGCCCTGCGGCATCATCAGGGTCTGGTCGAAGCCGGCGGCGAGATAGATCGCGACATTGCCGGGCCCGGCGCTGCCGAGGTCGTCGGCATGGGCCACCGTCAGCTTGCCGGCCCGTCGCGCCCGGTCGACGGCGTCGCGCAGCTCCTGCGCCGAGGCCAGCGGCACCGCGTCGGGCGCCAGCCGGGCGACGATGGCGCCGACCCGCGGGTCGGCGGCGGCACGGTCGATCGCGTCGATGGTCTGGTGCAGCGTCAGCGGGCTGCGGGTCAGGCTGAAGCCGCCCGGCACCTGGTCCGGCGCGCCGCGGCGCAGGTCGAGCACCAGGGCGAGGTCGCCCTTCGGCAGCGAGGGCGACCGCGTCGCCAGGTACCAGGCCGTCCCGCCGACCACGGCGAGCAGCAGCAGGAACAGCACGCCGAAGATGATGAGGATGGCGCGGATGAAACGGCCCATGATGCGTCCTGCCCGGGAATCAGCGGTTCATCGCGTGATAGTCGCGGTTCGGCATCATGTCGACGCCCGTGGCGACGCGGTTCGACATGTTGAAGAACCCGACCACGTCGCAGATGTCGAAGATGTCCTCGTCGGAGAAGCCGTGCCCGCGCAGCGCCGTGCGCTCGGGGTCGCCGACCCGGTGCGGCTCGGTGGTCAGCAGCCAGGCGAAGTCCAGCATGGCGCGGTGGCGCGGCGGCAGCCGGGCGACGCGGTAATTGAAGGCCAGCATCTCGCCGAGCTCCGGATCCTCCGCCAGGCGCCGCACCGCCTGGCCGTGGGCGACCAGGCAGTAGTAGCATCGGTTGGCCGAGGAGACGGTGACGGCGATCATCTCCCGCTCCAGCTTCGACAGGCCGCTGTCGCCCAGCATCAGCTCGTTGTAGGTGGCGATGAAGTTGCGCAGCTTCTTCGGCCGCAGGCTGTAGGCGCGGATCACGTTCGGCACCAGCCCCAGCTTCTCCATGCACTTGGCGTAATAGGCCTTGAGATCGTCGTCGAGCGCAGCCTCGTCCGGGATCGGGAAGGCCATGACGTGGTCGGGCTGCGGCACGGCAGGAATCCTCTCTGGTCGCCGGCGCAGCCTAGCAGGCGGCGAGGGCCGGGTCGAACCGGCTCTCGGCGATATCTATGACGATGGCTCCATATCGACCCTCATTGACGATGACCCATGTCCCTCACCGTCATGGCGAGCCCAGGAGGGGCGTGGCCATCCAGGATGGCGGGGATCTGTTCCGGCTGCGCGACTGGATGGCCACGCTTCGCTCGCCATGACGGGGAAGGGGACCGAGAGTCGGAGAGAGGTGCCTGGGCGGAGGAGCTAACCCCCGCGCTTGTAGATGCGGTGGTCCAACCGCTCGTCGTCCAGCCCGGCCGGCTCCTGGTGCAGGATCACCTCGGCGTCGGGAAAGGCGTCGGACAGCGCCGCCTCCAGCCGGTCGCAGACGGTGTGGGCCTGCCACAGGGTCAGGCTACCGTCCATCTCGACATGCAGCTCGATGAAGCGGGTGCCGCCGGCGCTGCGGGTGCGCATGTCGTGCAGGCCGGCCACCTCCGGATCGGCGCGGACGATGGCGGCGATCCTGTCCCGGTCCTCGCGCGGCAGCTCGCGGTCCATCAGGTGGTCGACGGCGCGGCGGGCGATGCGGGCGGCGCTGACCAGAAGCCACAGCGCCACGCCGATGGCGGCGGCGGGGTCGAGCCACTGCCAGCCCGGCCGCTGGCCGATCACCAGCACCGCCAGCACCACCACGCTGGTGGCGGTGTCGCCGACATAGTTCAGCCGGTCGGCGTCGATCGCGGTCGAATCGGTGCGGCGGGCGACGCTGCGCTGGAACAGCACCAGCAGGATCGTTGCCGCCAGGGAGATCGCCATCACGGCGATGCCGAGCGGCACCTCGGCCACCGGCTCGGGATTGATGAAGCGGCCGGCCGATTCGAAGATCAGCAGCAGGGCCGAGCCGCCGACGAAGGCGGCCTGGGCGATGGCGCCCAGCGGTTCGGCCTTGCCGTGGCCGAAGCGGTGCGACCGGTCCGGCGGCCGCAGCGCGTGGCGCACGCTGATCATCAGGATGCCGGAGGCGGCGACGTCGACCAGGCTGTCGAGCAGCGAGGACAGGATCGCGGCCGACCCGGTCACCAGCCAAGCGGCCAGCTTCAGGACGGCCAGGGTCGAGGCCACCGAGACGCTGACCGCCGTCGCCAGCCGCAGCAGCCGGTCGCGTCTGGCCTGTTCGCCGCCGTTCTGGACGGCGTCCGTCACGGATACAGCCGATGGTGGCGCCAGCCGTCCCGTCCCGGCTCGTACGCGATGCGGTCGTGCAGCCGGTACGGCCGCTCCTGCCAGAACTCGATCCGCCACGGCACCAGGCGGAAGCCGGACCAGTGCGGCGGCCGCGGCACCGGCCCGTCCGTCTCCTCCGGCCCGAAGCGGCGGGTCGCCTCGTCCACCGCCTGCTCCAGCGTCGCCCGGTCGGCCAGCGGCCGCGACTGGGCCGAGGCCCAGGCGCCGATCCGGCTGCCGCGCGGGCGGCTGGCGAAATAGGCGTCGGCCTCCGCCGGCTCGACCGGCGTCACCGGCCCCTCGATCCGGATCTGCCGGCGCAGGCTCTTCCAGTAGAAGCACAGCGCCGCCCGCGGGTTGCGGGCCAGCTCCTCGCCCTTGCGGCTCTCCAGATTGGTGTAGAAGACGAAGCCGCGCGCTTCCGTCGCGGCGTCGTCGATGCCCTTCAGCAGCACCGTCCGGACCGAGGGCACGCCGTCCGCCGTCGCGGTCGCCAGTGCCATGGCGTTGGGGTCGTTGATCTCATGCGCCGAGGCCAGGGCGAACCAGGTTTCGAACAGCGCGAACGGGTCCGCCGGCGGAACGAAATCAAGGTTGGCGGGTTCGGTTGCGGCACTGCCGGGATTCGGGGTGGTGGAGGGGGGCGTCGTCATGGCGCACGGCCTTCATTCGGTCGAATTCCGGCTACATTAGGGATCGACGCCGTGAAGTCCATGGCGGCCAGGACAGGTCCGATGCCCGCTGCGGGCATCGCAGGAGGATCGGAGAGAATGAGGAAGTTCACCATCGCCGCCGTGCTCGTGGGCGCGGTCGCCCTGGCCGGGTGCCAGGACTATGGCCCGAAGCAGGGCGCCGGCACCCTGATCGGCGCCGCCGGCGGCGGCCTGCTCGGCTCGCAGTTCGGCAGCGGCACCGGCAAGCTGGCCGCGACGGCCGCCGGTGTGCTGATCGGCGGCTGGCTCGGCAACTCGGTCGGCGCCTCGCTCGACCGGTCGGACCAGCTCTATGCCGAGCGCACCTACAACCAGGCCTTCGAGAGCGCCCCGACCGGCACCTCCAGCTCCTGGCGCAACCCGGATTCCGGCAATTACGGCACGGTCACCCCGACCCGCACCTATCGGGACTACGGGCGTGACTGCCGCGAATTCACCCAGACCATCTACGTCCAGGGCCGGGCCCAGCCCGGCACCGGCACCGCCTGCCGCGAAGGCGATGGAACTTGGCGGATCGTCAACGGCTAAGACCCCCGATCCGAACCGTCCGACGAAGGCCCGCCGTGCCGCTCACGGCGGGCCTTCGGCATTCGTGGAGGGGCGGTGCAGCGGGATCGGCGGGTTCTCCGCCCGGCCGGGCAGGCGCTCGGCCGGCGGTTCGTCGACCAGCACCGTCGCCAGCGGCACGCCCAGGCTGTCGTGATGCGCCTCCTCTGCGGCGTGGATGCGGTCGGCCAGCGCCTGCAGCCAGGCGCCCTCCAGCCCCGGCACCTCGCCGATCTTGCCGCGCATGCCGATGCCCAGGCCGCGCATCAGGTCGGCCAGGGTCGTCACCCGCAGATCGCGCGAGATCAGCCAGGTGTCGGAGGCGGAGCGTTCGACGAAGCGGGCGTGGCGCAACTGCTCCAGCATGCCGTCGAGGGCGGAGATGCCGACCGGCACGCGGTCGAGCAGGGTCGGGCGGTGCATGCCGACGCCGAGGCGGCTGGCCGCCGCCAGCTCGCGCAGGATGGCGACGGCGATGGTCAGGCGCGGCCCGGGCAGCAGGCTGTCGATCTCGCCGCCCAAAAGGCGGCCGGAGCGCCAGTCCGGCAGCGCCGCGGCGATCACCGCGCCGATCAGCACGATCGACCAGGCGAGATACAGCCACAGCAGGAAGATCGGGATCGTGGCCAGGGCGCCGTAGATCGTCTCGTACGCCGGGAAGGCGCGCAGGTACCAGGCGAACAGGCGCTTGGAGATGTCGAACAGCACCGACGCGATCAGCCCGCCGATGACGGCGTCGGTCCAGCGCACCGAACGGTTCGGGATCAACTGGTACAGAAGCGTGAAGCCGATGAACTGCAGCACCAGCGGCACGAAGCCGATGAAGGGCGCCCACAGCTGCTGGGCGACGCCGCCGCTGTGGCTGCCGAAGAAGCTGATGGTGAAGGAGAAGCTGGCGACCACCAGGATCGGGGTCAGGGTCAGGATCGCCCAGAAGGTGACGATCCGCACCACCCAGGCGCGCTGCTCCTTCACCCGCCAGATGCCGTTGAAGGCGTCCTCGATGGTGGCCAGCAGCAGGACCGAACTGACCACCAGGCCGACGATCGAGAAGGCGGTCAGCCGGCCGGTGTTCTGGCTGAAGCCTTCGAGATAGTTCAGCACCGTGTGCCCGACCTCGGGCACCAGCATCTCGACCAGCCAGGCCTGGGCCGCGCCCTTGATCACGCCGAAGGCGGGGAAGGCGGACAGGATCGAGAAGGCGATGGTCGCCATCGGCACCAGCGCCAGCAGCGAGGAATAGGTCAGGGCCGAGGCCGCCTGCGCCCCGCGGTCGTTCCAGAAGCGCAGCACGGCGTAGCGGCCGAAGGTGTAGAACGCCTTCGCCCAGCTGCGGATCTTGTGGCTGACGCTCCAGCTCCGCTCTTGCCGATCACCCGGTCCCGATGCCATTCATCAGCCCACATTTGACCCGATAGGGCGTTCGTGTACGATCCCCGCACCTTCCCGAGGACCCGCGGCGCGCCCCGTTCGGGCTTCCTGACCCCAACTGAGGCTTTGCAATGACGGTTCCCTCTCCGCTCCTTCAAGGCAAGCGCGGCTTGATCATGGGCGTCGCCAACGACCGGTCGATCGCCTGGGGGATCGCCTCGGCCTGTGCGGCGCAGGGTGCGGAGCTCGCCTTCACCTACCAGGGTGACGCCCTCTACAAGCGTGTCAAGCCGCTGGCGGAGAGCGTCGGCTCGACCCATGTGCTGCCCTGCGACGTCACCGACCATGCCAGCATCGACGGGGTGTTCGAGACGCTGGAGCGCGACTGGGGCCGGCTCGACTTCCTGGTGCACGGCATCGCCTTCTCCGACAAGAACGAGCTCGACGGCCTGTACCTCAACACGACGCGGGACAACTTCCTGCGCACCATGGACATCTCCTGCTACAGCTTCACCGCCGTGGCGCAGCGGGCGGTGCCGCTGATGACCGAAGGCGGCAGCCTGCTGACCCTGACCTATTACGGGGCGGAGCGGGTGATGCCGCACTACAACGTGATGGGCGTGGCCAAGGCGGCGCTGGAGGCCAGCGTGCGCTACCTCGCGGTCGACCTGGGCGGCCGCAACATCCGGGTCAACGCCATCTCGGCCGGCCCGATCAAGACCCTGGCCGCCAGCGGCATCGGCGATTTCCGCTACATCCTGAAGTGGAACGAGCTGAACGCGCCCCTGAAGCGCAACGTCACCATCGAGCAGGTCGGCGGCGCCGGGCTCTACCTCCTCTCCGACCTCGGCTCCGGCGTGACGGGCGAGGTGCACCACGTCGACTGCGGCTATCACACGGTCGGCATGGTCGCGGTCGACAACGCGGCCGCGACGGCCGATCTGCTGCAGAGCCTGGCGCCGAAGCCATGAGCGCGGCCGTCACGGTCCGGCTGGCCACGGATGCCGATCGCGCGGCCGTGACGGAGATGTTCCAGGACCTCGACCGGCACTATGCCGAGGGCCGCGCGCTCGACCCCGAGGCGGTGACGGCCGAGCGGGTCGGGCGCTATGTCTATGGCGAGCATCCGACCGAGATCGCCCTGGCGGAGATCGATGGCCGGGCGGTTGGCGTCGCCAGCTTCGGCATGCTGTTCCCGGGGCGGGCCCTGACCGGCCATCTGCAGCTCAAGGACCTCTACGTCCGCGACGGCGCCCGCGGCCTCGGCGCCGGCGAGGCGCTGCTGCGCTTCCTGGCGCGGCTGGCGCAGGACCGCGGCTGCACCCGGCTCGACTGGACCACCGAGACCTGGAACGAGGGGGCGCAGCGCCTCTACGACCGGATCGGCGCGGCGCGCCTGCCGCAGAAGATCTATTATCGGCTCGAGGGCGACGCCCTCGACCGCGTGGCCCGAGAGGGCTGAGCCCGGATTTCGGATATGGCCGGCAACAGCTTCGGAACCCTGTTCCGCTTCACCACCTGGGGCGAAAGCCACGGGCCCGCGATCGGTGTGGTGGTCGACGGCACGCCGCCGCGCATCCCGCTGACCGAGGCCGACATCCAGCCCTGGATGGACAAGCGCAAGCCCGGCCAGTCGCGCTTCGTCACCCAGCGGCGCGAGGCCGACGAGGTGAAGATCCTGTCCGGCGTCTATGAGGGCCGGACCACCGGCACGCCGATCTCGCTCCTGATCGAGAACACCGACCAGCGCAGCAAGGACTATTCCGAGATCGCGGCCAAGTTCCGGCCCGGCCATGCCGACTACACCTACTGGAAGAAGTACGGCATCCGCGACCCGCGCGGCGGCGGCCGGTCCAGTGCACGCGAGACCGCCTGCCGCGTCGCCGCCGGCGCCGTGGCCCGCAAGATCCTGGCCGGCGTCACCATCCGCGGCGCGCTGGTTCAGATCGGCCCGCACAGGATCGACCGCGACCGCTGGGACTGGGACGAGGTCGACCGCAACCCGTTCTTCTGCCCAGACGCCGAGGCCGCCGCGCGCTGGGCCGACTATCTCGACGGCGTGCGCAAGGCCGGGTCCTCCACCGGCGCCGTGGTCGAGGTGGTGGCCGAGGGCGTGCCGCCCGGCTGGGGCGAGCCGATCTACGACAAGCTCGACGGCGACTTAGCCCGGGCGATGATGACGATCAACGCGGTGAAGGGCGTCGAGATCGGCGCCGGTTTCGAGGCGGCGGCGCTGTCCGGCGAGGAGAACGCCGACGAGATGCTGATGGGCAATGACGGCGAGGTCCGTTTCACCGCGAACAACGCCGGCGGCATCCTCGGCGGCATCTCGACGGGCCAGCCGGTGGTGGTGCGCTTCGCGGTCAAGCCGACCAGCTCGATCCTGACGCCGCGGCGCACGGTCGACATCGAAGGCCACAACACCGAGATCCTGACCAAGGGCCGGCACGACCCCTGCGTCGGCATCCGCGCCGTGCCGGTGGGCGAAGCGATGATGGCCTGCGTCCTGGCCGACCACCTGCTGCGGCAGCGGGTGATCGAAGGTTGAGGCGGCCCCACCCCTTTTGTCATTGCCGGGCTTGACCCGGCAATCCAGGGGCCACCGAGAGCGGCTCCTGAAAGCCCCTGGATCCTCGGGTCAAGCCCGAGGATGACAATGAGGTAGAGTGGATTCGAAGACGAACGCGCTTCGGTTGCTATTCCCCTGGGCCGCCCCCTCAGCGCCTCCGCACGACCTTCCGGGCGCGGACGTCGATCACGGTGAAGGCGCGGTCGGCATAAGCCTGGATGCCGCTCTCTGTCGCGGTCGACGGGTTGTCGAAGAAGCACTTGATCCTGCCGCGGCGCACCAGGGCGTAGGGCGCCACCGCGGTCGCGTCGGATTCGGACAAAAATTTCGCCAAAGCCTCGATATCCGCGCTGTCGGCATGGTCGCTCGCGGTCATGAAACTCCCTCCGGATCTGAGCGGATCGCGGCTCGACGCCTGTCGCCGACGCCGATGTCACACAGTCGTCATGTCAGACTATAGCCCGGCCGCCGGCGGGATGGGAGGGGCGGCGACGCTCCGATCGTAAAACCCTTGCCCCCGGCCGGCGGCTGCCGCCACCCTGGCACGACGCGGGCCACGCCGCCCGTGAACTTTCGCCGCCCTCGCGGGTTCGGTGGGGCGGGGCTGCACCCAAACCTGGACGCTTGGCGCAAACCGGCGCACATCTTCCAGCGGATCGGAAGGAGAAACTCGATGCGCCGCATCCTGACGCTGTTGCTGGTTCCTGCGATGCTGGCGCTGGCGGCCTGCAATTCCGGCGGCCCGGCCGGGTCCGCCGCGAGCGGCTCGCTGCCGTCGCTCAACCCGCTGCTGACCGAGGCCATGCCGGCGGTGGTGAACGTCCAGGTCCGTGGCACCGTGCGTCCCAGCGCCGAGATGCTGCGCGACCCCGACATCCGCCGCTATTTCGGCGGCGAGAAGGAGAAGCCGTTCCGCAGCGTCGGCTCCGGCGTCATCGTCAACGCCGCCAAGGGCCTGGTCATCACCAGCGCCCATGTCGTCGAGAACGCCACCGAGATCGGCGTGACGCTGGGCGACGGCAACGAGGTGCCGGCCCAGGTGGTGGGCTCGGCCGCCGACATCGACATCGCGGTGCTGCGCATCCCGGCCAACGGGCTGAAGACCGAGCTGCCGGTGGACGACACCGACATGCCCAAGGTCGGCGACTTCGTGGTCGCGATCGGCAACCCCTTCGGCCTGGGCCAGACCGCCTCGCTCGGCATCGTCAGCGCCACCGGCCGCAGCGGCCTGGGCATCGAGGGCTATGAGGACTTCATCCAGACCGACGCGGCGATCAACCCCGGCAGCTCCGGCGGCGCGCTGATCAACCTCGACGGTCATCTCGTCGGCATCAACACCGCGATCATCAGCCCGTCCGGCGCCAATGCCGGCATCGGCTTCGCCATCCCGATGCACATGGTCAAGAATTCGATCGACCAGATCGAGCAGTACGGCTCGGTGTCCCGCGCCCGGCTCGGCGTCGCGATCGAGGACCTGACCCCGGCCAAGGCGGCGTCGCGCGGCATCTCCGTCAACCGCGGCGCGCTGATTACCGGCATCGTCCCCGGCACCGTCGCGGCATCCGCCGGCCTCCGGGTCGGCGACGTGGTCACGGGGCTGGACGGGCACCCGATCGACGGCGCCACCGCGCTGCGCAACGCCGTCGGCCTGATGCGGCCGCAGACCTCGGTGCTGCTGACCGTGGTCCGCGGCAAGGAAACGCTCAGCCTGCCGGTCGCGCTCGGCGCGCAATAACCGGTCGACGTCGGAGGCCGAGCGCCGGGCGTCGCATCCGGCGCTGGCGCCGGGCCTCGCCCCCGGTGTAACGGTCTGGGACCGAAATCTGGCCGGCACGGCCCGCGCGACCATGCCGACCCTGTCTCGCTCCGCGGCGCCGAGGGACCGGACGTTCATGCTGATCGCCCAGATCACCGACACCCACGTGACCACGCCGGAGGTCGCGGTCGAGACGGGGATCGACGCGCTCGGCGCGCTGCGCCGCTGCGCCGAGCATCTCGCCGCGTTGTCGCCGCGGCCGGACCTGCTGCTCGTCACCGGCGACCTGGTCGACCGCGGCGACGTCGAATCGTACCGGCTGTTCCAGAAGGCCCTGGCGCCGCTGGGCCTGCCGATGCTGGCGATCCCCGGCAACCATGATTCGCGCGAGGCGATGCGCGAGGCCTTCGCCGGCCATGCCGGCATCGGCACCGACGGCCCGTTCCTCAACATCGCCGGCGAGACCGGCGGCCTCCGCCTGATCGGGCTCGACACCACCATCCCGGGCCGGATCGAGGGGCTGCTGTGCGACGAGCGGCTCGAGTGGCTCGACGCCCGCCTGTCGGAGGCGCCGCAGCAGCCGGCGCTGGTGTTCATGCATCACCCGCCCTTCGAGACCGGCATGACCCGGATGGACGGCTGGCGCTGCGGCAACGGCGACGGGCTGGCCCGGGTGCTGGTCCGGCACCGCCAAGTCGTGCATCTGCTGTGCGGCCACGTCCATCGCGCGGTCGACACCACCTTCGCCGGCATCCCGGCCTCGATCGGGCCCAGCCCGTCGCATGCGGTCGGGTTCAACCTGGAGCAGGGGGCGGAGCTGACGGTCGGCATCGAGCCGCCGCTGGTCCGGCTGCTGTACTGGACCGGCAAGCGGCTGATCTCGCATCTGTCGCCGATCGACGGTGTGCAGCGGCGCGTCTCCTGACGTCAGCGCTCCACGACCGTCGCCCGCCGCACCAGGGTGACCGGCACCGTCTCCACCACCGCCGGCCGGGCGGGATCCACGGCACGCTCCAGCATCAGCGCCACGGCGCGGGTGGCGATGCGGCCGGCATCCTGGCGGATCGTGGTCAGGCGATACGGGGCGAGGCCGGCCGGCGTCACGTCGTCGAAGCCGATGATCGAGAAATCGCGTGGGGTGCCGCGGCCGGCAGCCCGGGCCCCGTCCAGGAAGCCGCAGGCCAGCACGTCGCTGGCGCAGAACAGCCCGTCCAGCGGCGCGTCCCAGGCCGCTGCCGCGGCCGCGGCGCCCGCATCATGGTCGGGCCCGGCGGCGACGATCGGGCGGAAGGTGACGCGGCCGGCGGCCAGGGCCGGCGCCAGGGCGGCGACGAAGGCGGCGCTGCGGGCCAGTCCGCTATAGGTGCCGCCCTCGACCCCGAGGAAGCCCAGATGCCGGCAGCCCGCATCCAGCAGCGCCTCCGCCGCCAGCCGGCCGCCGGTCTCGTTGTCCGACAGCACGGCATCGACCCCGGGGATCGACACGGCCCGGTTCAGCGCCACCACGGGGATGCCCAGCCGGGCGCATTGCTCGGCCAGCGCGATCGGCGGCGCGCCGGAGGTCACCAGCACGCCGCTGACACGGTACTGCAGGAAGCGGGCGATGGTGCGGTCCAGCGCCGCCTCGTCGCCGACCTCACTGACCAGCGACTGCAGGCCATGGGCATCGATCTCGCGCAGCAGCGCCTCGAACAGCGCGGCGCGGTAGGGGTCGGTGGCGCCGCGCACCACGATGCCGACCAGGTCGGAACGCTGGCGGTTCATGCCGCGGCCCAGCATGTTGACCTGGTAGCCCAGGGCCGAGGCCGCCTCCAGCACCCGCTCGCGGGTCTCGGCCGCCACCCGGGCCTGGCCCGACATGATGCGCGAGACCGTGGCGCGCGACACCCCGGCCCGGTCCGCCACCGCCTGCGCCGTCACCGGCCGCATGCCGCTGTCCTGCTGTCGTCGTCCCAACCGGCGCTCCCATCCCCGCGGACCCAGGTTAGCGCACACGTGTTCACGAACGCGAGGCATCGTAAAGCGGAAATCGTTTGCCCCGAAGCGATGTCACCGGACCGTCACGAAACATTCATTTCCTTGAAAGCGTGCGGTGTCCAGGACCATGATAGAACCGCCACCGGAGAGCGGTGCGGCCGAACGATCGGATTTGATGAGTTGTGAACACGTGTTCATGATTTTGCCGTCCGGAGCGCCGCCGACCATCCTGCGGACTGGGAGGGATCGAGATGAACGGGACGATGATCGGCCGGGTGGCGGGCCTGGCGGCACTGCTGCTGGCCGGGGCGGCACAGGCGGACGAGCTGGTGATCGCCGGGCGCGACGGCGTCTATGGCGACGCCCTGGCCTATGCGGTCGACGCCTATAAGACGGTGTCGCCGGACACCGAGATCGAGCTGCTGAAGCTGCCCTATGCCAGCCTGTACGAGAAGCTGGTGGTGTCGCTGCGCGGCGGCGCCGATGCCTATGACGTGATCGTCGCCGACGACACCTGGATGCCGGAATTCACCGCCAATGGCTGGCTGAAGCCGGTGACCGCCGACCTGTCGGGCGTGATCCCCAGCCTGACCGCCCTGTCCAAGGGCACGGACGGCAAGGTGGTGGCGCTGCCCTTCGCCGGCAATGTCGAGATGTTCGCCTGGCGCACCGACTTGTTCCAGGCCGCCGGCCTGGCCGCGCCGAAGAGCTGGAGCGACGTGGTCAAGGCGGCCGAGACGCTGAAGGCCAAGGACCCGAACGTCGCCGGCGTGGTCTTCCGCGGCACCAAGGGCAACCCGATCGTCACCGGCTTCCTGCCGATCTTCTGGGCGCATGGCGGCGAGATCATCGACGGCTCGGGCAAGGCGGCGCTGGCGTCGCCGGCCGGGGTCAAGGCGCTGCAGCAGTTCCTGTCGCTGAAGGCCTATGCCCCGACCGGGGTTGAGACCTACAACGCCACCGAGGTGCGCGACGCGCTGCAGCAGGGCCGCGCTGCCATGGCGATCGAGGTCTGGCCGGCCTGGGTGCCGGCGCTGGACGACGCCGCCAAGTCGAAGGTGGTCGGCAAGGTCGCGATCGGCCCGGCCCCGGGCGAGACCAAGGGCCCGGCGCCGATGCTGGGCATCTGGCAGGTGGCGGTGCCGTCGGGCGCGCCGAACGCCGAGGGCGCGCAGAAGTTCCTGGCCTTCCTGAACGGTCCGGAGATGCAGAAGGAGCTGGCGCTGCGCTTTGGCCTGCCGCCGACGCTGACCGCGCTCTACGCCGACAAGGACCTGGTCGCCAAGTACCGCTGGTACCCGGACCAGCTGAAGGCGCTGGAGGCCGGCGTGTCGCGGCCGCGGATCAAGCAGTGGCCGCAAGTCGAATCGATCCTCGGCGACTATCTGCAGCTGGCCCTGGTCGGCCAGGTCGCCCCGGAAGAGGCCCTGAAGAAGGCCTCGGCCGACATCGACGCGGCGCTGGCGAAGAAGTAACGGCGGCGACCCGCCCCCTCACCCTCCCGGCCCTCGCGGGCCGGGCCCCTCCCTCTCCCCGAGGAGAGGGTTTTTCGCCTCTCCCTTGGGGAGAGGTCGGACATCCGCCAGGATGTCCGGGTGAGGGGGCGGCACCGGCCCCTCCGTTTCGCCCGATTCCTGTTCCCGGACCCTGATGCTCTTCACCGACCGCCGGCAGCTCGTCCTGCTCCTGCTTCCCGCCGCGCTGCTGCTGGTCGTGTTCGCGGTCGCGCCCGTGATCCAGGTCGCGCTCTATTCCTTCCAGGCGATCGACTACGCCGCCGACACCTCGCGCTGGGTCGGCTTCGCCAACTACGCCACCCTGTTCGGCGACTGGTTCTTCCGGGTCGATATCGGCAACACGGTCAAGTTCGCGGTCGTGGCTTCGCTGGTCCAGGTCGCGCTGGGCACGGCCCTGGCCCTGCTGCTGAACCGCGAGTTCCGCGGCCGCGGAGCGGTGCTGTCGGTCGTGGTCTACCCGATGATGCTGTCGACGCTGGTCTGCTCGGCGATCTGGCGGTCCTGGTTCCACCATGATGTCGGGGTGCTGAACGGCGCGCTCGGCTGGCTCGGCCTGCCGCCGGTGGCCTGGCTGTCCGATCCAGGCCTGGCCCTCTGGTCGGTGATGCTGGTCGACACCTGGCAATGGACGCCGATGACGACGCTGATCGTCCTGGCCGGGCTGCAGTCGATCCCGCCCGAGATCGTGGAGGCGGCGCGGACCGACGGCGCCCGGCCCTGGGTGCTCTTGACCCGGATCGTGCTGCCGCTGGTGCGCGGCCAGATCTTCCTGGCCCTGCTGCTGCGCCTGATCGACACCTTCAAGCTGTTCGACAAGGTCTACGCCCTGACCGGCGGCGGCCCTGGCAACGCCACCGAGACGATGTCGATGTATGTCTACCAGAAGGGCTTCAAGTTCTTCGATGTCGGCCTCGCCGCCGCCGCCTCGGTGGTGATGATGGCGATCGCCTGCGCGCTCTGCGCCGTCTATGCCGCCCAGGCGATGCGGGGCTCGGCTAAGTGATCCGCCTGCGCCGCACCTTGCCGTATCTCGGCATCGCCCTGTTTGTCTTGGTCTTCGCTCTGCCGATCGTCTGGATGGTCGGCGCCGCCTTCGAAGACCCGGCCCGCGCCGGCCAGGGCTTCCTGCCCACCGCCCCGACGCTGGACAACATCCGCGCCGTGCTGGCCGACGGCTTCCTGGTGCGGCTGAAGAACACCGCCGTCGTCGCCTTCGGCGCCACGCTGCTGTCGCTCGCCGCCGGCTTCCTGGCCGCCTACGCCCTGGCCCGGTTCCGCTTCCCGAAGCGGCTGGACGTGCTGTTCCTGCTGCTGGTGCTGGTGGTCAAGCTGATGCCGCCGATCGTGGTGGCGCTGCCGCTGCACGCCCTGCTGCTCGATCTCGGCCTGCTCGGCACCCTGTCCGGGCTGGTGCTGGTCTATCAGCTCTACACGCTGCCCTTCTGCCTGTGGATGCTGCTGGGCTTCGTGCGGGAGGTGCCGGTCGAGATCGAGGCCGCGGCGGCGATCGACGGCGCCGGGCTGGGCCGCCGCCTGTGGCACATCGTGCTGCCGCTGGCCCTGCCCGGGCTGGTGGCGACGCTGATCTTCGCCCTGATCCTGTGCTGGAACGAGTTCCTGTTCGCGCTGCTCTACCTGCAGCGCCCCAGCCGCTTCACCCTGCCGCTCTACGTCGCCACCTTCATCACCGAGGACGAGACGCTGTGGGGCCGGCTGATGGCGATCGGCCTCCTCTCCTCGCTGCCGGTGCTGCTGGTCGCGGGCGCCATCCAGAAGCACCTGCTGCGCGGCTTCGCCCACCAGGCCAAATGACAAAGGCAAAGGTGCCATCCGCGGCCATGGGTTGACGCTGCGGCCCCATCGGGCCACAAGCCGCGCATCCCGGGTACGACGGAGCGGGCGATGGGCGAGCGGGACCTGACCGGCAGGGCGGTGGCGGATGCCATCCTGGCCGAGGTGGCGGCGGAGGTGCAGGCGCTGGGCGAGGCGCATTGGCCGCCGAAGCTGGTGTCGATCACGGTCGGCGACGAAAGCGCGGTCGACGTCTATGTCCGCAACCAGCGGCGCACGGCCGAGGGCGTCGGCATCGCCTTCGAGACAAGGCGTCTGCCGGAGCGGATCACGCAGGAGGAGCTGCGCGCCGCCATCACCGCGCTGAACGTCGACCCGCAGGTCAGCGGCATCATCCTGCAGCGCCCGGTGCCGAAGCACATCTCGATCAAGGCGATGCAGACGACGATCCATCCGCTGAAGGACGTCGAGGGCATGAATCCGGCCTCGATCGGCAACATCGTCTACAACGAGCTGGAGCTGGCGCCCTGCACCGCGCTGGCGGCGGTGGAGATGCTGAAGCGCACCGGCCTGCAGCTGCAGGGGCTGGAGGCGGTGGTGATCGGCCATTCCGAGATCGTCGGCAAGCCGATCGCCTTCCTGCTGATGTCCGAGGGCGCGACGGTCACGGTCTGCCACCACATGACCCGCTCGCTGTCGGTGCATTCGCGCCGGGCCGATGCGGTGTTCGTCGCCGTCGGCAAGCCGAAGCTGGTGACGGGCGACATGATCAAGCCGGGCGCGGCGGTGATCGACATCGGCATCAACGAGGTGCTGGACGACGACGGCAAGAGCCGGGTGGTCGGCGATGTCGACTATGACAGCGTCGCCCCGGTGGCCGGCTGGATCACCCCGGTGCCGGGCGGCGTCGGGCCGGTGACCGTGGCGGTGCTGATGCGCAACACCGTGGTCGCCACCCGCCGCCAGAAGGCGCATTACGAGGCCCGGCTGGGGGCGTCGACCTTCTGACCGCTGGCGCTTGGCCGTTCGCTCCCGGATGATGCGGCAGGACGGCCGGGAGGGGGCGATGCTGGGACAGCTTCTGGTCGGGCTGGCGGTCAGTCTGGTCAACATCGCAGTGCACGCCGCGGCGATGCAGGCCATGCAGGCGCCGCGACGCTGGGCGCTGACGGCGCACCGCCGCGCGCCGGCCTGGATCCTGGTCCCGGCCATGATCGCCACCGTGGCGGTGCTGATGCTGGCCCATCTGGCCGAGATCGGCATCTGGGCGCTGGTCTACGACGTGCTCGGCGTGATCGAGTGGCGGGCGCCGGGGGACGGCTTCTACTTCGCCTTCGTCAACTACACCACGCTGGGCTATGGCGACGTGGTGCCGGCCCCGCGCTGGCGCCTCCTGGGCCCGATGACGACGCTGAATGGCATCCTGCTGGCCGGCTGGTCCACCGCGGTGATCTTCGACACGCTGATCGCGATCGGCCGGCATCTGCGGGAGCACGGCGAGGGCCGAGATGTCGGCCCCCACCAGCATTGAATCCGGATCGCTATTCCGTATATACTGTATATACAAAACGGAGATGAGCGATGCTGACCCGCCTGTTCAGAAGCGGCAACTCCCTGGCCGTTCGCATTCCCAAGGAGCTTGCCTTCGCCGACGGGGCGCAGGATGTCGAGATCGAGCGCCGGGGCGACAGCCTTGTCATCCGGCCTGTGGCGTCCCGCTCGCTGGCCGGGGTGGCGCAGGCCTTTGCGTCCTTCCCGCCCGGCTTCATGGCCGAGGGCCGCGAGCATCACGAGCAGAAGGAGCGGGACTGGGATCAGGGCGGCGTCTGAGCCATGCGCTACATGCTCGACACCAACATCTGCATCCACCTGATCCAACGTCATCCGCCGCAGGTGCTCAACCGCTTTGCGGTCCTGTCCCAGGGGGATGTGGTGATGTCGGTGGTCACGCTGGCCGAACTGCGCCATGGGGTCGAGCGCAACCCGCCGACCAAGCCGCAGGCCGAACAGGCCTTGGATCGGTTGCTCGACTTCATTCCGGCCCAGCCCTTCGACTCGGAGGCGGCGATCCGTTACGGCGTCCTGGCCGCAGCCATCCGCGACCGCCGGCGCGACGTGCTGGACCGCCTGATCGCGGCTCACGCCCTCAGCCTCGGGGTCACGCTGGTTACCAACAACGAGGCCGACTTCAATTTCTATCCCGGCCTGACGGTGGAGAACTGGGCGAAAGCCTGACCGACTCCTCAGGAGCGGGGGCACGGCGCATGCCGCGGCCGCAACCCTGCGGCGCTTGGAGGCGTGGTGCAAGCGGTCTGTGGCGGGTCTAAACCCGACCCATGACGGCACGGACCGAGTCCCCGACCAGCCCCAATTCGTGACGGAGCGGGATCCGCGGCTGCGCGTGATCATCCCGATGATCGTCGTCGTCGCTTTCCTGATGGAGCAGCTCGACTCCACCATCATCACCACCGCCATCGGACATAGTCGGGCTCGGCCTCGCCCTGCTGCAATATTGGCTCGAGAACCGCCCCCGCTAGAGCGAGGCGCCTTACGGTCGCTTCGGCGGTCCCGACGGCAGTTTGTCGCGCTTCTGCGGCGGTCCGACCGGCGCCTTCACCGGCCGGCGGTCCCGCGCCGGGGGCGGCGCAGGCGGCTTGCGCGGCAGGTCAGGCTGCCGCGGCTGCGACGGGGATCGAGAGCGTCGACCAGACATCGCGCAGCGCCTCGACCAGCCGCGCCATCTGCAGGTCGTCATGCAGCGGCGTCGGGGTGATGCGCAGCCGTTCCGCGCCGCGCGGCACGGTCGGGAAGTTGATCGGCTGGACATAGATCCGGTGCCGGTCCAGCAGCAGGTCGCTGGCCGCCTTGCACAGCCGGGCGTCGCCGACGAAGACCGGCACGATGTGGCTGACCGACGGCATCACTGGCAGGCCGGCGGCGCGCAGCAGGCGCTTCAGCGTCGCTGCCCGCTCCTGGTGCCGCTCGCGTTCGGCATTGCTGGCCTTGAGGTGCCGGATCGCGGCCAGCGCCCCGGCCGCGACCACCGGCGGCAGCGAGGTGGTGAAGATGAAGCCCGGCGCGTGGCTGCGCAGCGCGTCGACCAGCATGGCCGATCCGGCGACATAGCCGCCCATCACGCCGAAGGCCTTGCCCAGCGTGCCCTCGATCACGGTCAGCCGGCGGGTCAGCCCGTCGCGCTCGGCGATGCCGCCGCCGCGCGGGCCGTACATGCCGACGGCATGGACCTCGTCGAGATAGGTCATGGCGCCGTGCTTGTCGGCGACGTCGCAGATCTCGGCGATCGGCGAGATGTCGCCGTCCATCGAATAGACGCTCTCGAACGCCACCAGCTTCGGCTTGGTCGCCGGGTATTCCGACATCAGCCGGTCCAGGTCGGCCGGGTCGTTGTGGCGGAAGATCCGCTTCTCGCAGCCGGAATGGCGGATGCCGGCGATCATCGAGGCGTGGTTCAGCGCGTCGGAGAAGACGACGCAGCCGGGGATCAGCTTCGCCAGAGTCGACAGCGAGGCGTCGTTGGAGACGAAGCCGGAGGTGAAGAGGAGCGCCGCCTCCTTGCCGTGCAGGTCGGCCAGCTCCGCCTCCAGCGCCCGGTGGTAGATGTGGGTGCCGGAGATGTTGCGGGTGCCGCCGGCGCCGGCGCCGCAGCGGTCCAGCGCCTCGTGCATCGCCGCCAGCACCGCCGGGTGCTGGCCCATGCCGAGATAGTCGTTCGAGCACCAGACGGTGACGTCCGGCGCGCCGTCCAGGCCGTGATGGGCGGCGCGCGGGAAGGCACCGGCATGGCGCTCGAGCTCGGCGAAGATCCGGTAGCGGCCTTCGGCCTTCAGGGTCTCGATCGCCGTCCGGAATATGGTCTCGTAGTCCATTCCACCGTCTCGCCGTGCCACGGGCCGGGGCCCGGGCGGAAAGTGTAGCGCATCTGTTGCCGCCGCGTGAAATGGCACCATAGTCGAACCGTGCCAAGAGGTGAGGCCCGCGGCGGCGATCCGCCGCACAAGGCGAAAAAATTTCCGGAAGCCCTGTCGGTATGCGTCTGGCCCATCCGTCCTTCGGGGCATCATCAACGGAGGAGGCCGCTTTGGCCCAGATCACCCAGAAGATCACGCCGTTCCTGTGGTTCCTCGACGGCAAGGCCGAGGAGGCGGCCGAGTTCTATGTCTCGGTCTTCGACAATTCCCGGATCACCTCCGTCCTGCGCAACGGCGACGCCATGTCGGGGCCGAACGGTACGCCGCTGACCGTCGGCTTCCAGCTCGAGGGCCAGGATTTCGCCGCCATCAACGGCGGCGGCGACTTCAAGTTCTCCTGGGCGGTGTCCTTCATGGTGCTGTGCGAAACCCAGGAGGAGGTCGACCGATACTGGGATCGCCTGGTCGAGGGCGGCGGAGAGCACAGCCAGTGCGGTTGGCTGAAGGATCGGTTCGGCCTGTTCTGGCAGATCACGCCCAGGATCCTGCTCGAGCGGACCCACGACCCCGACCCGGTGAAGGCGACCCGGGCGTTCCAGGCGATGCTGCAGATGACCAAGATCGACATCGCCGCCATCGAGCGGGCCTATCGCGGAGAGGCCTGACCGCCGCGACCGGGGCGGACCGCACCCGGCGTCGCCATTCCGCGCCGGAGCAACCCGGCCCCGCCATGCGACGAAGTGTGCCCGGCGGGCTTTGCGCCCGCCGGCTTCGGCGCCATGATCCCCGGGCGTGGGGACGCAGGACAGGTTGGGTTCGATGACGGTGCAGGATGCGGCGGCCCGGGTGGCGATGACCCCGCGCGGCCGGAAGAAGCGCGAGGCGATCCTCGATGCGGGGGTCAAGGTCTTCATGGCCGAGGGCTACGCCGCCAGCATGGACCGGGTGGCGGCGGAGGCCGGCGTCGCCAAGCAGACCCTGTACAGCCATTTCGGCAGCAAGGAGGGCCTGTTCCATGCCCTCTTCGACCGGTACAAGCAGCAGTCGCTGGGCGGGCTGGACCCCGAAGGCGACCTGGCGGCCGAACTCGCCACCTTCGGCGAGCACATGCTGCGCCGGATCTTCGACCCCGAGATCCTCGGCGTGCAGCGGCTGATGATCGCCCAGGCCGCCGCCTTCCCGGACCTGGCGCGGATCGTCTACGCGGCCGGCCCGGGCCGGGTCCGCGCCGGGCTGGTGGAGTTCCTGCGGGGCAAGATCGAGGCCGGGGTGCTGCTTCGCGCCGATCCGGTGATGGTGGCGGACGACCTGATCGCGCTGCTGCAGGGCGGCCGGCGGCAACGCACGCTGTTCGGGGTCGAGCCGGCGCCCGAGCCGGCGGAGCTGCGCGGTATCGCCGAACGGGCCGTTGCGGTGTTTTTGCGCGCCTATACAACACGTTAAGGTCTTGTTTCGGACCCTTGTTTTGCCGCAATTCCCACTTACCTCCGGGATCGAGGGGCACCACCGACGGAGGAAGCAGATGGCGAAGTTCCGCTATTGGGGCGTGTCGGTTCTCCTCAGCCTGGGCCAGGCGGACCTCGCCGTGGCCACGGAAAGGCCGCTCTATGGGGAGGCCCTGGCCGCCTATCTCGGCTCGGCCCGCGCGGCCAATGACGACACCGCCCGGGCCCCGCTCTACCTCTATCGCCCCGACAGCTTCAGCCGGGTCACCTTCATCGGCCATGTCGCGCCGGATGCGGTGCCGTCCTGGCGCGGCGTCGCGATCGACGGCGTCTGGCAGCCGGCCGTGACGGCGGACGACCTAGCCCCGCTGCTGCTGCCCGACACCGGCTGGGCCGCGGCGGACGAGGCGACGCGCGAGGCGATCGCCGTGCGCTGGGTCGAGGAGATCGTGATGGCCGGCGAGGTGCTGAAGAGCGGCGCCGACCTGGTGCCGCCCGCGCCGGAGGGAGCGATCAGCCCCGCCGCCGCCCGCACCCTGCCCGACGGGTCGATCGAGGTCAGCGGCTGGGTGTCGCATCTCAGCGTCGCCGGCGAGGTCGCCGACCCCTTCACCGTCCGGCTGGCGCCGGACGGGACGGTGTTGGCGTAAGGGTTTATGCCTCCACTCCCAGCTCCTGCTTCACCAGCGTGACCCAGTAGGTGGAGCCCAGCGCCAGGATCTCGTCGTTGAAGTCGTAGTGCGGCGTGTGGACGTAGTGGTAGCTGCCGTCCGGATTCACGCCGTTGCCGATCATGATGAAGGCGCCGGGCCTCTTCTCCAGCATGAAGGAGAAGTCCTCCGCCCCGGTGATCAGCGGGATGTGCGTCGCGACCTTGTCCTCGCCGACGATCCGGGCCGCGACGCCGGCGGCGATGTCGGTCTGCTCCGGATGGTTCACCAGTGTCGGATAGCGGCGGTTGTAGTCGACCGCGGCGGTGCAGCCATAGGTCGCCGCCAAGCCTTCGGCGGTCTCGCGCAGCCGGCGCTCGATGGTGTCGCGCACCTGGGGCGAATAGCTGCGCGCCGTGCCGCTCACCACCACCTGGGGCGGGATGATGTTGGGCGACCCGGCCGAGCCGCCGGAGACGTGGCCGACGCTGATCACCGCCGGCTCGACCGACGGGATGTTGCGGCCGACGATGGTCTGCACCGCCAGGATGAAATGCGCCAGCACCACGGTCGGGTCGGTCGCCAGATGCGGGGCGGATCCGCCATGGCCGCCCGTCCCGCCGAAGGTGACGGTCCAGGTGTCGGCCGCCGCCATCATCGGTCCGGGGCGGATGCCGAACTCGCCGACCGCCCGGCCGGGGTTGTTGTGCATGCCGTAGACCGCATCGGCCGGGAACCGGTCGAACAGCCCTTCCTCGACCATCAGCCGGCCGCCGCCTTGGCCTTCCTCGGCCGGCTGGAAGATGAAGTGCACCGTGCCGGCGAAGTCTCGGTTCTCCGACAGGTAGCGGGCGGCGCCCAGCAGCATGGCTGTGTGGCCGTCATGGCCGCAGGCATGCATCTTGCCGGGCACGGTCGAGGCATAGGGCAGGCCGGTCTTCTCCTCGATGAACAGCGCGTCCATGTCGGCGCGCAGCGCCACCGCCCGGTTGCCGGGCCGGGTGCCCTTCAGCGTGCCGACCACCCCGGTCTTGGCGATGCCCTCATGCGTCTCGATCCCCCAGCCGCGCAGCGTCTTCGCCACCAGCGCCGCGGTCCGCACCTCCTCGAATCCGGTCTCCGGATGGGCGTGGATGTCGCGGCGGATGGCGATCAGCTCGTCTTCATAGCCCTTGATCTCGGCCAGGATGTCCTTCGGCTCGGCGGTCACGGTCGTTCCCCTTCGGTTGCGGCTTGTCGGGTACGTAGGACATTTGCAGGTTTTTCATCCTGCGCCCAGAGGGGGCGGGCAGCATTCGCGCGGATCGGTTGCGTTCCGCCGCGCGCCGCGCCAGGATCGCGCCCTTCGTCGGGGAGGCCCCGCTTTAACGGAAAGATGGCCGCGTGATCCTGGATTTCGGCTCGATCAACATGGACCTGGTGATGGCCGTCACGGCGCTGCCGCGGCCGGGCGAGACCGTGCTGTGCGACGGCTACGTCACCAAGCCCGGCGGCAAGGGCTCGAACCAGGCGGTGGCGGCGGCGCGGGCCGGGGCGAAGGTGGCGATGGCCGGCGCGGTCGGCGACGACGGCTTTGGCCAGGTGATGCGCGCGACCCTGGCGAAAGAGGGCATCGACACCGCCCTGCTGGCCACCAGCGACCGGCCGACCGGCGTCGCCTATATCTGCGTCGACGCCAGGGCCGAGAACTTCATCGCCGTCGGCAGCGGCGCCAACCTGGCGGTCCGGGCCGACCAGGTGCCGGACGACCGGCTGACCCCGGACACGCTGCTGGTGCTGCAGATGGAGCTGCCGCCGGAGCAGAACTGGGCACTCCTCAAGCGCGCCCGGGCCCGCGGCTGCCGCGCCATCCTCAACGTCGCCCCGGCCGCTGCGGTGCCGGAGGCGGCGCTGCGCGACCTCGACCTGCTGGTGGTGAACGAGCACGAGGCGCTGGCGATCGCCGGCGGGCCCGGCCTCGCCGCCGCGAATCCCCGCGCCGCGGCGCAGGCGCTCAGCGGCCGGATGAGCCTGACCTGCGTCGTCACCCTCGGCGGCGAAGGCGCGATCGCGGTCGGTCCGGACGCCGGCTTCGCCGTGCCGGCGCTGCCGACCCAGCCGGTCGACACCACCGGCGCCGGCGACACCTTCACCGGCGTGCTGGCGGCGGGGCTCGATGCCGGGCTGCCGCTCGACCAGGCGCTGCGCCGCGCCTCGACCGGCGCCGCCCTGGCCTGCCTCGCTCTCGGCGCGCAGGAGAGCATGCCGACCGCCGCGGCGATCGACGCCGCCCTGCCGCGGCTGGGCCCGACAACCGCGATCCGCTAGCGGCGGGCCTACGTCTCTTCCGGTTCGGTCGTGAACAGCAGCGGGTAGCCCCTGCGGCGGGCGGCCTCGGTGGCGCTCGTCGCCTTGGTCTCGGCCACCTCCTTGGGATAGACGGCGACGACGCAGACGCCGCGGCGATGCGCCGTCATCATCACCCGGTAGGCCTGCTCGTCGCTCATGCGGAACTCGGCCCGCAGCACGGTGACCACGAATTCGCGCGGCGTGTAGTCGTCGTTGACCAGGATCACCTTGTGCAGGCGCGGCCGCTCCGTCTTCGGCTTGACCTCGTTGCGGGGCTTGATCGTCGTGTCACTCATCGGCGGGCCGGTCCTGATGACGGCAGCGGAAGCGTGCGGCCGCAGCTTGTCACGGCCGGCGGTGCCCGTCCACCGCCCCGGGCAGCGGCCCGATGCCGCGCGAATGACCCCTGCGCGGCTGCGCCGGGTTGCCCCGGCGGCGCGGAGGGACCAGTATCGGGGTTTCGCCATCCCAGCCAGCGCAAGACGAGACCGACCGATGCCCGTCATCAATTCGATCGCCGCCCGCAAGGAGGAGATGACCGCCTGGCGGCGCGACCTCCACGCCCATCCCGAGCTCGGCTTCGAGGAGGTGCGGACCTCGGGCATCGTGGCGGAGAAGCTGGCCTCCTGGGGCATCGAGGTGCATCGCGGCCTGGCCAAGACCGGCGTGGTCGGCGTGCTCAAGGGGCGCACCGACAGCGGCCGCACCATCGGCCTGCGCGCCGACATGGACTGCCTGCCGATGGAGGAGCTCAACGACTTCGCCCACAAGTCGACGATGCCCGGCAAGATGCATGCCTGCGGCCATGACGGCCACACCACCATGCTGCTCGGCGCCGCCCAGTACCTGGCGGAGACGCGGAACTTCGACGGCACCGTGCACTTCATCTTCCAGCCGGCCGAGGAGGGCGGCGGCGGCGGCGACGTGATGGTCCGCGAGGGGCTGTTCGACCGCTTCCCCTGCGACGAGGTCTATGGCCTGCACAACTGGCCGCTGCTGCCCGCCGGCATCGTGGGCGTGCGCCCCGGCCCGATGATGGCGGCGGCCGACATGTTCGACATCCGGATCCGCGGCGTCGGCGGCCATGCCGCGATCCCGCAGACCGCGAAGGACCCGGTGGTGATCGCGGCCCAACTGGTCGGTGCGCTGCAGACCCTGGTCAGCCGCAACACCAACCCGATGGATTCGGCGGTGCTGTCGATCACCCAGATCCACACCGGCACCACCCACAACGTGATCCCGGACGAGGCCTATCTGAACGGCACGGTGCGGACCTTCCGGCCGGAGGTGCAGGAGATGATCGTCGCCGGCATCCGGCGGATCGCCGACGGCATCGCCGCCGCCTTCGGCGTGTCGATCGACGTCGACTACCAGTACGGCTACCCGGCGACGGTGAACCATGCCGGCCAGGCCGAGACCGCGGCGCAGGTGGCGGAGAAGGTGGTCGGCGAGGGCAATGTCCAGCGTGACGTCGAGCCGTCGCTGGGCGGCGAGGACTTCGCCTATCTGCTGAACGCCCGGCCAGGGGCCTATCTGTTCCTCGGCCAGGCCCGCGCGGCGGGGGACACGATGGTCCACAATCCGCATTACGACTTCAACGACGAGGTCCTGCCGATCGGCGCCTCGCTGCTCGCGACCCTGGTCGAGACCCAGCTGAAGGCGGGGTGAGCGAGTCGGGTTCGCGACCGCGAACCCGATCTACGTCGTCTTCACCGCACCTGATCCGCCGGCACGGTGACGCCCTGCGTGGCCCAGGCTGCGGCGGCGCCGCGGTGGAAGGGCAGGGCGCGGTTGGTCAGCGGGTCGAGCGCCGGCGAGAGCTCGAGGCCGGCGGCCTCGGCCAGCGGCGCCGCCTGGCCGACCGCGATCTCGGTGGCGCGGCGGGCGACCTCCTCGGGCAGGGCGTCGCTCGCGACCAGCCAAGTCCACATGCCGGCGCTGGGCGGCAATGGCTGCGGCGGCAGGGCGGCCGGGGCCGGGGCTGCGGCGGCCGGGTCGGTCGCGGCGGGATCGGCCGGAGGAACGGCGGGCGCAGGCGGCAGCGGCACTGCGGCGGCGGCCACGCCGGGGATGGCGGCGGCGACCTTGGCGATCTCGGCCACGGTCAGGCCAAAGGTGACGGCAGGCTGTTCCGGCGGCAGGGCGAAGGGCTCGAGGCCGGTGACCGCGACGGCGTCGATCTTGGCGTCGGCGAACTGCTTCGCGACCTCTGTCAGCGGCAGGCGCCGCAGCGTCGCCTTGACGTCCAGCGCCTTCAGCATCGGCTCGGTCAGCGCGTCATCGGTGGCCAGCGCCACCCGCTTGCCGGCAAGGCCGGAGGCGCTGGTGATGCCGCTGCCCACCGGCACCACGAAGCGCAGCACCGCGGCGGGCGCCACCGGCGCCAGGGCGCGCAGATGCTCGAACTTCAGCCCCGGCGCCATCGGGCTGGTGCCGGCCCAGGCCGCAGCGGCGACGTCGAGCGAGACGAGGCCGATCGCCACCCGGCCGCTCTGCAGCAGCGCGCTGTTCGGGAGGGGCCCGGCGGTGATCGCCTCCGACACCGGCTGGCCGGCCTCCGTCTTCAGCCGCTCGACGAAGGCGTTGCCCCAGCGGCCGAGCGGGGAGTTGACCGGGGCGGTGGCGACGATGATCTCGCGCGGCGGCACCGCTTGGGGAGCGCTGTCCTGTGCCCAGGCGCCGGGAGCGGCAAGGCCGAGGAGGAGGGCGACGGCCAGGCCGGTGAGGAGAGAGGCGCGCGAGGAAGGCATCATCGATCCGGAAGTGTGGAGCACCGGCCAGAGGCTAGCGATCCGCCGCGCTTTCCGCCAGAAGCCAGCTCCGGAACGCCGCGATGCGGGACTCGTTGCCGGGTGCGCTGCGCCAGCGGATCACCTGGCGGCGGCTGCGCAGCTCCAGCTCCGGGCCGAAGGGGCGGACCAGCCGTCCCTCGGCCAGCGCCGTCTGGATCAGCTGCTCGCGGCCGAGCGCCACCCCGACGCCGCCCAGCGCCGCCGCCAGCACCAGGGTGAAGTGGCTCAGGCGGATGCCGCTGCGGCGCGGCTGGTCCGCCACGCCCAGCCGCTCCAGCCATGCCTCCCAGCTCAGCGCCGAACGCGGCGACGGCGCCTCGTCGCATTCCTCGTGCAGCAGGGTCACCCGGGCCAGGTCGGCCGGGCTGCGCAACAGTGGCAGCAGCGTCGGGCTGCAGACCGGGTAGATCCGCTCCTCGAACAGCACCGCCTCGCCGTCCGGCTGCAGCGGCCGCTCCGCCTCCCGGCTCAGCACGGCCAGGTCCAGCTCGTCCTCCTCCAGGTCCGGGTTGCGCATCGCCATCGACAGCCGCACCTCGATCTCGGGATGCGCGGCGGCGAAGCGGCCCAGGCGCGGCACCAGCCAGCCGGTGGCGAAGGCGCCGCCGGCCCCGACCCGCAGCACGCCGCCGCGGCCGCAGCGCTTGGTGTAGGCCACGGCGGCGCTCAGCCGCTCCAGCGCCGCCCGCACCTCCGGCGCCAGCTGCGCCCCGGCCTCGGTCAGGGCGATGCCGGGGTTCAGCCGCTTGAACAGCCGCACGCACATGTCGGATTCCAGCGAGCGGATCTGGTGGCTGACCGCGCTCTGGGTCACCGCCAGCTCGGCCGCCGCCTTGGTGAAGCTGAGATGCCGGGCCACGCTGTCGAAGGTGCGCAGCGCCGCCAGCGGCAGGTGGGGGCTCGCGTCAGCCATTAGTTCCGTTCATGCCGAAACGAGAAAGCATCATTCGCCGTGGCCTATGTGGCTGCATAGGATCAGGTCCATCGGGATCACGATGATTCTGTCTCATGGATCGGCGATCCCGGCAAGCCTCGGAGCACGGCCATGACCTTCGCCCTGACCCGGAATTCCCGCCGCCCCTTCCGCCGCGGCCTGCTGCGCCGGCTGCTGGCATGGCGCCCGGCGGCGCGCTCGGTCGAGACGCTGCCGGACTCGCTGCGCCGCGATGTCGGCTTGGCGGAAAAGGGCTTGGCCGGCCGCCGCTGACGGGTTCGCGTCCCGTTCCGATTGGATTTCCGCCCGCCGGTCCCCATCATTATCCGTGATGGACACGAACCGATGACGGGCCCTGACGAAAAACTGCCGGCCGGCCAGAACCGGTCGGAGGTGGACGCTTTCCTGCGCCGGGCGGCGGCGACGCCGGCGCCGCGCCGGGACGGGCGGCGCGGCCGTCTGATCTTCGCGCTCGACGCGACGCAGAGCCGCGAGGACACCTGGGACCGCGCCTGCCGCCTGCAGGGCGAGATGTTCACCGAGACGGCGGCGCTGGGCGGTCTCGACCTGCAGCTGGTCTTCTATCGCGGCTTCGGCGAATGCAAGGCCACCGCCTGGGTCTCCGACGGCGTCGAGCTGGCGCGGCTGATGAGCAAGGTGCGCTGCCGCGCCGGCGAGACCCAGATCGGCCGGGTGCTGAGCCATGCCGAGGCGGAGGCCGGGCGCGGCAAGGTCGACGCCCTGGTCTTCGTCGGCGACGCCTTCGAGGAATCGCTCGACCGGGTCTGCGCCCAGGCCGGCCGGCTGGCCCTGCGCGGCGTGCCCGTGTTCCTGTTCCACGAAGGCCCCGACCCGCTCGCCGCCCGCGCCTTCCGCGAGATCGCGCGCCTGACCCGCGGCGCCTACTGCCCGTTCGATGCCTCGAGCCCGGGCCAGCTGCGCGACCTGCTGGCAGCCGTCGCGGTCTATGCCGCCGGCGGCCGCCCGGCGCTGGAAGATCTCGGCCGCCGCCGCGGCGCCGCGGTCATGGCGCTGATCGGGCGGATGGGAGGTTAGGCGACCACCGTGCTGCAGCTTCTCATCCTGGTCCTGGCGCTCGGCATCGGGGTGCCGCTGCTCGCCCGCTGGTTCGCGAACACCGAGCCGAAGCGAGTGCTGCGCGGCGCGCGCTGGGGCGGCATCCTGCTCCTGGCCGGCCTCGGGCTGTTCCTGCTGCTGACCGGCCGGCTGTCCGGCCTCCTCGCCGTGATCGGCGCGATCCTCTTGTGGCTGCAGCGCCTGTCGCCGCTCCTGATCCAGGGGCTGCCCTGGTTCCTGCGCTGGCGCCGCGCCCGGCAGACCGCGGCCGGCCCGACGCCCGGCGGCGCCTCGCGGCTGAAGACGCGCAGCCTCGACATGCAGCTCGACCACGCCAGCGGTGCCATGGACGGCTATGTTCTGCGCCCGGGCCCGATGGAGGGCCGCAGCCTGGCCTCGCTGCCGCTGACGGCGCTGCTGCGCCTTCTGGCCGAATGCCGCGCCGACGACCCCGATTCGGCCCGGGTGCTGGAGACCTATCTCGACCGCCGCTTCGGTCCGGACTGGGCAAAGCAGGACGGCGCCGGCCCGCGTGCGGCGGAGATGTCGGAGGCCGAGGCCTGCGCCCTGCTCGGCCTCGCCGCCGGCGCCTCGCCCGCGGCGGTGAAGGCGGCGCATCGGCGGATGATGAAGCGGCACCATCCGGACCGCGGCGGCTCGGCCGACATGGCGGCCAGGCTCAACGCGGCCCGCGATCGGCTGCTGGGGACCTGAAGCCTACTCCCCCGGCGCGACCCGGGGAGAGCCTTCCGGTGGCGGCACCGGGGCGACGGCGTGGCCGGAGACCTCGGCCCCGGCATCGGGGGCGAGGCGCAGGAACATCAGCACCGAGGACAGCGACAGCAGTCCGACCACGGCGAAGGCCCAGGAGAAGTCGGCGGCCTGAAGTTCGGCGCCGCTGCGCAGCAGCAGCGCCAGGTTCAGCAGCACCGCCCCGGTGGCGACGCCCAGGCTGGCCGACAGCTGCTGCGCCGTGCTCGAGAAGCTGGACGCGCGGCTCATCTTCTGCGGCGGGATGTCGGCGAAGGCCAGGGTGTTCAGGCTGGTGAACTGCAGCGACCGGAAATAGCCGCCGGCCAGCAGCAGCATCAGGATCAGCAGGTGCGGCGTGTCGGCCCGGAACAGGGCATAGCTCATCAGGAAGACCGAGCTGATCGCCGCGTTCCACACCAGCACCGGGCGGAAGCCGAACCGCCGGATGATGTGCGACGCCGTCATCTTCATGCACAGCGCGCCGGCGGCGCTGACGAAGGTCAGCAGGCCGGATTCGAACGGGGTCATGCCGAAGCCGAGCTGCAGCATCAGCGGCAGCAGGAACGGGATGGCGCCGATGCCGATGCGGAAGACGGTGCCGCCGACCAGCGAGATGCGGAAGGTGCGGACATGCAGCAGCTTCAGGTCGATGATCGGCGCCGGCACCCGGTGGGCGTGGCGGACATAGAGCCAGATCAGCGCGGCGCCGAAGACGAGTAGGCCGAAGGTCACGGGCAGCGGCACGATCGCCCGACCGAGCGTCTCGAAGCCGAACACCAGGCAGGCCAACGCCGTACCGGTCATCAACAGGCCCCAGCCGTCCAGCGGCGGCTTCTCCTCCTCCCGCACGTCGTCGATGAACAAGGTGACCAGGATCACGCCGATGATCCCGATCGGCACGTTGATGAAGAAGATCAGCCGCCAGGAGCTGTAGGTGGCGATGAAGCCGCCCAGCGGCGGGCCCAGCACCGGGCCCAGCAGGGCCGGTGTGGTGAAATAGGCCATCGCCCGCACCAGCTCCGATTTCGACACGCTGCGCAGCAGCACCAGCCGGCCGACCGGCACCATCATCGCCCCGCCGATGCCCTGGATCACCCGCGCGCCGACCAGCTCGGCGGTCGAGTTCGACAGGCCGCACAGCACCGAGCCGACGGTGAACACGACGATCGCTGCCCGGAACACGGTCTTGGCGCCGAACCGGTCGGCGATCCAGCCGCTGGCCGGGATGAAGACGGCGAGGCTGAGCAGGTAGGAGGTGATGGCGAGGCTGAGGTGCAGCGGGTCGGTGCCGAAGGAATGGGCGATGTTCGGCAGCGCCGTGGCGATCACCGTGGAATCGAGATTCTCCATGAACAGCGCGCAGGCGATGATCAGCGGGATCAGCACCTGGCGCGGAAGGCGGGTCGTCATGTCTCAAGGCCGCGCGTCGGCGCGGCCCCCTCGGGCGTTCGGAGTCCGACTCAACTCGTCTGACAAGCCGGAATCCTGCGCGCCAAAGCCGCATTGGAGGCATGCAAGTTTCGGGCGTCAGGCCCCCATGCGCCGACCCACGCGAATGCCGACTCAGCCCTCTCCGCCATAGCGACGGCGCAGATGCGCCTTGAACACGGCGGCGTCGAGCGGCCGGCCGGTGGCCCGGGTCAAGAGCTCGTCGGTCTCCCAGCGCGAGCCCTGGCCATGGATGTTGGCGCGCAGCCAGCCGACCAGCGGCGCGAAGTCGCCGCGGCCGATCGCCGGCAGGATGTCCGGCTCGGCCCGGTTGGCGGCGTCGAAGATCTGCGCCGCGGTCATCGCGCCCAGCGTGTAGGTCGGGAAATAGCCCCAGCCGCCGCTCGGCCAGTGGATGTCCTGCAGGCAGCCCAGCCGGTCGTCCGGCGGCACCACGCCCAGCAGCGCCTTCATGCCGTCGTTCCAGGCCGCCGGCAGGTCGGCCAGCGGCAGCTCGCCGGCGATCATCGCCTTCTCCAGGCGATAGCGCAGGATGACATGGGCCGGGTAGGTCACCTCGTCGGCGTCCACCCGGATGAAGCCGCGCTCGACCCTGGTGTAGTGGCGCCACAGCGCCTCGGCCTCCCAGGCCGGTCCGGACCCGCCGAAGGCGTCCCGCATCCGCGGCGCGGCGAAGGCGATGAACTCGCGGCTGCGGCAGGCCTGCATCTCCATCAGCAGCGACTGGCTCTCATGCAGGCTCATGCCGCGGGCCTGGCCGACCGGCTGGTTCATCCAAGCCTGCGGCCGGCCCTGTTCGTAGAGGGCATGGCCGGTCTCGTGCAGCACGCCCATCAGGGCCCGGGTGAAGTCGGCCTCGTCGTAGCGGGTGGTGATGCGGACATCGTTGTCGGCGCCGCCGCAGAACGGGTGGGTCGAGACGTCAAGGCGCCCGCGCTCGAAGTCGTAGCCCAGCACGCCCATCATGGCGACGCCCAGCGCCCGCTGCGCCTCGATCGGGAACACGCCCTCCGGCCGCGGCGTCGCCGGCCGGCGCGCCTGGATCGCCAGCACCTCCTCTGTGAAGCCGGGCAGGAACTCGGCGAGGTCGTCGAACAGCGCGTCGATCTTCTCCGACCGGCCGCCGGGCTCGTAGTCGTTCAGCAGGGCGTCATAGGCCGACAGGCCCAGCGCCTCGCCCTTGGCGCGGCCGATCTCGCGCTGCAGCCGCAGCACCTCCTGCAGCTTCGGCAGCAGCGAGGCGAAGTCCGAATCGGCGCGAGCCTGGCGCCAGGTCATTTCGCAGGCCGAGATGGCCTTGCTGGACGCCTCGACCAGATCGGCCGGCACCACGGTCTGCACCGTCCACAGCCGCCGGATCTCGCGCAGATTGGCGCGCTCCCACTCGCCCAGGCTGTTGTCGGCCTCGGCCTCGGGCAGCCAGTCGGACAGGCGCGGATCGGTGACCATGCCGTGGCGCAGCACCTGCAGCAGCGCCAGGCTCTCGGCCCGGGTCTCGGCGGCGCCCTTCGGCATCATCGTGGCGTTGTCCCAGTCGAGGATGCCGATGGCGTTGGACAGCGCGGCGATGCGGCCGAAGTGGGCGGCGATCTCGGCATAGGCGGTCATGCGTCGGGTCCTTTCCGGGCGGCGCGGCCGCGCCGCAGATGATGCAGCAGGTAGATCGCGACCAGGATGGCGGCGAAGCCGAACCAGGTGATCGCATATTGCAGGTGATCGTTCGGCAGATCGACCTTGGTCTGGCCGCCCAGCGGATACCGCGTACGGTCCGGACCGGCCGACTGCTCGACCACCACCGGCGCCGCCCGGTCCCGCCCGGCCGCGGCGGCCATGGCCGGCAGGTCGACCCAGAACCACTCATTGGTGGCCGGGCTGTTGTCGGGCTGCATCCAGCCCTGGGGCAAAGGCCGGCGGGCCACGCCCTCGACCGTCACTGTGCCCTCGGGCGGCGGGGCGTAGGGGGCAGGCCTGCCGTCGGGCCCCAGCGGCACCCAGCCGCGGTTGACCATGACGGCCGGGCCGCCGTCGTCGCGGATCAGCGGCGCGACCACCTGGATGCCGGCGACGCCGTCATGCACCCGGGCCAGCAGCCGGAAGGCGTGGACGGCGTCGAAGCGGCCGGTGACGGTGACGTGACGGTAGTCGAAGCCGGGGTCGTCGCCGAGATCGGCGGGCAGCGGCACCGGCGGGGCGGCCAGGCCGTGTTCGATCCGCTCGATCAGGTCGGTCTTCCAGGCCAGGCGCTCGAGCTGCCAGACGCCGAGCCCGATCATCAGGGCGAGGGCGGGAACCAGGAAGACGGTCGGCCAGAAGTCCGGCCGGAAACGGGAAGCCATGGCGGGGCTCTCACCCGCCGGTGCGGCGGTGCCGGTACTGCAGCGCCACGACATAGGCCTTGGCGGGGCGGATCAGGATGCCGGTGAGGACGACCAGCAGGACGGCGCCGATGGCGATCGGCGCCCAGTCGGGCAGATCGAAGGCGAAGCCGAGCCAGAGCGTCAGCGGCACCACGGTGAAGCCCAGGATGAAGATCAGGAAGACGGCCGGGCCGTCGCCGGAATCGACCTCAGAGAGGTCGAGGTCGCAGACCGCGCAGCGCTCCGCGACCGTCAGGAAGCCTTTGAACAGGGCGCCCCGGCCGCAGCGCGGGCATTTGCAGCCCAGCGCCGCGGCCAGGGGAGAGACCGCTCCGGCAGGCACAGGCTAGTGCGCCGCGACAGCGCCGCCGTGGCCGCCCCACCAGTAGATCGCGACGAACAGGAACAGCCAGACCGCGTCGACGAAGTGCCAGTACCAGGCCGCCGCCTCGAAGCCGAAATGGCTGTCCTTGGTGAAGTCGCCGCGCGCGGTGCGGAACCAGCACACCGCCAGGAAGATGGTGCCGACCAGCACATGGAAGCCGTGGAAGCCGGTGGCCATGTAGAAGGTCGAGGCGAAGACGCCGTCGCGGAAGCCGAACTCCGCATGCGTGTATTCGTAGAGCTGGATGCAGGTGAAGATGGCGCCGAGGAGCACGGTGATGCCGAGCGCCTTCGAGGCCTCCTTCATGTTGCCTTCGACGATCTCGTGATGCGCCCAGGTGACGGTGCAGCCCGACAGCAGCAGCACCAGCGTCATCAGCAGCGGGAAGTGGAAGGCGTCGACCGGGGTGATGCCCTTGGGCGGCCAGATGCCGCCGGTCGCCTCGACCCGCGCGTATTGCGCCGCCTCGTTGACGAACAGGCTGGAGTCGAAATAGGCCCAGAAGAAGGCGACGAAGAACATCACCTCCGAGGCGATGAACAGCATCATGCCGTAGCGCAGGCCCAGCTTCACCACCGGGGTGTGCAGCTTGCGGAAGGTTGCTTCCTTGATCACGTCGCGCCACCAGCCGAACATCACGGCCAGGACGCCGAGGAAGCCCGCGATCAGCAGGACCGGCCCCTCGTCATGCATGAACAGGACGCCGCCGATCGCCATCACGCCGGCCGCGAGCGAGCCGAGCAGAGGCCACGGGCTGGGGTCGACCAGATGATAGGGATGCGGAACCGCATTCAGTTCGTAGCTCGTCTCGTGCCTGTCGGCATGGACGTCGGTCGTGCTCATCCTCGTGCCCCTCTCGGTCTCTCGTCCGATCTTCGCTTCGGTGTTCCGCCCTAATCGGTCCGGCTGCCGGCAGGCCGTCAGCCGTCGTTCTTGGCCGCACGATAGTAGGCGGCGACTGCATTCTCCAGCGCCTTCGACCGCTGGCTGTAGAAGGTGTAGGACAGGGTGACGGTGCGCACGTCGCTCAGGTTCGGCTGCGCATCCATCGCCGCGTCGACATAGAAGTAGACCGGGAACTCCACCGTCTCGCCCGGCTGGATGATCTGCTCGGTGAAGCAGAAGCACTGCACCTTCGAGAAGTAGAGGCCGACCTTGTCCGGCGTCACGTTGTAGACCGCCTGGCCGGCGGTCGGTTCCGTGGCGTTGTTGGTGGCCTGGAAATAGATCAGCGCCGGCTCGCCGAGCCGGACCTCGACCTCGGTCTGCTCGGCCTTGAAGGTCCAGGGCAGGCCGGCATCGGTGTTGGCGACGAAGCGGACCCGCACCTTGCGGTCCAGCACCCTGTCGGAGACCGAATCGGCGACCTGGGTGGTGCCGCCATAGCCGGTGACCTGGCAGAACAGCCGGTACAGCGGCGCCGAGGCGAAGGCCAGGACGCCCATCGAGAAGGCGACGCCGCACAGCGAGGTCATGATGAGGCGGTTGCGGCGCCGGACCTTCGGGTCGAGCTCGGCCATCTAGCCCCCCTTCATCTTGACGATGGTGATCACGAAGATCAGCACGACCCAGGCGATCAGGCCGAACGCCAGGGCCTTGTTGCGGCCGCGCAGCCGGCGCCGCGCGTCGGGCGCCGGGGTCTCCGTCGGTCTGGCGGTCGAGCGGACAGCCATCTCAGAAATGCACCGCGGTGTGGTCGACGATCAGCAGGCCGAAGATCGCGAACAGGTAGAAGATGGAATAGCCGAACATCTGCTTGGCGGCGCGGTGGTTCGTGGTCGCACCGTCCTCGCGCAGCACCCGCACGGCGCAGAGGATGAACAGCGCGCCGAGCACGCCGGCGCCGATGCCGTAGGTCAGCCCGGCGGTGCCCACCAGCCAGGGGCCGAGGCCGAGCGGGAACAGGGCGAGCGTGTAGGCCAGCATCTGGCGCTTGGTCTCGCGCGCGCCGGACACCACCGGCAGCATCGGCACCCCGGCCTTGGCGTATTCCTCGCTGCGGAACAGCGCCAGCGCCCAGAAATGCGGCGGGGTCCACATGAAGATCAGGGCGAACAGCAGCATCGACGGCACGCTGACATCGCCGGTCACGGCGGCCCAGCCGATCATCGGCGGGAACGACCCCGCAGCGCCGCCGATCACGATGTTCTGCGGCGTCCGCCGCTTCAGCCACATGGTGTAGACGAAGACGTAGAAGGCCGAGGCGGCAGCCAGGACCAGGGCGGCGACCCAGTTGACCGCCAGCCCCATCACCAGAACGGAGGCGACCGACAGGAACACGCCGAAGGCCAGCGCCTCGGACGGCGCGATGCGGCCGCGCACGATCGGCCGGCCGCAGGTCCGGCTCATCACCGCGTCGATGTCGCGGTCGTACCACATGTTGATGGCCCCGGCCGCGCCGGCGCCGACGGCGATGCACAGCACGGCGGTGGCGGCCAGGACCGGATGCAGATGGCCCGGCGCCGCGATCAGCCCGGCGATGCCGGTGAAGACGACGAGCGTCATCACCCGCGGCTTCAGAAGCGCGAGATAGTCCTGCCAGGTGGCGCCGCCTTCGGCCTCGGCCGCGGCGGTTCGGGCTGTCCGGTCCAGGGTCACGTCCGACATCATAAACCTCAAGCGGACCGGGCCGCACGGGGGATCCGCGCGGCCCGGCCCGGTCTCCTCTTTTTTCTCAGCCTCGGGTCACTTGACCCGGGGCAGCTGCTCGAACTGGTGGAAGGGCGGGGGCGACGGCAGCGTCCACTCCAGCGTGGTGGCGCCTTCGCCCCAGTAGTTGCTCTCCACCCGGCGGCCATATCTGACCGTGTAGAAGGCGATGCCGACGAACAGGAAGGCCGCCGCGACCGAGATGTAGGCGCCGAAGGACGACACCATGTTCCAGCCGTGGAACGCGTCCGGATAGTCCGGCTGGCGCCGCGGCATGCCGGCCAGGCCCAGGAAGTGCTGGGGGAAGAAGGTCAGGTTGACGCCGATAAAGGTCATCCAGAAGTGGATCTTGCCCCAGGTTTCCGGGTACTGCCGGCCGGACATCTTGCCGATCCAGTAGTAGAAGCCGCCGAAGATCGAGAACACCGCGCCCAGCGACAGCACGTAGTGGAAGTGCGCGATCACGTAGTAGGTGTCGTGCAGGGCGGTGTCGATGCCGGCATTGGCCAGCACCACGCCGGTGACGCCGCCGATGGTGAACAGGAAGATGAAGCCGATCGCCCACAGCATCGGCGTCTTGAACTCGATCGACCCGCCCCACATCGTCGCGATCCAGGAGAAGATCTTGATGCCGGTCGGCACCGCGATGATCAGGGTGGCGGCGGTGAAGTAGGCGCGGGTGTCGACATCGATGCCGGTGGTGAACATGTGGTGCGCCCACACGACGAAGCCGACGACGCCGATCGCGACCATGGCGTAGGCCATGCCGAGATAGCCGAACACCGGCTTCTTCGAGAAGGTCGACACGATGTGGCTGATCATGCCGAAGCCCGGCAGGATCATGATGTACACCTCGGGGTGCCCGAAGAACCAGAACAGGTGCTGGAACAGCAGCGGGTCGCCGCCGCCCTCGGGCTTGAAGAAGCTGGTGCCGAAGTTGCGGTCGGTCAGCAGCATGGTGATGGCGCCGCCCAGCACCGGCACGGCCAGCAGCAGCAGGAAGGCGGTCACCAGCATCGCCCAGACGAACAGCGGCATCTTGTGCAGCGTCATGCCCGGGGCGCGCATGTTGAAGATCGTGGTGATGAAGTTCACCGCGCCGAGGATCGAGGACGCGCCGGCCAGGTGCAGCGAGAAGATCGCCATGTCGACCGACATGCCCGGCTGCCCGGCCTCGGACAGCGGCGGGTAGATGGTCCAGCCGGTGCCGGCGCCCTGGCCGACGAAGGCCGAGCCGATCAGGAGCGCGAAGGACGGGACCAGCAGCCAGAACGAGATGTTGTTCAGCCGCGGGAAGGCCATGTCCGGCGCGCCGATCATGATCGGCACGAACCAGTTGCCGAAGCCGCCGATCATCGCGGGCATGACCGTGAAGAAGATCATGATCAGGCCGTGGGCGGTGACCACGACGTTCCACTCCTGCCCGCCGGCCAGGAACTGCATCCCCGGATTCTGCAGTTCGAGCCGCATGATCAGCGAGAACACGCCGCCGATCAGGCCCGCGCAGATCGCGAAGACCAGGTACAGCGTGCCGATGTCCTTGTGGTTGGTCGAGAACAGCCAGCGCTTGAAGAAGCCCGGCTTGTGGTCGTGGTGGTGGTCGTCGTGACCGTGTGCGTGCGCTGCGGCGTGAGCCATCGTTGTCAACCTCTTCCCCGTCCGGGGTTGCCTGTCGGGGCCGCCGGCCCCGAGTGGGATCACTCCCCGCTGGGGATTCGTGTCTTAGGGGTTATTGGCCGGCCTGGGCCAGCTTGGTGCGCGCCTGCGCCTCGTCCCAGGTCATGGTCAGAAGCTTCGGCTTCTCGGCCGGGTTGGGCCCGACCTTCTCGATGACCCACTTGTCGAAATCCGCGCGGCTGACCGCGTGCACCTCGATCGGCATGTAGGCGTGGTCGGTGCCGCAGAGCTGCGAGCACTGGCCGTAATAGACGCCCGGCTTGTCGATCCGGACCCAGGTCTCATTGGTCCGGCCCGGGATCGCGTCCTTCTTCAGGCCGAAGGCGGGCACCGCCCAGGAGTGGATGACGTCGCCGGCCGTGGTCAGGATCTGGATGTCGGTGTCGACCGGCAGCACCACCGGGTTGTCGACCGACAGCATCCGCACCTGGTCCGGCTTCAGATCCTCGTCCTTCACCATGTAGCTGGTGTATTCGGCGATCTTCTGGTCCGGATACTCGTAGCCCCAGTACCACTGGTAGCCATGCGCGATCAGGGTCATCTCGGGATTCGGCGTCCGGTCGCCGGCATAGAGCAGGCGGAAGGACGGCACCACGATGACCAGCAGGATCAGGACCGGCGCGACCGTCCAGATCACCTCGATCAGGGTGTTGTGCGCGGTCTTCGACGGCACCGGGTTGCGGTTGGCGCTGAAGCGCCACATCACATAGACCAGAAGCCCCAGCACGAACACGCTGAGCGCGACGATGATGACCAGGAGCAGGTTGTGGAAGCTCTCCATCTGCTCCTTGATCGGCGAGGCCGCTTCCTGGAACCCGAGCTGCCAGTTGTGCGGCGGGCCGTCGGCGAAGGCCGCGCCCGTGCCGAGGAGAAGCAGGACCGATGCGCCTGCCAAGAGTTCACGCAGTCTGCCCGATCGCATGCGGTGCCGCTCTTTCGTTATCGTTGTCGTTCCCACCCATGGCCCGTGCCGGCCTTCGCCGGCACCGGACTCCATTCGGCCTTATACCGACGGAACCGCGAGGGTTGAAGCCCCCACGACATCGGGCGCCGCACGAAGCCGGGCCAATCCTGGCAAGGGCGAAAATACAGGGCGTTCCGGGGGGCAACAACAGCCCGTACTGCCGCGCCCATCACGCAAATGGTCGCATCCCCTTGGCAGCCCGATTCGGCCGATGCCGGCGATCGGGGCTGGCCCCGGCCGGCGGGTGGCACTATCTCTGGAGTCCAGACTCCGCTGACCGGACTCCCGCCATGAGTGTCCTCGACCAGACCGACGACCTGTTCTTCACCCAGGCCGGGCTCGACCGCGGCCGGCTCGAGCGGCTGGTCGGCGAGGCCCTGCAGGGTGCCGACGACGGCGAGCTGTTCCTGGAATACGTCCAGTCTGAAGGGCTGAGCTGGGACGACGGCAAGCTGAAGAGCGCCAGCTTCGACACCTCGCAGGGCTTCGGCCTGCGCGCGGTGGCGGGCGAGACCACCGGCTACAGCCATGCCTCGACCCTGAGCGAGGACGCAGTGAAGCGGGCGGCGGAGACGGTGCGCGCGGTCCGCGCCGGCCATGGCGGCAGCCTGGCCGAGCCGCCGCAGGGCACCAACCGCCAGCTCTACACCGACGCCAACCCGCTCTCGGCCGTACCGTTCGAGGCCAAGGTCAAGGTGCTGGCCGAGATCGACGCCTATGCCCGATCGCGCGATCCGCGGGTGCGCCAGGTCAGCGCCTCGATCAGCGGCAACTGGCAGGCGGTGCGGATCATTCGTGCCGACGGCCGCCACGCCGCCGACATCCGACCGCTGGTGCGGGTCAACGTCTCGGTCGTGGTCGGCGACGGCGACCGGATGGAGAGCGGCAGCCACGGCGCCGGCGGGCGCACCGGCTATGATTTCCATCTCGAGCCGGGGCAGTGGCAGGCGGCGGTGGACGAGGCGCTGCGCCAGGCCCTGGTGCGGCTGGACGCGGTCGAGGCGCCGGCCGGCGAGATGACCGTGGTGCTCGGCCCCGGCTGGCCCGGCATCCTGCTGCACGAGGCGATCGGGCACGGCCTCGAGGGCGACTTCAACCGCAAGAAGACCTCCGCCTTCTCCGGCCTGATGGGCCAGCGCGTGGCGGCGCCGGGCGTCACCGTGATCGACGACGGCACCCTGCCGGACCGGCGCGGCAGCCTGACGGTGGACGACGAGGGCACGCCGACCCGCAGCACCACGCTGATCGAGGACGGCATCCTGGTCGGCTACATGCAGGACCGGATGAACGCCCGGCTGATGGGCATGGCGCCCACCGGCAACGGCCGGCGGCAGAGCCACGCCCACCACCCGATGCCGCGGATGACCAACACCATCATGCTCGGCGGCGGCACCTCGCCGGCCGAGATCCTGGCTTCGGTCAAGCACGGCCTCTACGCCGTCAACTTCGCCGGCGGCCAGGTCGACATCACCAACGGCAAGTTCGTGTTCTCCGCCTCCGAGGCCTATCTGATCGAGGACGGCAAGATCGGACCGGCGGTGAAGGGTGCGACCCTGATCGGCAACGGGCCGGACGCGCTGACCAAGGTGTCGATGGTCGGCGACGACATGGCGCTCGACCCCGGCATCGGCACCTGCGGCAAGGAGGGCCAGGGCGTGCCGGTCGGCGTCGGCCAGCCGACCCTCCGGATCGACGGGCTGACCGTCGGCGGCACCCGCGCATGATCGCCGTGATCTTCGAGGTCGAGCCGGCGGAAGGCCGGCTCGACGACTATCTCGACCACGCCGCCCGGCTGCGCCCGGTGCTGGAGCAGATGCCCGGCTTCATCTCGGTCGAGCGTTTCCGCAGCCTGACGAACCCGGAGAAGCTGCTGTCGCTGTCCTTCTGGGAGGACGAAGACGCGGTGGCACGCTGGCGCAACCGGGCCGAGCACCGCGCCGCTCAGGCCGCCGGTCGCGCCGGCATCTTCAGCGGCTACCGCCTGCGCATCGCCGCGGTGCTGCGCGACTACGACATGGTCGGGCGGCGCGAGCAGGCGCCGGCCGATTCGCCGTTCTGATCGCGGCGCCCGGTCACTTCGCGGCGAGGTCGGCCTGGCGGCGCAGCTCCGCCGCCAGTGCTGGGTCCAGCGGCAAGGGCGGCTCCAGGCCGGCCAATGCGGCGCCGGTGGCCACTGTCAAGGCTTCCGCCTCGCGCCGGAACTTGGCGATGCCGGTGCAGCGGCCGCTGCCCAGCCAGCCGGCGGCGTGGAGAATGAAATCGGCGCCGCAGGCCAGGGCGGCGGCGGTGGCGCGGCCGCCGTCGGATCCGGCCTGGGCGTCGTCCAGCCGGGAGGAGGTGACGCCGCCGTCGCCGCGGCCGGGAATGCCGAGCCGGCGGGCCAGCGCCATGGCGCCGTACTGCACCAGGTGCAAGGCCGGGTCGCCGAACACCGGCACCATGCCGCGCATCGAAAACGGCATGGCGAAGATGCCCATGATCATCGGCGTGCCGGGGCGCCACAGCTGGGCCAGCGCCAGCCCGGCCAGAACCTCTGCATAGCCCTGGATCAGGGCGCCGGCGACCGTGACCGGCCCGGTCGCGCCCATCATCATGTAGGAGGTGATCAGGCAGCCCTGCCGGCTCTCGGCGGCCAGACGCAGGCATTTCAGCGGATTGCCCTTGTAGGACAGGGGCGGGGTCGCGTTGATCAGGTGCAGCAGATGGCAGCCGGCCGGCTTGCCGTCGAGCGGGCCGATCGCGGTCGCCGCGGCGTCGATCACCTGCCGCATCGCCGCGGGGGAGGCGATCGTGCCCATGAACGGCTTGTCCGACAGGGTCAGATGGGCGATCGCCATTTCCAGCGGCCGGGCGGCATCCGGCACGTCGGCGATGACGCAGAGCATGTGGCCGGTGTTGGCCAGGCCCGGCGCGGCATGGGCCATGGCCACCAGGCGGTGATAGTCGGCGCGGGTGCCGAAGCCGCCGCTGCCGTCCTCCCGCAGGACGTTCGGCGGCCCGTAGACCGGCGCGAGGACCGGGGGCTCCCCGGCCCCGATCCGGGTGCTGCGGGCCGGGTTGCGGCCGTGCAGCACAAAATGCGCGGGCGCCGTCGCCCGGATGATCTCGCGCAGCCGCGGGCCGTCCAGGCGCACCCGGTCGCCGTCGACCGCCGCCCCGGCCTGCCGCCACAGCGCCAGGGTCTCGGGATCGTCCTCGAAGCGCAGGCCGGTCTCGGCCAGAACGCGGTCGGCGCCGGCCTCGATCCGGTCCAGCGCGGCGTCGTCGAACACGGTGAAGCGGCCCGGCAGGGCATCCAGCGGCTCAACCGGCATGGCCGAACGCCCAGACCATGACGGAGTCGTAATAGGGGTCGCCGGCGATCGGAATCCGGGCCAGGGCCAAGGTCGGCAGCCCCGCCTGTTCGGCGCAGGCCGCGGTCAGCGCCGGCGACACGTAGCGGTTGTCGTGGCCCTCGCGGTCGATCAGCAGGTCGCTGCGCACCCAGTCGGCGCCGATGAAGCGCCCGCCCGGTGCCAGATTCGCGGCCGCGGCCGCGAACGCCTCGGCGTAGCGCTCGGCATCCGGCGACAGGCCGAAGCAGCCGATCGCGCTGATCAGGCCGTAGCCGCCGGGCTGTTCCGGCCCGGCGGGCCAGGGCCGCAGGCAGTCGAACACATGATAGGTCCAAGGCCGGCGGCGGAGGGCCTCGAAATCGGCCTCGGACCGGCCGGCCAGGGCCATCGCCTCGCGATAGCAGGGGGGTGTCTCATCGCCGTCCTTGAACGCCTCCAGGACATGCAGGGCTTCCGGCACCAGGTCGCAGACCGACACCTCGTCCGGCGCTGCCGCCAGGCCGATCGACCAGAACAGCGTGGTCACGCCGGCGCCCAGGTCGATCCAATGCGCCGGCCGGCCGCCATGGTCGCGCAAGGCGGACAGGATCTCCTCCGCCCCCTGGCCGGGCATCAGCCGGTCGTTGAAGTAGCGGCTGCGGTAGTCCTCGAAATAGCGCAGCCGCTCCGGGTCCAGGCGGCCGATCTGCTCCAGCCGCCGATACGACCGGTCCAGGCTTGCATCGGCATCCTTGACCCACCCGCCGATCGCTTCGATCTCAGGCACTGGCGCCTCCGGCCGCCATGGCGAAGCGCCGCTCGCTCGGCATCACCGCGGCCAGCAGGGCGGAGCACAGCGCCGCCGCCAGCATCGCCAGATAGATCGCCTGGAACGATCCGGTCGAGACCTTCAGCCAGCCGCCGGCCATGTTGCCGACGATGCCGCCGAAGCCCAGGGCGATGTTGCCGAAGGCGAAGACCAGGGCCGATTTGCCGGTGCCGAAGACATGGCCGATATAGGCCGGGACCAGGCCGAAGATGGCATAGAAGGCGAGGCCGAAGGCGACCACCGCCAGGTACAGGACCGGCAGGTTCCCGCCCGCCAGAGCGGCCTGCAGCAGCAGCAGGCAGGATCCGGCCAGGATCAGATAGGTCAGCACCATCGCCCAGCGCACGGTGATGCGGTCGGCCAGGGCGCCGATGGCAAAGCCGCCGACCATGCCGACGACGCCGATCACGCTCCAGGCCATCGCCGCCGCGCCCTGCGACAGCCCGACCTCGCCCTGCAGGAAGGTCGACAGATAGGTCTGGTAGGGCATGCAGGACAGGCCGTTCAGGAACATCATCAGCAGCACAGCCGCGGTCAGGCCGGGCGGCAGCGTCCGCAGCCGCCCGCCGATCGAGGCCCGGGGCACGGCCGCCTCCGCCACCGGTCTCTCACCGGCCGGCCGGCGCAGGCGCAGGAACCCGGCCAGCGCCAGCGCAGCGACGATCGCGCCGGTGGTGGCCCACAGGAAGCGCCAGCCTTCGGTCGCCAGGAAGCCGGTGATCAGCAGGCCGTTGACGAAGACGCCGTAGCTGGTGCCGGACGACATCAACCCCAGGGCCTTGCCCTGGTGCGACCGGGGCACGATCTCGCTCGACACCTCGACCATCGGCACCCAGATCGCTGCGGCGCATCCGCCCAGCACCGCCAGCAGCACACCCATGGCGACGACATCCGTCACCAGGGCCAGCCCGCACAGGCAGGCGGCGCACACGGCGATCGACCCCAGGATCATCGGCAGGGCACCGAAGCGGACGGTCAGCAGACCGCTGAGCAGCGCGCACAGCATGAAGCCGGCCTGGACGAAGCCCGAGATCACGCCCATCGCGTCATAGGTGAACGGCAGGTCGCGCCGGATGGCCTCGACGATGGCCGGGAACAAGTACATCCCGAAACCGTAGGTCGAGGCGATGAAGGCGGTGAACAGGACGACCGCCTCGATGCTTCGTTTCCGCCCCGCGGAAGACATGGCCTTCCTCCTACCGGCCGGCGGCCGGACCGCGTCGATAGAGGGCGATCAGCCGGGGCGAATCGCCGGTGAAATCCGATCCGTCGTAGTCGCCATGGACGGCCTCGACCGCCATGCCGTCGGGCCGGGCGTCGTCGATCCAGCCGCGGCTATAGCGATGCAGGCGCATGCCGGCCGCCCAGTCCTCGGCGACGCGGCCGCCCTGCAACACCCGGTACTGCAGGTCGAACCGGATCGACATCCCGTCATGGTGCTGCGCCGATTGCCGGACCAGCTGCGACCCGTCCGACAGCGTCCGGATCCAGTCGGTGGCCCAGACCCCGTCGGTCCGGGCCGGGTCGTAATAGTCCGGGTCCGGCGCCCCGCCTGGCACCGGTAGGAAGGTGGCGAGGTCGACGGCCAGCCGGCCGCCGGGCGCGACATGCGCCGCGGCCGCGGCCAGGGCTTGGCGGCCTTCCTCCGGCGGCAGCAGTTGCAGCGCCTCGCGCGGGATCAGCGCCAGGTCGAAGCGCTCCTCCAGCCGCAGCTCCCGCATGTCGGCGACCCGGCCACGGATCCGGCCGCCATGGCCCTCGCGCTCCAGCGCCGCAACGGTCCGCGCCACCATCTCCGGCTCGAGGTCGACCACGGTCAGCCGCCCGGCATATGGGGCGATCCGCAGCGACAGGCGGCCGGCGCCGCAGGGCACCTCGAGCACGCTCGGGGCCGCTTGGCCGACCAGGCCGAGGATGAAGCCGACGTCGCGCTCCTCCGTGTATTCGACGTCGTAGACCGCCGCGCGCCGGCTATACGGCATCCGCCAGCCCGCCTTCGACCATCTCGATGTGCCGCCGCACCTCCGGATGGACGACCACGCCGCCGGCGACGACGCAGCCGTTGCGCGACACCGGGTCGGCCACGCCGTCATGGACGTCCCGCGCCAGGTCCATCAGGTAGCGCCAGACATTGGCGCTGGTGGCCCGGGCGGCGGTCAGCGGCACCGAGGCCGGCATCGCGTCGATCTTGCAGTGCAGGACGCCGTGCCGGACGTAGAACGGGGCGTCATAGGTGGTCAGGTGGCTGAAGCTGGGCATGTAGCCGCTGCCGTAGCCGCAGGTGACGTCGACGATCACCGATCCCGGCTTCATCCGCCGCACCAGCTCCTCGTCCAGCATCGGCGGGGTGTCGTAAGTCGAGATCAGGATGGCGCCGACCACGACATCCGCCTCCAGCACCGCACGCTCGAAGGCCTCGCGTTCGTTGAGGAGGCAACGGACACTGGCCGGCATCCCCGCCGTGAACCGGCGCAGCCCCTCCCAGCGGGTGCCGAAGACCGTCACCTCCGCCCCCATCGACGCCGCCAGCCGCGCCGCGCCGCCGCCGGCATTGCCGTAGCCTATGACCACGACCTTGGGCCGCGGCGCCCCCGGCACATCCGACAGCAGCACGCCGCTGCCGCCCATATGCGCCTGCAGATGATAGGCGGCCAGCAGGATCGCCAGCTTGCCGGAGATCTCGTTGTCGGACACCGGCACGGGAAAGTCGCCGCGTTCGGTCCGGAAGAATTCCAGCGCATAGCCCGACATGCCGCTGCCGCGCATCGCCTCGACCAGCGCCAGGTTGCCCTCGGCGTGCATGAAGCTGGCCAGGTGCAGGCCCGGCCGGAAATGACGGTATTCCTCCGGCCCCGGGGGCTTGTACTTGAACACGACGTCCGAGCCCGACCAGGCCGTGGCGCCGTCGACGATGCTCGCGCCAGCCGCCGCATAGGCCTGGTCGGGGAAGCCGGCGGCGACGCCGGCCTCGGCCTCGACCAGGACGCGGTAGCCGCGCCGCGTGAACTCGCCCACCGCATCCGGCAGCAGGATCACGCGCTTCTCGCCGCTCCGCCGCTCCTTGAGGATGGAGACCGACCGCTCAGCCATGGCTGCGCACTCCCCTGGCATGTTCGGTGACATGCGTGTCGGTCGGCAGGAAGGACTGCTTCAGCGACGCGATGGCGCGATGCGGGTCCGCCTTGCCGCAGACGAAGACGTCGACGGCGGCGTAGCTCAGCTCCGGCCAGGAATGGATGCTGATATGGGATTCGGCCAGCATCAGGATCCCGGTGACTCCCATGCCTTCGCCGAAATGATGCAGGTTGGCTTTGAGGACCGTCGCCCCGGCCGCGCGGGCGGCATCGATCAGCGCGGTTTCGACCTCGCCCGGATCGTCGATCCGGCTGCAACCCCAGAATTCGGCCAATACGTGCCGCCCCAGGCCTGCAGCCCGGCTGGTCACGGCAGTCACCTCCGCGTGATCGTGCATCGTATGCCTCCGTGGCCCGCTTGTTGCGCGGGCTGTGTTGTCTTGCGCCTGAAATGAGGCGTCCCGGATGCTGTATCGCTGCGCTTATCTATGCGGGCCCCGGGTCAACCTGACGGACGATACCGGGCGCCTGATGGGCCCTCTGTCCTAACCCCGCCCCGCGATGTTCCCGGCGCGGCGTCACCGGTCAGTCGGTCGGGCCGGCGGACAAGCCTGGAATCGACTCCGGCCAGCGCGGCAGGTCATCGGCGATCCGGTAGTAGGCGCCCTTGTCGGCCGTAAACGCATGCGCCATCAGCGACAGCCCGGTGGCGCCGTCCAGCGTGCCGGCGCAGATGCTGATCCGGCTGGTGCGGGCCGCCAGCCGCCGCCAGAACAGGCTGCTGCCGCAGTCGCCGCAGAAGCCGCGCTCGGCCTCGGGCGAGGAGCGGTACCAGCGCAGCGTACGGTCGCTCTCCAGCACCAGGTCGCCGGCGGCGCAGGCGGTGAAGGCGGCGAAATGGCCGGAAGTGCGGCGGCACTGGCCGCAATGGCAGGCCACCACTTGGCGCAGCGGCCCCGTCACCCGATAGCGCACCCCGCCGCACAGGCAGCCGCCGGTCCGGTCCGTCATCGCTTGCCTCCCCCGATCGCCAGGCCGCCAGGATGCGGCGGACGGGGCGGAGCGACTGTGCCGGACCCGTCCGGCGATGTCGCAGGCGCGCCACCGCCATGTCGCGTCCGGCCTTGCCAAGCCTCCGCGGCCTTCCGATATTCGACGCAGCCGTCCGGATCCCCCGGGCGGCGGACGTTCTCAGGGCGGGGTGGAAGTCCCCACCGGCGGTGATGGCATGGCCCAAGGGCCGTGCACGAGCCCGCGAGCGCCTGCCGGGCGACCGGCAGGGTCAGCAGATTCGGTGCGATTCCGAAGCCGACGGTCACAGTCCGGATGAAAGAGAACGGGGACGGCAGGCCGGGCGCGAATCCCGGTGGTCGGTCCCGTATGCCCTGATTCTGGTCCGTTGCATGAGGATGACCATGAATCAGCCCCAGTCTTCTTCCCGCACCGACGCGCCCCGCATCGCCTTCATCCAGGCGTGCTGGCACCGCGACATCGTCGACCAGTGCAAGACCGCCTTCCTGGCGGAGATCGCCCAGGCGGGCGCCTCGGCGCCGGAGGTCGACCTGTTCGAAGTGCCGGGCGTGTTCGAGATCCCGCTGCACGCCCAGCTGCTGGCCAAGTCCGGCCGCTACGACGCCATCGTCGCCACCGGCTTCATCGTCGACGGCGGCATCTACCGGCACGAATTCGTGTCGACCGCAGTGATCGACGCGCTGATGCGGGTGCAGCTCGACACCGAGGTGCCGGTGCTCTCCGCGGTGCTGACGCCGCAGCGCTTCCACGAGCACGAGGCCCACGCCGCCTTCTTCCGCGAGCATTTCCTGGTCAAGGGCAAGGAGGCGGCGGAGGCCGCGCTCAAGACCATCGCCGCGGTGGCGAAGCTGCGCGGACAGGGGCTGCGGGCGGCGGCCTGAGCGACACGCTGCACAGATCGGGCTCGCTTGTTGCGACCCGATCTGTGCAGCCGTCCGCTACCCCGCCACCCGGCCGAAGCCGATGCGGGCGATGCCGTAGCGGCGTTCGTCCAGCAGGGTGAGGCCCTCCACCGGCGGCTCGTCGGCGGCGGTCTCGGCCACCACCAGGCAGCCGGGCGCCAGCCAGCCGGCGGCGGACAGCGCCTTGATCGCCGGGCCGACCAGCGCCTGGCGGTAGGGCGGGTCGAGGAACAGCAGCGTCGCCTGCGCCCGCGCCGGCGGTGGCTTCAACGCGTCGGCGCGCAGCAGATGCGCGCGGGTCGTCTCACCCAGTGCTTCGGCGTTCTTGCGGGCGAAGCCCAGCGCCGCGGCCGAGCTGTCGAACAGCCAGGCCTCGGCGGCGCCGCGCGACAGCGCCTCGAAGGCCAGCGCCCCGGTGCCGGCGAAGGCGTCCAGCACCACGGCGCCGGCCACCGCGTCGCCGCCGTCGGGGCCGTAGCCGGCATGGGCCAGGATGTTGAACACCGCCTCGCGCACCCGGTCGCTCGTTGGCCGGGTGGCGCGGTCCGGCGGGGCGGCGAGGGCACGGCCCCTATGACGGCCGGCGACGAGGCGCAGGGGCATGGCGGGGGGCGGGGCCCGTCGCGGGCCTGGAGCCTGTCGGCTTGGTCGGGGACGGTTTGGCGGGCGCCGGCTTGCGGGTCGGCCGCTCCTCCTCATGGGTCTCCAGCCAGCGGCCCAGCTGGTCGCGCAGCACCGACGCCTTGATCTCCTCGGCCTCACCCTTCTCCAGCGTGCCCAGCTGGAACGGGCCGTAGGCGACGCGGATCAGCCGGTTCACGTTGAGGCCGATCGCCTCCATCACCTTGCGCACCTCGCGGTTCTTGCCCTCGCGCAGGGTGACGGTCAGCCAGGCATTGGCGCCCTGCACCTTGTCCAGCGCCGCCTCGATCGGGCCGTAATGGACGCCGGAGACGGTGATGCCCTTGGCGAGGCCCGCCAGCTTCACGGGATCGGGGGTGCCGTGCACCCGCACGCGGTAACGGCGCGGCCAGCCGGTCGACGGCAGCTCCAGCCGGCGCGACAGCTCGCCGTCATTGGTCAGCAGCAGCAGGCCTTCGCTGTTCAGGTCCAGCCGGCCGATCGAGACCACGCGCGGCAGCCCCTCCGGCAGGTTGTCGAACACGGTCTGCCGGCCCTGCGGGTCGGACCGGGTGGTCACCAGCCCGGCCGGCTTGTGGTAGCGCCACAGCCGGGTGCGCTCGGGCTCCGGCACCGGCTGGCCGTCGACGGTCAGGACGGATCCGGGCGGCACCACCACAGCCGGCGTCTCCAGCACCTTGCCGTCCAGCGCCACGCGGCCCTCGGCGATCCAGCGCTCGGCCTCGCGGCGGGAGCACATCCCGGCCCGGGCCAGCACCTTGGCGACGCGCTCGCCGTCCTTCTCGCCGCCGTCCTTGAAGGTGGCTTTCGGTTTCCCGGCGGGCATCGCGGCGCCTGTCGCGGCCGGGGCGCCCGCCGTCTTCCCGACGGTGGTCTTGGGGTCACTCTTGCTCATCGCCCTTGTCTAGCGCGAAGCGCCCGGCCAGGGTTAGCGCGAAACTCGAGGATCTGACCCGTGCCCGTCGACCCGCCAATTCTGTCCCCCCTCGACCCCGCCGCCGACCCGGCCGAGGCGTATATGCGCCTGGCGCTGGACGAGGCGGCAGCTGCGGCCGCGCGGGGCGAGGTGCCGGTCGGCGCGGTGCTGGTCGAGGCCGCGACCGGCGCGGTGCTGGCGAAGGCCGGCAATAGGGTGGAGGAGCTGGCGGACCCGACCGCCCACGCGGAGGTGCTGGCGATCCGCGAGGCCGGGCGGCGGCGCGGCCGGCCGCGGCTGCCGGATTGCGACCTCTACGTCACGCTCGAGCCCTGCGCGCTCTGCGCCGGCGCCATCTCCTTCGCCCGCATCCGCCGGGTGGTGTTCGCCGCCCTCGACCCGAAGGGCGGCGCGGTGCTGCACGGCCCGCGCTTCTTCGAGCAGAAGACCTGCCACCACCGCCCCCAGGTGGAGCAGGCGCCGGGTGCGGAGGAAGCAGGCGAGCTGCTGCGAGCGTTCTTCCGGGCGCGGCGGTAGGGGGCGGCGGAGCCTTCACTTTTCGTCGTCATTCCCGCTTTCGCGGGAATGACGAAGGAGGGGAAAGGTTAACGCCCCTAAACCTCCGCCTCGCCCTTCAACACAGGGATGCAGCCGCCGCCGACGGTGGAGCGAATGCCGTCCGTGGCGCGGCGGGCGGCGACGCGCAGCAGGCTCGGGCGGCCCATCTCGACGCCCTGGACGATCTCGGCCTGCCCGGCCTCGGCACCGGACAGCGACAGCAGCAGGGCACCCAGCGTGGCGTTGGCGCTGCCGGTCGCCGGGTCCTCATAGGTGCCGGACAAGGGCGCGAACATCCGGGCGCGGATCCTGGCCCCGCCCGGCGCGGCGATGTCCGGCGCGGCCGGGTCGCGGGCGTAGAGATGCAGCGACAGGCGCCGCTCCACCTTCGGGAACTGCTCCTGGGTGCGGCGGAAGGCGGCGACGTCCGGGGTGGCGCGGGTCAGCGCCTCGCCGTTCACCTCCACCAGCACGAAGGGGATGCCGACCGAGGCCAGCACCGGCTGGTGCGCCCTGGTGATCACGTCGGACGGCGCCAGGCCGGCACAGGCGGCGATCGCCTCGGCCGGCAGCTCCATCAGCGTCGACAGCGGCTGCGGCGCGGCGATCACCGCGCCGGTCACGGCCCCGGCCGCGTCGCGCTCGACCCGCACCTCGACCAGTCCGGACAGCTCCTCGAACAGCAGCACGCCGTCGCGGTCCAGCCCGTGCCGGGCCAGGACGCAGCCGGTGCCGACATTGGGATGGCCCGCGAAGGGCATCTCGTAGGTCCGGTTGAAGATCCGCACCCGCGCCGTGTGCGCCGGGTCCTCCGGCGGCAGCACGAAGGTCGTCTCGCTCAGGTTGAACTCGGCGGCCAGAGACTGCATCTCGCCGTCCGACAGGCCGCGCGCATCGGGGAACACCGCCAGTTGGTTGCCGCCGAAGCGGCGGTCGGTGAACACGTCCACGGTCTCGAAGGCGAAGCGGCGCATCACGGCCTCCTGTCGGATCAAGGCCCCGAGTCTTGACAGGAGTTTGCCCTTTGGCAAAGTGCCGAAATGTATCCAGCCAATCTCTTCCGCGCCCTGGCCAATGAGCGCCGCCTGCAGATCCTGGAGTGGCTGAAGGATCCGCGCGCGCATTTCCCGCCGCAGGCCGATGGCGACCTGGTCGAGGACGGGGTCTGCGGCGTGTTCATCGCCGACAAGCTCGGCATCAGCCAGCCGACGCTGAGCGAGCATATGCGCGTGCTGGTCCAGTCCGGTCTGGTGGTGCCGAAGCGGATCAAGCAATGGACCTTCTACAAGCGCGACGAGGAGAAGATCCGCGCGGCGCGGGCGATGGTCGACGCCCTCTGAGGCTTTCCGCCGGGCGGTCTCGTGCCTATGTTCGGGACGACCCGACACCAAGGCCCGATCGATGTTCCAGACCGCACGCCCTGACCCCTCCCTGCCGAAGGCCGAGGCTTATCGCGACCTGCTCTCCCAGGCGGAGGGGCTGTTCCATGGCGAGACCGACGCCATCGCCAACGCCGCCAACCTGTCGGCGCTGATCTATCACGGCCTGCCGGACCTGAACTGGGCCGGCTTCTACCTGCTGCGCAGTGAGGGCGAGCTGGTGCTCGGGCCGTTCCAGGGCAAGCCGGCCTGCATCCGCATCCCGCTCGGCCGCGGCGTCTGCGGCACGGCGGCGGAGCGTCGGGTATCGGTGCTGGTGCCGGATGTGCACGCCTTTCCCGGCCACATCGCCTGCGACGCCGCCTCGCGGTCCGAACTGGTGGTGCCGCTGCTGCGGGACGGCCGGGTGATCGGCGTGCTCGACCTCGACAGCCCGCTGCCCAATCGCTTCGACGCCGAGGACCAGGCCGGGATCGAGGCGCTCGCGGCTCTCTGGGTCGCTGCCAGCGCCTGACGGCTCAGCCGTTCTCGTAGCGGATCTCGATCACCTCGGCGGTCTCGATGCCGGCCGGGGTGCGGACCTCGACCACGTCTCCTTCCTGCGCCCGCATCAGCGCGCGGGCGAGGGGGGAGATCCAGCTGATCTCGCCCTCTTCCGGCCGGGTCTCGTCGATGCCGACGATGCGCACCGTGCGCTCGCGGTCCTGGCCGTCGACATAGGTCACGGTGGCGCCGAAATAGACCCGGTCGCGATTGGTCTGGCGCGCCGGGTCGACCACCTCGGCGATCTCCAGCCGCTTGGTCAGGAACCGCACCCGGCGGTCGATCTCGCGCAGCCGCTTCTTGCCGTAGATGTAGTCGCCGTTCTCCGACCGGTCGCCGTTGCCGGCGGCCCAGGACACGACCTCGACCACCTTCGGCCGCTCGACCCGCCACAGCTGCTTCAGCTCGTCCTGCAGCCGCTGGAAGCCCTCGGGCGTGATGTAGTTCTTCGACCCCGCGGGCAAGGGCGCCGGCGCGTCGTCCAGCTCCTCCTCGGTGTCGGTCTCTTTGGTGAAGGCCTTGCTCATCCGGGCAGTCTACGCCGATCGGGCCGCAGGTTTCAAAAACGTGGTCACACCGCGATATCTCTTCGGCAGAACCCCTCAGGCCAGTCGATGCGGTCGACGGCCTGGTAGGCCCGCGACCGAGCCTCGGCGATGTCGGCGCCCAGGGCGGTCACCGCCAGCACCCGGCCGCCCTGGGCGGTGACGGTGCCGTCGGCTTCCGCCTTCGTGCCGGCGTGGAAGACGATGGTGCCCGGCACCTGCACGGCCTCGTCCAGCGCCCGGATCGAGCTGCCCTTGTTGTAGTTGCCCGGATAGCCCTTCGCCGCCATCACCACCGTCACTGCCGCCTCCGGCCGCCAGCGCAGGGTCAGGTGCCGCAGCTCGCCGTCGGCGGCGGCGATCAGGGCGGTCAGCAGGTCCGAGTTCAGCCGCGGCAGCAGCGTCTCGCATTCCGGGTCGCCGAAGCGGACATTGTGCTCGATCAGCTGCGGCCCGCGCTCGGTCAGCATCAGCCCGGCAAACAGGATGCCGCGGAACGGCGTGCCCTCGGCCGCCATGGCGCGCAAGGTCGGCTGCACGATCTCGGCCATGATCCGGGCCTCGAGCTCCGGCGTCGCCAGCGGATGCGGCGAGACGGCACCCATGCCGCCGGTGTTCGGGCCCTGGTCGTGGTCGAAGGCCCGCTTGTGGTCGCGGGCGGTGGCCAGCGGCAGCGCGCTCTCGCCGTCGCATAGGGCGAAGAAGCTCAGCTCCGGTCCGGTCAGGCACTCCTCGACCACGATCGAGGCGCCGGCGGCGCCGAAGCCGCCCTCGGTCAGCATCGTGTCGACCGCGGCCTGGGCCTCCTCCACGGTCGCGGCCACCACCACGCCCTTGCCGGCGGCCAGCCCATCGGCCTTGACCACGATCGGCGCGCCTTCGGCGGCGATATAGGCCTTGGCCCCGGCCGCTTCGGTGAAGCGGCGGTAGCGCGCGGTCGGGATGCCGTATTTCGCGCACAGGTCCTTGGTGAAGCCCTTCGACCCCTCCAGCGCGGCGGCCGATGCTGTCGGGCCGAAGGCCTTGATCTCGGCCTCGGTCAGCCGGTCGACAAGGCCCGCCACCAGCGGCGCCTCCGGCCCGACCACGACGAAGTCGATCGCGTTCTCTCGGGCGAACCTGACCAGCCCGTCGACATCCTCGGCCGCGATCGGCACGCAGGTCGCCTCCTTGGCGATGCCGGCGTTGCCCGGCGCGCAGAACAGCGTGGTGCACAGGGGGGAAGCGGCGATCGCCCAGGCCAGGGCATGTTCGCGGCCGCCGCCGCCGACCAGAAGGATGCGCATCGAAGGACCCGTCTCACTTGCTCGAACGGCAGGGGTTTAGCATGGTGGCCGCAGCATGACCGAGCAAAACGACACCCCCGCTGCCCCTCAGGGCCGCCCCGGCTCCAACCTGCCGGAATTCACCATCGCCGAGCTGACCGGCGCGCTGAAGCGCACGATCGAGGGCGAGTTCGGCCTGGTCCGCGTGCGCGCCGAGATCGGCAAGGTCACCGTGCCGCGCTCCGGCCATGTCTACCTGACGCTCAAGGACGACAGCTGCACCCTCGAATCGGTGATCTGGAAGGGCCAGCTGCCGCGCCTGATGGTGCGGCCGGAGCAGGGGATGGAGGTGGTCTGCACCGGCCGGCTGACCATCTACGGCTCGCGCTCGCAGTACCAGATGGTGATCGAGCAGATGGAGCTGGCGGGCGAGGGCGCCATCCTCAAGATGCTGGAGGAGCGCCGCCGCCGCCTCGCCGCCGAAGGGCTGTTCGAGGCCGCGCGCAAGCGGGCGCTGCCCTTCCTGCCGCGGGTGATCGGCGTCGTCACCTCGCCGACCGGCGCGGTGATCCGCGACATCCTGCACCGCCTGTCCGACCGCTTCCCGCGCCACGTCCTGGTCTGGCCGGTGGCGGTGCAGGGCGACAGCGCGGCGGGGCAGGTGGCGGCGGCGATCGAGGGCTTCAACGCGCTCCCGCCCGGCGGCCCGGTGCCACGGCCGGACCTGCTGATCGTCGCCCGCGGCGGCGGCAGCCTGGAAGACCTGATGCCGTTCAACGAGGAGATCGTGGTACGCGCCGCCGCGGCCAGCGCCATCCCGCTGATCTCCGCCGTCGGGCATGAGACCGACACCACTTTGATCGACTACGCCGCCGACCGCCGCGCCCCGACCCCGACCGCGGCGGCAGAGATGGCGGTGCCGGTGCGGGCCGAGCTGCTGGGCCGGGTGCTGGACTGCGCCCGCCGCCTCGAAGCCGGCACCGCCCGGCTGTTCGGCGAGCACCGCACCCGGCTCGACGCGCTGCGCCGTGGCCTGGGCGACCCGGCGCGGCTGATCGAGACGGCGATGCAGCGGCTGGACGACCGCGGCGAGCGGCTGGACCGCGCCGCGCTCGGCCGGGTCGAGCGCTGCCGCTCCTGGCTGGCCGAACTCGGCGCCCGGCTGCCGCATCCGCGCCGCCAGGTGGCGGAGACGGCACGGCACCTTTCCCAGCTCGGCGACCGCCTGACCGCCTGCGGCCCCCGCCTGCCCCATCGCCCGGCCGAACGGTTCCACGCCCTGTCCGGCCGCTTCGGGCCGGAGCCGGTGCAGCGCGCCCTGGCGGACCGCGCGGCGCGGCTGGCCGCCGCCGGCCGGCTGCTGGAGAGCTACTCCTATGTCGACGTGCTGCGCCGCGGCTATACCCTGGTGCTGGCCCCGGCGACCGGGCACGCCCGGGGCTCGGCGCAGGAGGCGCCCCCCGGCCGGGCCGTGTCGATCCGCTTCCAGGACGGCGAGGCCCCGGCGGTGATCGGCGGCAGCAAGCCGCCCCGCCCCGCCCGCGCGCCGGACCCGAAGCCGGAGCAGGGGACGCTGCTGTAGGCGCTACGCCGGTTCCGCCAGGGCCCAACGGCGCGGCGGATCGAGCCAGCGGACCAGCCGCAGCCCGGCAGAGGTCAGTTCGCTCGCCATCTGCGAGTCGTCCATCAGTTCGTGGGTATAGCTCTGCGTCCACGTCGCGTCGGCCGCTTCCGAGCGGAGGACGATGTGAGCCAGGCGGCCGTCATGCCGCACCGATTCGATGACATGGCGGATGCCGGCCTCCTCCCCGGCCGGCCCGGGGCGCAGCGCCGCGAAGGTGTCGGGGTTGCGCCGCTCGATCAGCACTGCGCCGCCCGGCCGGATGTGGCGCCGGCAGGTGGCGAGCAGGGCGGCGCGCGTCGCCGCGTCGGGGAAGTTGATCAGGGTGCTGGCCAGCAGCACCGCGTCGAAGCTGCGGCCGAGATCGAGCCCCTCGATATCGGCCTGCACCGTCTCCGCGCCCTTGATGTGAGCCAGCATCTCGGCCGAGTTGTCGACCGCGGTCACGGCATAGCCGCGGGCGATCAGCGGATGGGTGACGCGGCCCGGGCCCGAGCCGAGCTCCAGGATCGAGCCGCCGGCCGGGACCACGGCGGCAATGATCTCGGGCTCGTTGTCCGCCTCCAGGCGCCGATACAGCTCGACGGCGCAGCCGTCCTGGGTGCGCGCGCCCGGCCCGGTGCCGGTGAAGCGGATCCGGGATCCCATCGAAGGCCTCCTCCGTCGGAACACTCTGGCGGAGATGGCGATGACGGGGCATCCCTTGAAGCCCGTCTCCCTTGCCCCTGAGTGCCGCAACCAAGGATCGAGGATGTTCGAGGAAGACTTGGCCCGCTGGGGCCTGGTGCCGGACGGCGAGCCGATCGTCACCCATGGCAGCCGGCTGCTGGCGGTGCGCTGCGGCGACCTGCCGGCGATGATCAAGCAGCCGGTCAACGAGGACGAGAAGCTCGGCTGCCTCCTGATGCAGTACTGGACCGGGGAGGGCGCGGCGATGGTGCTGGCCCAGCACGGCGACACGCTGCTGCTGGAGCGCGCCACCGGCCCGGGCTCGCTGACCGCCATGGCGCTGCAGGGGCAGGACGACGAGTCCTGCCGCATACTGTGCGACGCCGCGAACCGGCTGCACGCGCCGCGCGGCCGGCCGCTGCCGGACGGGCTGCTGCCGTTGGAGCGGTGGTTCGAGCCGCTGACCCTGGGCGGCGGCCGCCATGGCGGCGTCGTGGCCCGCGCCGCCGCCGTCGCCCGCGAGCTGCTGGCGGAGCGGCGCGACATCGTCACCCTGCATGGCGACCTGCACCACGACAACGTGCTGGATTTCGGCCCGCGCGGCTGGCTGGCGATCGACCCCCGGCACCTGGTCGGCGACCGCGGCTATGATTTCGGCAGCATCTTCACCAACCCCGACATGGGCTTCCCCGGCGCGCCGGCCCTCGCGGCACCGGACCGGGCCGTGACCACGCAACCCGGCCGCCTGGCCCGGCGGGCGGCGGTGGTGGCCGAGGCGGCGGGGATGGAGCGCGGCCGGCTGCTGCGCTGGGTGCTGGCCGCGGCCGGCCTGTCCGCCGTCTGGAGCCTCGACGACGGCGACCACCCGGCGATCGACCTGGCGGTGGCGGAGATGGCGCTGGCGGAGCTGGGCGGGGGCTGACGGCCGCATTTTTTGCCGGCCGTGTCGGCGCCGGGCATACTCCTTCGTCCTCGGGAGGAAGAAGGAAACACCCGGATGCTGTACGCCGTCCTCTGCTACCACAACGAAGCCGTGACGGAGGCCTGGAGCAAGGCCGAAGACGACGCCGTCATGACCCGGTTGGCCGCGGTGCAGGAGCCGCTGGCCCGGCAGGGCAAGATCGGGCCGGTCGCCCGGCTGCTGCCGACCACCGCCGCCGCCACCCTACGCCTGGGCGCGGGCGGCGAAGCGCTGGTGATCGACGGCCCCTTCGCCGAGACCAAGGAGCAGCTTCTGGGCTTCTACACCTTCGACTGCGCCTCGCTGGACGAGGTGCTGGACATCGTGCGCGACCTCGCGCGCGCCAATCCCGGGGGGGCCTATGAGATCCGCCCGATCCGCATCTTCAAGCCTGGGACAGCTGGATCATGAACGACATCGCCTGGATCGACACGGCCTTCGCCTCCGCCCGTCCCCAGGCTCTCGGTGCGCTGCTGCGCTATTTCCGGGACCTCGACACGGCGGAGGAGGCGTTCCAGGAGGCCTGTCTCCGGGCGCTGAAGACCTGGCCGCAGAAGGGGCCGCCGCGCGACCCGGCCGCTTGGCTGATCTTCGTCGGCCGCAACGCCGCCCTCGACGGCGTGCGCCGCGGCCGGAAGCAGGAGCCGCTGCCGCCGGACGAGGTGCTGTCCGACCTGGAGGACGCCGAGACCGACCTGGCCGAGCGGCTGGATGGCGCCGAGTACCGCGACGACATCCTGCGGCTTCTGTTCATCTGCTGCCATCCCGACCTGCCGACGACGCAGCAGATTGCGCTGGCGCTGCGCATCGTCTCCGGCCTCTCGGTGAAGCAGATCGCCCGCGCCTTCCTGGTCGGCGAGAGCGCGATGGAGCAGCGCATCACCCGGGCCAAGGCCAAGGTGGCGAACGCCGGCGTGCCGTTCGAGACGCCGGGCGCGCCAGAGCGGGCGCAGCGTCTGGCCATCGTCGCCGCCATGATCTACCTGGTGTTCAACGAGGGCTATTCCGCCGCCAACAGCGAGGAAGCGCCGCTGCGCGCGCCGCTGTGCGACGAGGCGATCCGCCTGGCCCGGCTTCTGCTGCGGCTGTTCCCGGCCGAGCCGGAGATCATGGGCCTCACCGCGCTCCTGCTGCTTCAGCACTCGCGGGCGCCGGCGCGCTTCGACGCCGAGGGCGGCATCGTGCTGCTGGAGGACCAGGACCGCAGCCTGTGGAACCGCGCCATGATCGCCGAGGGGCTGGCCCTGATCGACAAGGCGATCCGCCATCGCCAGCCCGGCCCCTACCAGGTGCAGGCGGCGATCGCGGCGCTGCACGCCCGGGCGGCGCGGGCGCAGGACACCGACTGGGCGCAGATCGACATGCTCTACGCCACGCTCGAGCGGCTGCAGCCCTCGCCGGTGGTCACGCTCAACCGGGCGGTCGCCGTGGCGAAGCTGCGCGGCCCGCAGGCGGCGCTGGAGATGATCGAGCCGCTGGCGCCGCGCCTGTCCGGCTACTTCTACTTCTTCGGCGTGCGGGGGGCGCTGCTGCAGCAGCTCGGCCGCTTCGGCGAGGCGCGCGAGGCCTTCAACCGGGCCATCGCCCTGGCCAACACCGCGGCCGAGGCCGCCCATATCCGGATGCATCTCGACCGGCTGCAGCAGGACGGGACGGCCGGCTGAGACCGGAAAATTTCGAGGCCGTGTCGGCGCCGCTGCGGCCCGGCCGTCCTTGAGGCAGGCGCGCGGCATCCGCCGCGGCGCGAAAGAGAAATCAGGAGGACGTCATGGCCCAGACGACAGATGCAGCTCCCCCGGTCCTCGGCGGCCTGGTCGCCTATGTGAACGTCGAGGGAGCGTCGAAGGCCGCCGAGTTCTACGAGAAGGCCTTCGGCGCGAAGACGGTCTATTCGGTGCCGCCCGACGAGAAGGGGCGGACCATGCATGTCCACGCCCATGTCAACGGCAGCTCGCTGATGATCTCCGACTTCTATCCGGAGCATGGCTTCGCCTTCGAGCCGCCGCAGGCCTTCACCCTGCAGCTCATCCTCAAGGCGGACGAGATCGACGCCTGGTGGAAGCGGGCGGTCGATGCCGGTTGCACGGTCGAGGTGCCGCTGGACGTGATGTTCTGGGGCGACCGGTGGGGCCGGCTGAAGGACCCGTTCGGCATCGCCTGGGCGATGAACGCGCCGGTCAAGTCCTGAGGCCGTTCGGCGAGATGCCGGCGGAAGGACATGCGCCGTTCGCCGGCTTCCGTGATGCGATGGAGGAAGAAATGACCGGCCAGCATGACAGCGAATCCGAGATCCGCGCCCTGATCGAGGAGCGCGCGGCGGCGCTGCGCCGCAAGGACGCCGAGGGCTTCGTCGCCCGCCAGGCCGCGGACTACGCCCTGTTCTCCCTGTACTCCATGGGGTCGCCGCTGGCAGCCGACCAGGCGAGCGTCGAGGACGTGGACGGCTGGTTCGCCACCTGGTACGGGCCGATCGGCTACGAGGTCCGCGACCTCGACATCGCGGCTGGCGGCGATGTCGCCTTCTGCCACGGTTTCGCCCGGATGAGCGGCACCAAGACCGACGGCGAGACGGTCGACCTGTGGTTTCGCCTCACCCTGGGCCTGCGCCGGACCACCGAGGGTTGGACCATCGTGCATGAGCACGAATCCGTGCCCTTCTACATGGATGGCAGCCTGCGGGCGGCGGTGGACCTGAAGCCCTGAAGCCCTGAAGCCCTGGAGCGCCGGGTCAGGCGGTCCTACCCAGCCCCGGTAGACCGGGTGATGGGCGATCAGATGTCCAGAGAATGGACTTGAGACAGAGGAGAACCCCTTGGCCAACACCAACGAAGCCCCGATCCGCGCCCTGATCCAGGAGCGCTCGGCAGCGCTGCGCCGCAAGGATGCCAAGGGCGTCGTCGCCTGCCAGGCCGCCGACTATGTCCTCTACTCCCTGGCGCCGCCGCTGCGGACCGTCGAATCCGGGACCGAGGGGCTGGACGAGTGGTTCGCCACTTGGCGTGGCCCGATCGGCTACGAGATCCACGACCTCGGCATCGCGGCGGACGGCGACGTCGCCTTCTGCCACGGCTTCGCCCGGATGACCGGCACCAAGATCGACGGCGAGACGGTCGAGCTGTGGTTCCGCATCACCCTCGGCCTGCGCCGCGCCGCCGGCGGCTGGACCATCGTGCACGAGCACGAATCCGTGCCCTTCTACATGGACGGCAGCCTGCGGGCGGCGGTGGACCTGAAGCCCTGAGGCGCCGGGTCAGGCGGTCCGGTTCAGCGCCGGCGCCAGCAGCCGGACCCCGACCCAACCCCAATAGACCCGGTGGTGGGCGATCAGGCCGCGCTCGATGTCCATGACCTCGACCAGATCGACCTGATCGCCCTGCGGCGTCTCGCGCGGGTATTCCCAGACCAGCTGCCGGCCGTTGGCGTAGAAGGTGCCGGTGCGGTACCAGCGGCTCAGCTCGCCCTGCAGGGTGCGCAGCCCGGCTGCGAAGAAGGACCGGATCGGCTCCCGGCCACGCAGCACGCCTTCCCCGAGCTCCGGCAGGGTCGCCAGGATCAGCGGCGTCTCCAGCACCGCGTCCTCGGCATAGAGCGCCACCAGGCCGTCGAGGTCGCGGCCGCGGACGGTCTCGTGCCAGCGCTCGTAGATCCGGCGGATTTCGGCATCGGTGTTCATCGCGACCTCCATCAGGTTGATGGAAGCCTAGGCCGATGACGTGTCGGCCGGCCGTGCGAATGTTTCGACGAAGGCCGAAACGTCTCGCCGGATCAGCCTTTGGGGTGCGAAGCCCCGGCATCGGCCCGGACGGCGCCGATCAGCGCATCGAGCAGCCCAGGGAAGCGGGCGTCGAGGTCGTCGCGCCGCAGCGACAGCAGGTTCTCGCGGCCGGACGGGCGCTGCCAGATCACGCCGCTGTCGCGCAGCACTCGCCAGTGATGGGTCAGGGTCGATTTCGACACGTTCTTCAGCACCGTGCCGCAGGCATGCTCTCCGCCCTCCGCCAGGACGCGGATCACGGTGAGCCGCATCGGATGCCCCAGCGCGGCCAGGACGTTCTCCAGCCGGATCTGGTGCCGGTCGGGATGCTGCGGGGTGATCATTCCCGATAGATAGGCGACGATACGCGTACAGTCAAACCGCTGGCCTTCCGCGGTCGGGTGGCGAGGATCGCTTCATCCCGATCGTACGCAAATTCTAGTACTGTTCAAAAGTACGATAATCTGCGTACAGTCGGACGAATCGAATCCGACGGAAGGAGCTTCCATGTCCGCATCCGTGTCCGCGGCCGGGCACCGCTCGCTCGGCTGGAGCCTGGCGCTGCTGGCCTTCGCCCAGCTGATCTTCGCGCTCGACCTCAACATCGTCTTCGTGGCCCTGCCGGAGATCGGCACGGGGCTCGGCTTCTCCGAGCAGTCGCTGCAATGGGTGGTCAGCGCCTACACCGTGTTCTGCGGCGGCTTCCTGCTGTTCGGCGGCCGTGCCGCCGACCTGCTCGGCCAGCGCCGGATGTTCGTGTCCGGCCTCGTCCTCTACGCCGCCTCCTCGCTGGTCGGCGGGCTGGCCTGGAGCCCCGGCGTCATCATCGTCGCCCGCGCCGTGCAGGGCATCGGCGGGGCGCTCCTGTTCCCGGCCACGCTGTCGCTGGTCAACCGGCTGTTCGAGGAGGGGCCGCGGCGCAACCGGGCGCTGGCGGTCTGGGGCGGCGCCGGCGCCAGCGGGCTGACCCTGGGCTCGCTGCTCGGCGGCGTGCTGACCAACGATTTCGGCTGGCCGGCCGTGTTCTTCGTCAATGTGCCGCTGGCCGGCATCGTCGCCCTGGCCGCCCTGGCGGTGATCCCGCGCGACCCGCCGCGCCGTTCCCGGCGCAGCTTCGACCTGCCCGGTGCCCTGACCGTCACCGCCGGCGTCACCCTTCTGGTCTACGTCCTGGTGCAGGGGCCGGAGACCGGCTGGGGCGCGACCCCGATCGTCGCCGCCGCCGTGCTCTCCGCCGTCCTGCTGGCCGCCTTCGTGCTGATCGAGACCCGCAGCGCCGACCCGCTGATGCCGATGCGGCTGTTCCGCAACCGAAGCCTGGTCGCGGGCATGTCGATCACCTTCATCTACATGGGCAGCTTCGGCGCGCTGCCCTATTTCCTGACCGTACTGTTCCAGACCGTGATGGGGTTCAGCGCGCTCGAGACCGGCCTGGCCTTCATCGTGCCGTCGCTCGCCATCGCCGCCGGCACCCAGCTCGGCGAGCGGCTGGCGACGAAGCTGACGACGCGCAGCACCCTCCTGCTCGGCTCGGCGATCGGCGTGGGCGGCACCGTCGCGATCGGCCTCGCGACCACCGCCGGCTATGCCGCGCTGGTGCCGGGCCTCGTGGTCTCCGGCATCGGCCAGGGCATCGTCTGGACCGGCATGTGGATCGCCTCGGCCTCCGGCGTCGCGGCGGAGGAGCAGGGCGTGGCCTCCGGCATGGCCTCGACCACGCTGAACATCGGCAACGCCATCGGCCTCGCCGTCCTGATCGCCATCGCCAATGCCGGGATCGCCGGGCAGCAGGGCGAAGCGCTGCGCCTGGTCATCGCCGACGGCACCCGCCTCGCCTTCACCCTCTCGGTCCTGGGCATCGTCCTCGGCGGGCTGGCGGCGCTGGCCCTGCCGCGACGGGCGCGCGGTGCGGCGATGCAGGCGGCGGAGTAGACGGCGGCCCTACTCCTTCACCGTGGCGATGGTGCCGTTGCCGACCAGCCAGCGCTTGCCGTCCGGGGTCAGCACGATCAGGGGAATGCCCTGGCGCAGGCTCAGGAAGACGTGGACCTCGGTCGGGATCGCCGAGACCGGCTCGGCCACCATGAAGGCGACGGCCGGGTGGCCCTCGGCCGTCCGCTCGCCGGCCAGGCAGGAGGGCGGCGGCAGCCGGCCGCCGGACAGGATGCGGCCGCCATCCGGGCTGACCAGGAAGCGGAAATGGCCGCCGACCATGAACACGCCCGGATCAGTCGCGGTGGCCGGGGCGTAGACCCGCCAGTTGCGGGTGCCGGGGTCGCGGAACGCGACCGGCCGGTAGGTCTTGGAGCAGGGCTGGTCCAGCCGTCCCAGCGCCAGCTGCGCCGCCGCGAACTGGGCGGCCTGGTCCGGCGTCAGCGGCGCGCCGTCGCGGCGGGCGAGGGCGGGGGCGCCGCCGCCGGCGTCGACGGTGACGTCGTAGGCCGCTTCCGGCCCCTGGCTGCCGCGGCGCACGAAGCGGACCAGGATGCCGTTCGCCGCTGGCTCGGTCACCCAGCCGACGATGCCGCCGGCCTGCGGGTCGATGCCGCCCTTACGCAGCGCGGCGCTGGCCAGGGCGGCGGCGCCATCGATCGCGTAGATCTGCCGGCCCAGCGTCACGGCCCGGCGGAACTCCGGCCCGGTCTGCGGCCCCACCGGGGCCGGCGTGGCCGATGCTGCGGGCGGGGCGGCCTGGCCCGGCGTCGGCTTCTGCTGGGCCGCGGTCTCCCCGGCCGGCAGGGCGACCGCCGCCAGCAGCAGGGCGGCCCGGCCGAGGCGGCGGCGAAACGCGATGGGTGGCTGACGCATGCTGTCTCCGCTGTGGTCGGCGGCCACCATGCCGCGCCGTGCGGGCCGGGCCAACCCCTCGCCTGCAGCGACAGAGGCAGAAGGGACATCGTTCCCTGCCGGCGAAGCGGATCGCAGCGGCCTTAACTTTTGACGTACCCGGTTCCGACCATCGGGTTTAATTCGAAGGGCGTCCGGTGCGACTCGCAGGTTGATGAGGAGATGCGATCGATGGCCGTAACGTCCTGCGAGGCCTGTCCGCTGCGTCGCCTGCCGCTGTTCAAGATCAACACGGCGGAGGAGATCGACTTCATCGCCGGCATGCGCCGCGGCAATCTGAAATACCCGGCCGGGGCGCAGATCCTGTCCCAGGGCGACGACGACAGCGATCTCTACACCCTGTTCTCCGGCTGGGCCTTCCGCTTCAAGGAGCTGGAGGACGCAAGGCGGCAGATCCTGAACATCCTGATGCCGGGCGACTTCATGGGCTTCCATATCGCGCCGCAGACCGGGGCGCCCTACGGCATCGAATGCCTGACCGACGTCGAGGTCTGCGTCTTCCCGAAGCGCAAGCTGTGGGACCTGTTCCGCGCCCATCCCGGCCTGGCCTACGACATCACCTGGCTGACCGCGCATGAGGAAGGCATCGTCGACGACAACCTGCTGTCGGTCGGACAGCGCGCGGGGGTGGAGCGGGTGGCGACGATCGTGCTCGCGGTCTACAAGCGGGCGCGGCAGCTCGGCCTCGTGCGCGACAACACGCTCGACTTCCCGCTGACGCAGAGCCACATCGCCGACATGCTGGGCATGTCGCTGATCCACACCAACCGGGTGCTGCGCCGGCTGCACCGCGACGGCGTCTTCACCCTGGCGCGGAAGAAGCTGCAGGTGCACGACACCAGCGCCCTGCGGTCGCTCGCCGCATGGGCCGAGGCGCCGGTGCCGAAGCGGCCACTGATCTGAATTTCCCCTGTTTCCCTTGTATGGGCTCGGTGCGCGGCGCTGCCGCGACGGCCGTCCCGTGCCGGACGTTGCAACCAAGAGGAGAAAATGACCATGGCGACCCGCAACCTCGAACAGGATGTCGACACCCTGACCCGCACGATCTCGGAGCTGCGGTCGGAGATCGGCGCGCTGGCCGGTCGCGCCGGCGGCGCCGCGCAGGATGCCGGCCGATGGGGCGCCCGCCGCGTCGGCCACGCGGCGGAGGCCGCCGCCGGCGAGATCCAGGGCCAGGTGGCGGAGCGGCCGCTGACCGCCCTCGGCCTGGCCTTCGCCGCCGGCCTGGCGATCGGCCGCTTCCTGGTCCGCTGACACCCGCGGCCCCTCGGAACTCCCGGTGTCGAGGGGCCGTTACCTTGACCGGTCCGTCTCGGATCGGTTTCCCAAGCTGAAGGAGAAGCCCATGATCGCACGCATCGTTCTTATCGCCGGCCTGCTGGCCGCCGGCCTCGGCATGGCTGCCTGCGAGAACACGGTCCGCGGCGTCGGCCAGGACACGGAAAAAGCCGGCGAGAACATCCAGCAGTCGGTCCAGCCGAAGCCGCAAACGCAGCCGATGCCGTGACCGGCCCGCCCGGACGGGCGGCCTAGCCTGTCCGGGCGCCATGAATCCCTGTCAGAACCCGAAGGACGCGCATGGACCTGATCCGGATCATCATCGCCATCCTGCTGCCGCCGCTCGGCGTCTTCCTCCAGGTCGGCTTCGGCGGACATTTCTGGCTCAACATCCTGCTGACGCTGCTCGGCTACATCCCGGGCATCGTCCATGCGGTCTGGGTGATCGCGAAGAAGTGACCGGGTGCGGCGCGGGCGGCACTGGAAACCCGCGGCGGGATCGGACAGGCTGGCGGCCCCGTGGATCGGAGAGCAGAGATGACCGGCATCAGGACCGCCCCTTATGGCTTCTGGAGGTCGCCGATCACCTCCGACCTGATCGTGGCGCAGTCGATCGGCCTGTCCGAGGTGCGGCTGGACGGCGACGCGATCTGGTGGCTGGAGAGCCGGCCGCAGGAGGGCGGGCGCAGCGTGCTGATGCGGCGTGCGCCGGACGGCTCGGTCGCCGAGGTCAGCCCGCCGGCCGTGAACGTCCGCACCCGGGTGCATGAGTATGGCGGCGGCGCCTGGATCGTCGCCGACGGCAATGTCTATTTCTCCAACGACCGCGCGGGACCTGCCGGCGCGCCGCCGGACCGCCGCCTGTACCGCCAGGCGCCGGGCGCGGCGCCGGCACCGGTCACCGCCGCCGGCGAGGCCGGGGAGGAGTGGCGCTTCGCCGACGGGCTGGTGGATCCGCGCCGGCGGCTGTGGATCGGCGTCGGCGAGCGGCACCGCCCCGGCCAAGGCCATCCCGACAACATAATCGTCGCGGTGCCGCTGGAGGGGGAGGGCGCCGGCAGCATCCGCATCCTGGCCCAGGGCCACGACTTCTTCGCCTCGCCGCGGCTGTCGCCGGACGGCAGCCGCCTGGCCTTCCTGGCCTGGGATCATCCGCACATGCCCTGGGTCGAGACCACGCTCTTCGTCGCCGAGCTGGCGGCCGACGGGCTGCCGTCGCGGCCGCCGCTGGCGCTGGCCGGCGGGTCGGGAGAATCGGTGTTCCAGCCGGAATGGTCGCCGGACGGGCGATGGCTGGTCTTCGTCGCCGACCGCTCCGGCTGGTGGAACCTCTATCGCTGCGACGGCCGGGGCGGCCCGGCCGAGCCGGTGCTGCCGATGGCGGCCGAGTTCGGGCAGCCGCAATGGGTGTTCGGGATGTCGACCTATGCCTTCTCCGGCCCCGGTCGCCTGCTGTGCAGCTACGTCGAAGGAGGCCTGGGCAAGCTGGCCCTGGTCGACCTGCTGACCGGCGCCCTGACGCCGATCGACCTGCCCTATACCGACATCAGCTCGGTCCGCGCCGATGAGCGGATCGCCGTGTTCCGCGCCGGCTCGCCGCGCGACCCCGCCCAGATCGTCCGGCTCGACCTCGCCACCCGGCGCTGGGAGGTGCTGAAGCGGTCGACCGAGATCGGCGAGGACCCGGCGCTGCGCGGCTTCTTCGCGCCCGCGCGGCCGGTCGAGTTCCCGACCGCGGGCGGCCGCACCGCCTACGGCCTGTACTACCCGCCGACCAGCCCGGACCATGCGGCGCCGGCGGGCGACGTGCCGCCCCTGGTGGTGAAGATCCATGGCGGGCCGACCGCCGCCGCGTCCTCGACGCTGAACCTCGGCATCCAGTACTGGACCAGCCGCGGCATCGCCGTGCTCGACGTCAATTACGGCGGCAGCACCGGCTACGGCCGGGCCTATCGCGACCGGCTGAACCTGGCCTGGGGCGTGGTCGATGTCGAGGACGCGGTCGCCGGCGCCAAATACCTGGCGGCGCAGGGCCTGGCCGACGCCGCCCGCTCGGTGATCACCGGCGGCAGCGCCGGCGGCTACACCGCGCTGGCGGCGCTGGCCTTCGACGATTATTTCGCCGGCGGTGCCAGCCATTTCGGCGTCAGCGACGCGGCGGCCCTGGCGCGCGACACGCACAAATTCGAGTCGCGTTATCTCGACTGGCTGATCGGGCCCTATCCGGCGGAGGCCGAGCGCTACCGCGAGCGGTCGCCGCTGTTCCATGCCGACAAGCTGTCGAAGCCGGTGATCTTCTTCCAGGGCGACGAGGACGAGGTGGTGCCGCCGAACCAGACCGAGGCGATGGTCGATGCCCTCAGGGCCAAGGGCCAGCCGGTCGGCTACGTCCTGTTCGCGGGCGAGCAGCACGGCTTCCGCAAGGCCGCCAACATCCAGCGGGCGCTGGACGGCGAGCTCGCCTTCTACGCGGTCGAGATCTTCAAGACCGGGCTGGCATTTTAGCCCGCATTTCTCACCCTCGTTGTGCCCTGCGCCATCGCCACAGGCCGGCAGGGCAGGAGAGCGGTGCAGCGCGATGTGGTACATCGCGCAAGCCGTTCGGCGCACCCTGCCGGCCTGTGGCGATGGCCCGGAGGGTCGTCTTGCGGTGGCCGCCTGCGGGCGCGGGCCGCTCGACCGTAGTTCCTGCTACGCTCTTCGCGTCCCGCCCCCGCATCCGACTCGCCGCAAGACGACGCAGGGCGCAAGGAGGGTGAGAAAGGCGGGCTAGAGGCCGCGGCTTCGCGCCGTCAGCCGGCCGGGCGCGGCTCCGCCGCCGGGACGATGCCGTCGGCCAGCAGGCCGTGCAGCTGCTCGAGATAGCCGTCCCGGGACCGGGCCGTCGGGTCCGAGGTCATGACCACGGTCAGGCCGAGATCGGGCACGACATAGACCATCTGCCCGCCATAGCCCCAGGCGTAGTAGACGGGGTGGCCCTGCGCCTCGGTGATGAACCAGCCATAGCCATAGGCATGGCCTGTAAAGGGCGACCGGGTGCGCGGCGTCCACGACGCCTCAACCCAGCCTTCCGGCAGCACCCGCCGGCCGTCGATCACGCCGCCCCGGCGGTACAGCTCGCCGAAGCGCAGCAGGGCGCGGGGCGACAGCATCATGTCGTTGCCGCCGAAATGGATGCCCTGCGGGTCGCGCGGCCAGTCCGGGATGGTGATGCCCAGCGGCCGGCCCAGCCAGTCGCGCATCAGCGCCAGCGTGCTGCGGCCGGTCAGCCTGGTCAGGGCCGCCGACAGCAGGTGGCTGTCGCCGGTCGAATACAGCATCCGCCCGCCGGGCCGGTCGATGAAGGGCCGGGACAGGATATAGCGCACCCAGTCCGGGCTGCTGGTCCAGCGCCCGTAATTGCGGCCGGAGGTTCGGTCGAGCCCGGCCCGCATCGACAGCAGATGGTCGATGGTGACCTCGGCCAGCAGCGGGTCCGGATCCGCCGGCAGCTCGGCGGCCAGGATCGGGGCGACCGGCTGGTCGAGCCCGGTGAAGACCCCGCGCTCGATGGCGATGCCGACCAGCGCCGACAGGACCGATTTCGACGCCGACTTGATGTTGACCGGCCGGTCCAGCCCGGGGCCGCGGAAAGCGCGCTCCGCGACCGTCACCCCATCCTGGGCGATGATCAGCGCCCGCAGCCGCGGCAGCGCCGCCGCCTGCCGCAGCACCGGTTCCAGCCGGGCCGGGTCCAGCCGCGGCTCCGGTGCCGTCACGACCGTGGATGCGGGAGTAGCCCGGGCGGCGGAGGGCGCCGCCGCCAGCACGAGGCCGGACGCGATCAGGGGCAGGAGCCGGGTCCGGAGCCGTCGCATCCCGCGAATGTGGGCCCGGCGCAGCGAAGCGCAAGGGGCTGTCCGCCCGGGGCTCCTCCGCAAGTCGCATATCCGCCGCCGGCCTCCCGGCCTAGTCTCGGCGGGTTCGCAGCAACGGAGGCCGGTGATGCCGTGGCGGTGGCTGATCCCGCTCCTGGCCCTGATCGCCGGCCCCGCCGCCGCGCAGGCACCGACGGCGGTGTTCCCGTTCGAGCTGGCCGACACCAGCGGCGAGGCCGCGTCGCCGGGCCATGACGCGCGGATCGCCCTGGCCACCGAACAGCTGGCCCGCAAGCTGGAGCAGTCCGGCCGCTACCGGCCGGTCGACCTGGCTCCGCTGGCGGCGAAGGTCGCGGCGACGGCGCCGCGCTACAGCTGCGGCGGCTGCTGGCTGGAGGTGGCCCGGGAGAGCGGGGCGGAGCTGGCGGTGCTGCCCGCCGTGCACAAGATCTCGACCCTGATCTCGACCATGGACATCTGGGTCGCCGATCTGCGCAGCGGGCAGTATGTCGCCCATGCCCAGGGCCAGATCCGCGGCGACACCGATGCGGCCTGGCTGCGCGGCGTCGACTTCCTGGTCGACGAGCGGCTGCTGCGGCAGCCGCCATAGAAAAAGGGGCCGGCTGGGGGCCGGCCCCCTTCGCATAGGTCCGTCCGCTGTCTACTTGACCGGCTCGAAGGCCGTGCCGACGCGCTTGAACAGGGCGTAGCCGGACTTGGTGCGGTCGCCCTTGGCGTCATAGGCGATGTCGCCGATCACGCTCTTGTAGTCGCTGCCGTCATGCAGCGCCGCCGCCACCTTCTCCGGATCGGTCGAGCCGGCCTTCTTCGCCGCCTCGGCCCAGACCTGGACCGCGGCATAGGCGTAGAGGGTGTAGCCGGCCGGGTCGATGTTCTTGGCCTTCAGCGCCGCGACCACGTCCTTCGCCGCCGGGTTGGTCTCGGGCGGGTTGTCGATGGTCAGCAGCACGCCCTCGCCGGCCGGGCCGACGATCGACCAGAAGTCCTGAGCGTACAGGCCGTCGCCGGAGATGAACTGCGCCTGCAGCCCCTGGTCGCGCATCTGCCGCAGCAGCAGGCCGGCCTCGTTGTACAGGCCGCCGTAATAGACGACGTCGATGCCCTGGGCCTTCAGCTTCGAGATCGTGGCCGAATAGTCCAGCTCGCCCGGCGTGATCGTCTCATAGGCCGTCTCCTTCACCCCGGCGGCGTTGACCACCGCCTTGGTGGCGTCGGCCAGGCCCTTGCCGTAGGTGGTCGAATCCTGGACGAAGGCGATCTTCTTGTCCTTGAACTTCTCGGCGATGTAGGCGCCGGCGACCTTGCCCTGCTGGTCGTCGCGGACGACGGTGCGGAACACGGTCTTGTAGCCCTTCTCGGTCAGGTCCACCGCGGTGGCCGAGGGGGTGATCATGATGATCCCTTCCTCGTCATAGACCGGGGCGGCGGCGACGGTGGCGCCCGACAGGGTGTGGCCGACGACCGCGACGACCTTCTTGTTGACCATATCGTTGGCGACCTGCACGGCCTGGCGCGGATCGCCGGCATCGTCGCCGAACTCGACCACGATCTTCTCGCCATTGACCCCGCCGGCGGCGTTGATCGCCTCGACCGCCGCTTCCACGCCGCGCCGCTCCTGCAGACCGTAAGGCGCGTTGCCGCCGCTCAGCACGAAGGCGGCCCCGATGGTGACGTCGGCCCAGGCGGCCGATCCGCCGAAGACGGTGGCCAAGGCCAGGGCCGAGGCCATCGTCCCGCTGCGGAATCTGCTCATGCGAATCTCCCCTCTTCATCCCGGCGGGCCGGATGCCCGCACTTTGGGCAGAGGGTAAAGCGATTGCGGGCCCGGCGTGAATTCGTTTGTTACAGAATCGGCGTTTCGACCCGTCCGGATTTCGTTTCGATCGGCCGGCCGGGGAATTCCGTCAGGAAAGTATCCCCGGCCGGGCGCGATTGATCGGATTTGAGCCGAATCAGACCGTCTCGGTCACCTTGCTCAGGTTGCGCGGTGCGTCGGGCGACAGGCCGCGGGCCTCGGACAGGGCGGCGACGAAGGGATAGAAGGCGCCGATCGCCAGGATCGGGTCCAGCGCCGGGTGCAGCGGCGGCGGCAGCGGCAGCGACGCGCCCCCGACCCCCGGCGCGCCCGCCAGCAGGACCTCGGCGCCCAGGCCGCGGAACTCCGCCGCCATCTTCAGCACGCTCTCGCGCCCGCCGTCGTTCGGGGCATAGGCCAGCACCGGGTAGCCGGCTTCGACCAGCGCCTTGGGCCCGTGCATGATCTCGGCCGCGCTCATCGCCTCGGCCTGCAGGATGCAGGTCTCCTTGAACTTCAGCGCGCTCTCCTGCGCGATCGCCAGGTTCAGGCCTCGGCCGGCGACCATCATCCGGTCGGCCTTCGCCAGCGCCTCGATGGCGGGCGACCAGTCGCTGCGCACGGCGGTCTCCAGCGCCTCGGGCAGGCGCTGCAGGGCGGCCTTCAGCTCCACATCCTCGGCCCATTCGGCCACCAGCCGGGCGGCGGCGACCAGGCTGGCGATGTAGGATTTGGTCGCGGCCACGGCGCGCTCGCGCCCGGCATGCTGGTCCAGGACGATCTCCGCGGCCTGGGCGGCCGGGCTGTCGGTCGAGTTCAGCACGGCGACGGTCAGGGCCCCGCGCTCGCGGGCGCGGCGCACCGGCGTCACCAGGTCCGGGCTGCGGCCGGATTGCGACACGGCGATGGCCAGGCTGCCCTTCAGGTCCAGGTCGGAATGGCCCAGCGTCTCCAGCGAAGGCGGCAGCGAGGCGGTGACCACGCCCAGCCGGCTGCCCAGCAGATAGGCGGCATAGGTCGCGGCGTGGTCGGAGCTGCCGCGGGCGATGGTCACGGCGAAGCGCGGCCGGTCGGCGCGCAGCCGGGCGGCCAGGTCGCGGACCAGATCCGCGTCGGCGGCCAGGAGGTCGGCGATGCGGGCCGGGGCCTCGCGCGCCTCCTCAAGCATGATCGAGGTCAATCGACTCTCCTTCGACATGGACGCCCGTGACCCGCAGGTCGGCGTCGAGAACGACGATGTCCGCCCAGGCGCCGGGCGCCAGGCGGCCGCGATCGGCCAGGCCGAGATAGTCGGCGGCCAGGGTCGAGGTGCGGCGCGACGCCTCCTCCGGCGCCAGGCCGATGGCGACGAAGTTGGCGAAGGCGCGGTCCATGGTCAGGCAGCTGCCGGCCAGGGTGCCGTCGTCCAGCCGCACGCCGTTGCCGCATTTGCGCACCGTGTAGCGGCCCAGCCGATAGTCGCCGTCCGGCATGCCGCTGGCGGCGGTGGCGTCGGTGACGGCGTAGAGCTGCGGGATCGCCCGCAGCGCCGCGCGGATGGCGCCGGGATGGACGTGCAGCAGGTCGGGGATCAGCTCGGCATGCTCGGCATGGGCCAGGGCGGCGCCGACGATGCCGGGGGCGCGGTGGTGCAGCGCCGTCATGGCGTTGAACATATGGGTGACGCCGTCGACCCCGCGCGAGAAGGCTTCGGCCGCGGTCTCGTAGTCGCAGGAGGAATGGCCCAGCTGCACCCGGATGTCTCGGGCCGCCAGGAAGGCCTGCAGGCTGCCGTCGGGGTCGGCCTCCGGCGCCCAGGTGACGACCCGGATGTCGGCGCGGTCGCAGAAATCCGCCATGCGCACGAGGTCGGCGGGGATGGCATAGGGCGGCTGGGCGCCCAGCCGGTCCGGGCTGATGAACGGGCCTTCCAGATGCACGCCCAGCACCCGCGCTTCGCCCGGCCGCCGTCCCGCGATCACCCGGCCGGCGCCGTCCAGCGCCGTCTCGATCTCCTCGACCGGCGAGGTCATGGTGGTGGCCAGCAGCGACGTCGTCCCGTGCCGAGCATGCGTGCGGGCCAGGGTGCGGATCGCGGCCTCGCCCTCCATGGCGTCGGCGCCGCCGCCGCCATGGCAGTGCAGGTCGATGAAGCCCGGGACGATCATCGGGCCTTCGACGCCGTCGACCGGTTCGATGCTGCGGATATGGCTGTCGAAGCCGATCCGGCCGGCGACCCAGCCGTGCGGCGTCAGGATCCGGCCTTCGAGGGTCTTGGTCATGCGTCGCTCCAGGCTTCGCCGGGGGCCAGGGACCGGGCCAGCAGCACGGCGCCGTCGCGGGCGTCGCCCTGCGGCGGGCGCAGCCGGGCGACGATCGTCGGGTCCATATAGGGGCGCAGCGGCGCCGCCAGGCTGCCGCCGGCACAGAAGGGCAGGGTGCCGTCCGGGTCGAGCGCGCGGGCCAGCCGGTCGACCTCATGTCCGGCCTGCCGCATCAGCCGCGCCGCGGCGGGGTCGCCCTCGCCCGCCAGCCGCACCACGATCGGCGCCAGCGTGGCGTATTTGGTCGACGGCGCCTGATAGGTCCAGGACAGCAGCTCCGGCGGGGTGGCGCCGCAGGTCTCGAACATGGCCCGGTGCAAGGCGGAGCCGCCGGGCGGGTCGACGTCCCGGCCGTCCAGCAGCTGCAGCGCCTCGCCCAGCGCCTTCAGGCCCAGCCAGGCGCCGCTGCCCTCGTCGCCGACCGGAAGGCCCCAGCCGCCGACCTGGCGGGTGGTGCCGTCGGCATACAGGGCGCCGCCGACCGTGCCGGTGCCCAGCGCGATCGCGGCGCCGGGCCGGCCGCCATGGGCGCCCAGCGTCGTGGCATGGGCGTCGGAGGACAGGCGCAGCCGGGCGAAGCCGGGTGCCTTGGCGCGGAACTCGGCGCGCTTGTCCGGCCGGCCGGTGCCGGCCAGGCCGCAAGCCAGCACGGCGTCCGAAAAGTCCGCCTCGGCGATTCCGGCGGCGTCCAGCGCGATGCGGATCTGGGCCCAGGCGCCGTCGACGCCGAGCGTCAGGCTGGACGGGCCGGCCGTGCCCTCGCCCAGCACGCGGCCCTCCGGATCGACGGCGCGGAGCCTGGTGCCGGTCGCGCCGCCGTCGACGCCGATATGGATGCGGATCGCCATGCCCTCGGTCCTGGAATGCTGTCGCGCGGGACGCTAGCAAGCCGCGCCGGCAGCGTCACCGCGCCAGATGGTCTATACCACTCGTGCTGCGGCCGGGCCACAGCGAATGCCGTTTCCACGCCGCCAGATTTGAGATTATTGTTCCAAGACTTGGAACGTTTGGAACGAACCTTCATGGCAGGGACGGAAGCGGCCGCGGTCGAGCCGGCGCCGGACAGCTTCGAGGCGCTGCGGGGCGCCATCGCCGCCCGGTATCCGGCGCTGAGCAAGCGGCTCAAGACCATCGCCGAATTCGCCCTGGCCCATCCCGACGTGATCGCGCTGGAGACGGTGGCGGTGATCGCCGCCAAGGCCGAGGTCCAGCCTTCGGCCCTGGTCCGCTTCGCCCAGGCGCTGGGCTTCGACGGCTTCTCCGAGATGCAGCGCCTGTTCCGGGCCCAGCTGGTGGAGAGGATGCCCAGCTACGAGGCGCGCATCCGCACGCTCGACGCCCGCTTCGGCGGGGCGGAGGCGCCGTCCGGCCCGCTCAACGCCTTCATCGACATCTCGGTCGGCGCGCTGGAGCGGCTGCGCGGCGACGTCGACCCGGCGGTCTTCGCCCGGGCGGTCGACATCCTCGCGCGGGCGGACTGCATCCATCTGGCGGCCCAGCGCCGGTCGTTCCCGATCGCGGTCTATCTCTCCTACCTGCTGGCCCAGCTCGACCGGCCGGTGCATCTGCTCGACAATTTCGGCGGCATGCTGGCCGAGCAGTCGCGCGCGATCCGCCCGGGCGACGCGCTGTTCGTCGTCACCTTCCGCAGCTACGCCCCGGACGTGCAGGAGGTGGCGCGCCGGGCCCGGGCCGCCGGGGTGCCGATCGTCGCCATCACCGACAGCGACCTCAGCCCGGTCTATCCGATCGCCGATGCCTGCTTCGTGGTGCATGAGGGCGAGATCGACGCGTTCCGCTCGCTGTCGGCCACCCCCTGCCTGGCCCTGACCCTCGCCGTGGCGCTCGGCCGCCGGCACGAGGTGCAGGAGGGCTGACAAGGCCCCTCCCTCCTTCGGGTGACTCCGTCCGCCTTGTGGCCGCCTTGCCCGATTTTCCTGTCGTGCCGGATCATCCATCAGACAATTGGGCATGCCGCCATGCATGACCCCGGCGCGGCGCCGCGCGGTACGGCGGCGACCGGTCGCGAAGGAGGTCCGCTTGCTGACACTGCAACAGGCGATGGAGCGGCGGCAGAACAACTTCCACCTGTGCCGCATGATCGGCGCGCTGTTCATCATCTTCGCGCATTCGATCCTGATCGGCGGCATGGAGCAGTACTATACGGAGCGGGATCCGCAGTTCCGGTGGGCGCTCATCCTCATGGGGAAGAATGCGCTGCGTCTCTTCTTCGTCTTCAGCGGCATCATGGTGGCGATGAGCCTGGACCGGAGGTCCTCGCTCAGCGCCTATGCCGCAGCCCGATTGATGCGGATCGTCCCGCCGTTGCTGCTGTTCTCCGCCGTCATGGTCTTCGTGATCGGTCCGCTGATGACCAGCCTGCCCGTCCTCGACTATTTCAGCCGGCTCGACACCTGGCTCTTCGTGCCGAAGGCGGCGAGCGGCCTGTTCGTGCCCGGCCTGCCGGGCATGTTCGAGGCCGTGACGAGGTCGACCGAGGTCAACGCGTCGCTGTGGACGCTGGTCTACGAGGTCGTCTGCTACATCGTGCTGGCACTGCTGTGGGCGGCCGGGTGGCTCGCACCGCGGCGATTGCCTCTGACGCTGGCCGCCGTCGCCGCCCTCTACCTGGGCATCACCTTCGGCACCGATCTCCGCCTGGTGGAACCCGTCGAAGCCACGGCCTGCTTCGGCATCAGCTTCATGATCGGCGTCGCGGTCTATCATTACCGCCGCTGGATTCCGGTGTCGCTCTGGCTGGTGGCGCTGCTCGGCGGCGTGACCGTGCTGGTGCGGGGCACCCCCTGGGCCGAGCCGGCGTCGATCCTGACATTGACGTTGGCCGGGCTGTGGCTCGCCCTGGTTCCGAAGGGGTGGATCCTCGGCTACGGCCGGGTCGGCGAGCTGTCCTATTCCACCTATATCTGGCACTGGCCGATCGGTCAGATCCTGATCAGCCTGTGGCCCGGCCTCCTGTGGCCGCAGCTCTTCCTGCTGATGGTGCTGATCACCCTGCCGGTGGCCTTTCTGTCCTGGACCCTGGTGGAGCTGCCGGCTCTGCGCCGCATCCCGGCGGCCGCGATCCTGATCCGCCGCTTGGCCGAGGCGCTGCGGCTGGTGTCTCCGCGCGTGCCGGCGGACATGGCCGCATCGCCGAGCGGCAGCGCGCGTTAGGGCCAGCGCGCCGCGAGCAGCAGGGTGCCGGCGTCGGTGCAGCCGTGCAGCCGGCCGTCGTCGAGGATGCGGTCCAGCTCCGCCGCCAGCTCGGGCGCCGGGGCGATGGCCTCCAGGTGCCGCCGGGCCGCCGCCTCCAGCTCGGCCAGCGGTCGCGGGGTCAGCTCCAGCCGGCAGGCATAGTCGATCTCGAACGGACCGCAGGCGAGCAGCGGGTCGATCAGGTCGTACGGCTTGGGGCAGGGGTTGTGCACCATGCCGAGCCGGCGGTCGATCCGCTTCCGCCAGCCGTCGAGGTCGCGCATCACCCGCTGCGACGGCAGCGCCTCGTCGTACCAGCCGTCCAGGACCAGGACGGCGCGGCGGGCCACCCGCGCCGCCTCCCGCAGGGCCCTGGGCAGGTGCTCGACGTGATGGGCGACGTACTCCAGGGTGACGACATCGAAGCTGCCGTCGGCGAAGGGCAGGGCCTCGGCCCGGCCGGGCTGGACGTCCAGCCCCGCCGCCCTCGCGCGCTCGGCGGCGGCCTCCTCCGGCGCGAGGCCGACGCCGCGCACCGCGCCGTCGGCGGCGACCGCCCGCAGCAGGGCGCCCACGCCGCAGCCCACATCCAGCACCGAGGCCGGTCGAAGGGCGCGCAGCGCGGCCAGCAGCTCCTGCCTGCTGTCCCGGGGCGGGCTGGGCGCGGGCTCCGTCCGCGGCACCATCATGGTCGGGGTCATGTGGCTCCTCCTCTGGTTGCGGGGAGCCTAGGCTGCTCAACGGGCGTCCGATACCGTATGATCTGACAGACTATGTGCTGGAACGGACACCAACGGGATCGCGTGGCGGAGAGCTGGATCCAGGTCGAGCGCGACCCCTTCCCGGCCGGCTTCTCGGGGCACTGGCACCATCATCCGCTCGCCCAGCTGATCTATCCGGGGCGCGGCGTGATGGTGCTGCACACCCGCCGCGGGCAATGGGTCGTGCCGCCGCTGCAGGGCTGCTGGCTGCCGGCGGGCGAGGAGCACCGGGTCGAGACCTCCGCCGGGTTCGAGATGCTCAGCGCCTATTGCCGCGGCCCGTTGTTGCGCCGGCTGCCGGATCGTTGCGGCGTCGTCGCCGTCAGCCCGCTGCTGCGCGAGGTGATCCTGGCGCTGGAGGACGGAGGCGCGGCGGGCCGGGCCCGGCATCGCCTCTGCCTGGTCTTCGCCGACGAGCTGCGGCTGGAGCCGGCGCCCCGGTTGTTCTTGCAGCCCCTGGCGTCGCCGGCGCTGCGGAGGATCGAGGCGGCCCTGGCGGCGGAGCCGGCGCATGCCGGGACCCTGGCCGAATGGGCGGTGCGGCTGGGCACCACCACCCGGTCGCTGGCCCGGGCATTCCAGCGCGAGGCGCGGATGAGCTTCACCGCCTGGCGCCGGCAGGTCCGGCTGCGGGCCGCGCTGACCCGGCTCGCCGAAGGCGCCTCGGTCACCGCCGTGGCGCATGATCTCGGCTTCGGGTCGGCCAGCGCCTTCATCCGCGACTTCCGCCGGGCCACCGGGGTGACGCCGAAACGCTGCTTCCGGCCCGCGGCGCCCGGCTCCGGGCCTGCCATGCGCGAAACGCCCGGGACGGAGGCCCTGCCTTTCGGTAACGATGGCGGACGCCAACGACCAGCCGGAGGACGCCGCCCGTGATCCCCAACTCCACCGCCGCGCGCGACGTCGCCTATCTGCTGCACCCCTATACCAATCTCAGCGCCCATCGCGAAACCGGGCCGATGGTGATCAGCCGCGGCAAGGGCATCCACGTCTATGACGAGGAAGGGCGCGAATACATCGAGGGGCTGGCCGGGCTCTGGTGCGCCGGGCTCGGCTTCGACCAGGAGCGGCTGGTCGAGGCGGCGACGCGGCAGATGCGGCAGCTGCCCTTCTATCATGCCTTCGCCGGCAAGGTGCCGGACGTGCTGGTCGACCTGGCCGAGGCGCTGATGGCGATCGCACCGAAGCCGCTGGAGCGGGCGCTGTTCGTCAATTCCGGCTCTGAAGCCAACGACCTCGCGGTCAAGATCGCCTGGTACGTCAACAACGCGCTGGGCCGGCCGGAGAAGAAGAAGATCATCGCCCGCCGCAAGGCCTATCACGGCGTCACCGTGATGTCGGGCAGCCTCACCGGCCTGGCCTATGCCCAGGACGGCTTCGACCTGCCGGTCGGCCGGGTGGTGCATGTCGACACGCCGCATCACTATCACGGCGCCGAGCCGGGCGAGAGCGAGGAGGACTATGCCACCCGGCTGGCCGGGCAGCTGGAGGCCGTGATCCAGGCCGAGGGGCCGGAGACGGTGGCCGCCTTCATCGCCGAGCCGGTGATGGGCGCGGGCGGCGTGGTCGTGCCGCCGCGCACCTATTTCGAGAAGGTGCAGGCGGTGCTGCGCCGCCACGACGTGCTGTTCATCGCCGACGAGGTGATCTGCGGCTTCGGCCGCACCGGCAACTGGTTCGGCTGCGATACGTTCGGCATCCGGCCGGACATCATGACGGTGGCCAAGCAGCTCTCGGCCGGCTTCCTGCCGATCGCGGCGACGCTGGTCTCCGGCCCGGTCTATGAGGCGCTGGTGGCGGGCAGCGACAAACACGGGCTGTTCGGCCACGGCAACACCTATGGCGGCCATCCGGTAGCCGCGGCGGTGGCGCTGGAGACGCTGAAGATCTATCGCGAGACCGACATCGTCGGCCGGGTGCGGCGGGTCGGCGCGGCGCTGCAGGAGGGCCTGCGCCGCCATGCGGGCCATCCGCTGGTCGGCGAGGTGCGCGGCCTCGGCCTGATCGCGGCGGCCGAGCTGGTCGCCGACAAGGCCGCCCGGACCAATTTCGACAAGGCCAGGGGCGTCGGCGCCGGGCTGGTCCGGCGCGCCCAGGCGCACGGCCTCCTGACCCGCGCCATGCCGGGCGACGCGGTCGCCTTCTGTCCGCCGATGATCATCGACGAGGCCGGCGTGGCGGAGATGCTGCGGCGTTTCGGTCTGGCGCTGGACGAGACCTGGTCGGCACTGCGCGAGGCGGCATGACAAGCTCGGACGCATTGCCGCCGGTTGAGGCGGTCGTCGACCTCGCCCGCCGCGCCGGCCGGGTGGTGCTCGAGATCTACGACAGCTTCGACGGCGCCACCCTGCGCAAGGGCGACGGCAGTCCGGTCACCGCCGCGGATCACGCCGCCGAGGCGCTGATCCTGCCCGGCCTCCGCGCCTTGCTGCCGGGCGTGCCGGTGGTGGCCGAGGAGCATTGCGCCGCGCACGGCATTCCGGCCGCGGCCGATCGCTTCTGGCTGGTCGACCCGGTCGACGGCACCAAGGAGTTCCTGCGCCGCAACGGCGAGTTCACCGTCAATATCGGCCTGGTGGTGAAGGGCGTGCCGGTGCTCGGCGTGGTCGAGGCGCCGGCCTTCGATCGCCGCTTCTGGGCGGCCGGCGGCATGGCCTGGCAGCAGCGGGGCGACGAGGCGCCGCGGCGGATCGCGGTGCGGCCGCCGCCCATGGAGGGGCTGGTGGTGCTGACCAGCCGGTCGCACCGCGACGATCCGAAGCTGGATGCGGGGTTGCAGGGGCGCCGCGTCGCCGAGCGCCGGATCCTCGGCAGCTCGCTGAAGATCGCGCTGATCGCGGCGGGGGAGGCGGATCTCTATCCCCGCTTCGGCCCGACCATGGAATGGGACACCGCGGCGGCCGACGCCGTGCTGCGGGCCGCCGGCGGCGTCATCGACGACCCGGCGTCCGGCCTGCCGCTGGCCTATGCCAAGCCCGGCTTCGCCAACGCCGGCTTCGTCGCGCGCGGGGCCGCGGCGGGCTGATCCCTTCCGCCTGCCGGCAAAAGCAAAGGGCCGTCCCGGCGATGGGGCGGCCCTTTGCTTTGACTGTACTTGCCGGACCCCGGATGAAGAAAGGGGCGCCCCGAAGGACGCCCCCCTCTCCCGATGGGATCTTTAAAGACCGTCTTAGTTGATGACGATCTCGACGCGGCGGTTCTGCGGCTCGCGCACACCGTCGGCGGTCGGGACCAGCGGATCGGACTCGCCGACGCCGCGGGTGACGATCAGGCTGTCGGCAACGCCGTCCGCAACCAGCTCGCGGCGGACCGACTCGGCGCGACGCACCGACAGGGCCTGGTTGTACCGGTCCGAACCCGAACGGTCGGTGTGGCCGGTGACGTCGATGCGGGTAGTCTTGCCCTGGAGGGCGTCAGCCGCGGCCGAGGCCACGATCTGCTTGGCTTCCGGGGTCAGACGCGAGCTGTCGAAGTCGAAGAACACCAGGTAGCTGCGGCCCGCCACCGTCTCGACCTGCTCGACCGGAGCCGGGGCCGGGGCGAAGGTGTAGCGGACGCCGACCAGGATGGTGTGGTTGTTGCTGCTGTCGTACTTCAGCTTGACGCCCTGGTCGCTGAAGGTCGGCTCGGTGTTGCCGAGGTAGCGGTACTCGAGGTTCGCGGCCAGGTTCGGCGAGAAGTTGTACGACACACCCGCGATGCCCTGATAGGCGAACTGGGTGTTGAAATCCTTGAACGTGTTGCCGCCAGCCTTCAACTCGGCGTCGAGCAGGGCGACGCCAACGCCGGCGCCGATGTACGGCACGAACGGCGAGCCGAAGTCGAAGTCGTAGTAGCCGTTGGCCATAATGCCGATGGTGCGGAAGTGGCCGTTCTTGGCGATGGTGTTGCCGCCGACCTTGGCTTCATTGAGATTGTTGGTGCGCAGGCTCACCTCGGCGTCCGCACGGAACGAACCCCAGTCGTAACCGAGATAGATGTTGCCGGCCGGGCCGATGTCGTACTCCGACTTGCCGTCGATGTTGGTGCCCTTGACGCTCCAGCTGTCATCCTGGCGGATGTTGACGCCAGCGCCGGCACCGACATAGAGACCAGTGGCCTGATACTCCTGCGCCATCGCCGGGGCTGCAACGAGCAGGGCGGCCGCACCGACGGCGTACATCAAGTTCTTCTTCATATCCAATACCTCGCTGATCACGGTTCAACCGAGGTCTCGTCCCCCGCTTCCTTCAAGGGCTGCGACCAGACCGCTCCCTTTGGATGTACGATGGTCGGGCGTAGACCGCAATTGAAATGGACCGTGCTGTTGCGAATTTCGCGCAGTGTTGCAGCGATGCACCACTGCCCTGCACGGCCATTCGCGACCGGGTTAACTGATTGTTTGGATTTTGGAAACCGAAAAGCAGCGTCATCGGCGAGACGGCGCGAATGCAACAAGACCGTGACAGGGCCGGCGGCGGTCCGGATTTTTCCGAATCCGAAGATTCATGAGCAATTGCAATATGTTGGCTCAAGGATCTGCGGCCGGCCGTCATTCCCTTCCTTGCGCCGGGAAGCCCGGCTGCTCCGCCCCGTCCGCCGGTCGTGGCAGACAGCCCCCCGGGGGCGGAGAATCACCGTCTCAGCGCAGTCGGTCCCGAACCAGCCGGGCGATGCCGGCCGCGCGCTGCTCGGCCGTCGCCAGAAGACGGTCGCGGCTTTCGGCATAGACCTGCCGGCGGGCGGCGTCGTCGAGGCCGCGCAGGTTGACGTCGACGGCGTAGAGCACCGCCTCGACCGCGCCGCGCAGGGTCGCGGCCCCGGCGCCGACATCGCTGACGATCTGGGTCGCCGCCAGCGTGGCGGCCTGGTTGGCGAGGTCGATGCCCTCCAGCGCGGTCTGGGCCGCGTTCAACGGGACCTCGGTGGCGGCGACCGTCGCCTGCCGCAGCGCCTCGCGGCGCGCCGCCTTCTCCTCCTCGGTCGCCTTCGGCAGCTTCAGCGCCGCCATATAGGCGTCGAACACGGCGATGTCGGCCTCGGCATGGGCCGACAGCTCGGCGATCAGCCGCTCGCCCGACAGGATCAGCGTGTCGAGGAAGCCCCGGTCGGCCGTCTTGTTGGCGGTGATGCGCAGCGCCATCACCACGAGGCCGAGGCCGAGCGTCGCCGACACCATGGCGGCGGAACCGCCGCCGGGGGTCGGCGAATCGCTGGCCAGCGTGTCGCGGAAGGTGGCGAGCGGCCAGCGCCACAGGCTGTCTTCTGTCTCGGCGGTCATCACACCCTCCCGGCGCGGCGCTGCAGGTCCATGGCCTGCAGCAGGTTGGCGAAGATCAGGGTCGCGGTCAGCGGTCCGACGCCGCCCGGCACCGGCGTCAGTGCCGCCACGACCGGGCGGACGCCGTCGGCATCGACGTCGCCGACCACCCGGCCCTCGACCACCGAGATGCCTGCGTCGACCACCACCTGGCCCGGCCGGACCATCGCCCCAGTGACCAGGCCGGGCCGGCCGGCGGCGACGAAGACGATGTCGGCGGCGGCGACAGCGGCGGCCAGGTCGCGGGTGCGGCTGTGGCACACCGTCACCGTGGCGTCGCGGTTGACCAACATCGGCGCCAGCGCCCGGCCGACGGCGCGGCCGCGGCCGACCACCACGGCCCGGGTGCCCTTCAGCTCCGCGGCGGCCTCGGCCAGCCGGATGCAGGCGGCCGGGGTGGCCGGCAGCAGCGCATCGGCCTCGCGCCCGGCGGCGATCAGGCCGAGATTGTGCGGCGTCAGCCCGTCGACATCCTTCCGCGGGTCGAGCTGCCGGATCGCGACCTCGACATCCAGCCCGGCGGCCAGCGGCAGCTCGATCAGGATGCCGTGCACGCCGGGATCGGCCGACAGCGCGGCGATGCGGGCGTCGAGCGCGGCCTGGCCGCCGGCCGGATCGACCGTCTCGACCCGGAAGCCGAGGCCGAGCGCATCGGCGGTGCGCTGCTTGGCGGCGGCGTAGCGGGCGACCGCCGCGTCGTCGCTGGCCACCACCACGGCCAGGCAGGGGCGGAGGCCGGGCGGAGTCTCCTCCAGGATCCGCGACCGGATCCGCTCGGCGATCGGCTTTCCCAGCAGGGCGGCGGCTTCGGCCATGGCGAGGTCCCGTTCAGCGTCCGGCCCGGAATACACCACGACGGCGCCCCCGGCTCGACATTTCAGCCGGACAAGGCCATAACGCCGGCGCCCCCTGCCACTGGGGCCGCGACACCGATCGGCCGATTCGCGGCGTGGCCCGGAATCGGCCCGGGCCCGGAGCAAGCGTCCTGGAGCACGCCATGGTCCCCGTCCTGTTCGCGCTCGGCACCAATCTCGGCGACCGCACGGCCAATCTGCGCCGGGCGATCGCCTGGCTGCGCCGCGAGACGACGATCGACGCCGCCTCCGCCGTCTACGAGACGGCACCGATGTACGACACCGACCAGCCCGCCTTCCTCAACATGTGCGTCGCCGCCCGGACCGGGCTCGCGCCCGAGGCGCTGCTGGCGCGGCTGAAGGCGGCGGAGGCGGAGATCGGCCGGGTGCCCAGCCGGCCCAACGGGCCGCGGTTGATCGACATCGACCTGCTGCTCTACGGCGACCGCGTCATCGGCCGGCCGGATCTGGTGGTGCCGCATCCGCGGATGGCGGAGCGCGGCTTCGTCCTGGCGCCTGCCGCCGACGTCGCTGCCGGCTGGGTCCATCCGGTCGAGGGCCGCAGCGTGGCCGAGCTGCTGCGGGCGCTCGGGCCGCTGCCCGACGTGGTCCGGCGCGACGACCTGCGGCTGGACTAGCCCGGCTAAGCCGGCGCCGGCCCGGCCGAGCCGCGCTCGACCAGCTCCGGCACCACCAGATGCGAGGGCGGGGTCTCGCCGCGCAGCAGGGCCAGCAGCTGCTCGGCCAGGCGCTCGCCGAAGGGGCGCAGCGAGGTGCGGAAGGTGGTCAGGGGCGGGTTGGCCAGCGCCGCGATCGGGATGTCGTCGCAGCCGATGATCGAGACGTCGCTGCCGACGGACAGGCCGGCGGCGCGCGCCGCCTCGACGGCGCCGAACGCCATCTCGTCATTGCCGCACAGGATCGCGGTCGGCCGCGGCGACAGCGCCAGCAGGGCGGCGGTCTGCCGCCGGCCGGCTTCGGCGGTGTAGTCGCCGCAGCGGTGCCAGTCGGGGTCGGCGGCCAGGCCGGCGGCCGCCAGTGCTTCCTGCCATCCGAGCAGGCGCTGGCGGCTGGCGTTGACCTGCGCCGGCGTGTTGATCAGGGCGATGCGGCGATGGCCGCGGGCGGCCAGCCAGGCGGTCGCGGCCCGGCCGGTGGCGCGATGGTCGGCGTCGACGAAGGGCGTCTCCGGCCGGTCGCCGTCACGGCCCAGCATGACGAAGGGGAAGCCCTGGCGGCGCAGATAGTCGGCGCGCGGATCGCCGACCCGCACGCGGGTCAGGATCACGGCGTCGACCCGCCGGCCCTCGACCAGCCGGCGCAGCGTCTCGGTCTCCTGTTCGTCCGGCGCGGCGCCGGCGACCAGAACGGCATAGCCCGCCGGCGCCAGCACCGCGTCGATGCCGGTCAGGAGCGGCAGGAAATAGCTGTCAACCAGCGCGGTGGGCGAGGGGGTGAGCAGGAAGCCGACGGCGTCGGCCCGGCCGCGGCGCAGGGTGCGGCCAAGGGCGTTCGGCCTGTAGCCGACCTCCGCCGCCGCGGCCACCACCCGCTTGCGGGTGTCGTCGGCGACGTCGCTGTGGCCGTTGAGCGCGCGGGAGACGGTGTAGGTCGACAGTCTAAGCGATCGGGCGAGTTCGACGATGCCCACCCGTTTGCGATCCGCCATTCGCCCGTTCCGCCGTCCTGGTCAGTCCTCGATCCCGGCGAACAGCAGCACCATGGCCGCGGTCCGGGACGCGCCGGTGCCGCCGAGCCCCTCGCCGGTGATCGGGTCGAAGTATTCGCGAAAGCCGCTCCGGGCCACAACGGCCATGCTGTCGCGGCGGATGCGCGCGGCCAAGTCCCGACGGCCGGCGCGCCGGAGGCCGTCATGCAGCATCCAGGTGGCGGCCAGGCAGACCGCGCCGCGCCAGGGACGCCGGGGTTCGAATTCCGCCCGGCCGGGCTCGAAGCTCGGCACCGCGACCGCGGCCTGGTCCAGCCAGCGCTCCAGCCGGGCGGGCAGGGCCGGGTGCCGCACCGCCAGGGTCGGATCGGCATAGAGCGGCAGGACGCCGCCGATGGCGGGCCGGCGGATCGCCTGCCCGCTGCGGAGGTCGCGCGAATGGTACAGGCCGTCCGCCTCGTTCCAGCAGGCCTCCAGCGCCGCGCGGGTCCGGGCAATCATGCGGTCGACCTCGGCCATGCCGGCCCGGTCGTCGATCATGTCGAGCAGGAAGCGCAGATCGCGGTTGGCGCGCAGCAGGATCGCGTTGACGCCGATATCGGCGACGCGGACCGGGGCGGCGGCCGCATCCCAGGCCGGGCTGCCCTCCATCCCGCTTTCCCGGGGATCGATGATGGCCGCCAGCCCGGTGCCCTCGGGGTCCCGCGCCGCGGCGAACCAGCGGTGCCAGGCCAGAAGCTTCGGCGCCAGCAGCCGCAGGCGCGGCCGCGCGCGCCGCACCCCGCATTGCTCGAACAGATGGCGGGCGGCGGTGGCGGCGACCGGCGGCTGCGTCAGGCCGGCCGCTCGCCGGCCGCGGACCGAAAGGTGCGGAACCATGCCGTCCGGCCGCTGCCCGGCCAGCAGGCTCTCGATCTCGGTCCAGGCGCGGTCCTCATCGAACTTGGCGAGGCCGAGCGCGACCAGGCAGGACGCCCGGCCCTGCTGCGCCGGGGGAGGGGCGGAGGATGTCGGCGCGGTGCGGTCGCCGCAGTCGTTCGCCCGGAGAACGGCGATCGCAGCCTCGGTCAGCGCGGTGGTCATGACGCTCGCGGGTCGGATCCGGCAGGCCGGTTGCGCGAGGCGTTGTTAGATAAACGTTTATGAAAAATCAATGCAAATCGAACCGGTGCGTGTCGGCCTTTACCGCGAGGCGGGGGACGGCCACACTGAAGGGATGAGGCGCTTGGCGTCATGCGCCCCCGTCATCGTCCTGGCGGCATGGGGGGTGGCCGCCCACGCGGCAGAGATGACGGTCGCGGGGATCACCTTCAGCGACGCGGAAGGCGGCTTCGTGCTCGAATCGGCGACCGGGACCGGGCGGCTCGACGACCCCTTCGTGGTGGTCGAGCGGATCACCGGCAAGGGCGAGGCCGCGCTGACCGTCACCGGGCTGACTCCGGCCTTCGGCAACCGCGTCGGCACCGCGCATCTGGCCGGCTTCGCCCTGGTCAAGGTGGTGCGCAACGACACTGCGGAGACCTGGCGCGACTTCCCGGTCGAGCTGCAGGAGCGGCGCGGCGACCAGAGCCCCTATGGCGACGGGCTGTCCTTCGCCCAGGCGCCGGAGGCGGTGCGCGGCATCCGGGCCGACCGCTTCACCGCGGCCCAGATGTATGACGAGCCGCGCGACATGGTGCTGTTCCATGACGGCGCGGTGCCGCCCGGCGGCACGGTGGTGCTGCGCGTCGTGGTCACTGACAACACCCCGTCGGACAGCTTCTACGTCGTGCAGCGGCGGATCCAGCCGACCGCGGCGCTGCCGCCGCCGCTGCGTGTCGCCCGGGCCGGGCCGTGAGGGGCGCCGCGCGCCGCGTGCTGGCGGGCCTGCTGCTGTGTCTGGGAATGTCGGGCTCGGCGCGGGCGGGGGAGGTCTCGGCCGCGGGGCTGGTGTTCAGCGATGCCGAGGGCGGCTTCGTGCTCGAATCGGCGACCGGGACCGGACGGCTCGACGACCCCTTCGTGGTGGTCGAGCGGATCACCGGCGGCGGCGAGGCGGCCCTGACCATCACCGGGCTGGCCGCCGGCTTCGGCAACCGCATCGCCACGGCGCATCTCACCGGCTTTGCCCTGACCAAGATCGTGCGCAACGACACCGGCCAGGCCTGGCACGACTTCCCGGTGGAGCTGGAGCGGCAGCGCGGCGAAGGCAGCACCTATGACGACGGCCTGTCCTTCGCCCAGGGCCCGCATGTGGCGCGGTCGATCTGGGCCGAGGGCTTCGCCGCCGGCCGGGTGATCGACGAGCCGCATGACGGCCTCGTCTTCGAAGGCGGCACCATCCCGCCCGGCGGCACGGTGACGCTGCATCTGGTGGTCACCGACAACATGCCGGCCGGGCCGATCTATCTGGTGCAGCGCCGCCTGGCGCCGACCGCGCTGCTGCTGCCCGGCCGCCGCCGGATGGGCGCGACGCCGTCATAGCCCGCGCCGCCCTGCCCCCTGGCTGGCGGCGCCGGTCCTCGCTATATCCAACGGGCCCGGCACGACCGGCCGGGCTGAGACGAGGCCCATGCAGATCTTCCGCCACACCGAAAACCTGCCGGCAGCGGCGCGCGGCGCGGTGGTCGCCATCGGCAATTTCGACGGCGTGCATCGCGGCCACCAGACCGTGGTCGCGGCCGCCCGGGCCGAGGCGCAGCGGCTCGGCGCGCCGCTCTGCGTGCTCAGCTTCGAGCCGCATCCGCGCAGCCTGTTCCGCCCCGACGATCCGCCGTTCCGCCTGACCCCGTTCCGGATCAAGGCACGGCTGCTGGAGGCGCTGGGCGTCGACCTGCATGTGGTGCTGCATTTCGACTGGGCCTTCGCCGCCCGCTCGGCCGAGGACTTCATCCGGACCGTTCTGGTCGGGGCGCTCGGCGCCCGCCATGTCGTGGTCGGCTATGATTTCTGCTTCGGCCATCGCCGCGCCGGCACGCCCGAGACGCTGACCACCTTCGGCCGGCAGCTCGGCTTCGGCGTCACCATCGTCACCCAGGCCGCGGACGAGACCGGCGGCCTCTACTCCTCCAGCCGGGCGCGCGAACTGCTGGCCGCAGGCGACACGCGCGGCGCCGCCGAGATCCTGGGCCGGCCGTGGGAGATCGAGGGCCGGGTCGAGCACGGCGACAAGCGCGGCCGCGAGCTCGGCTACCCGACCGCCAATGTCGAGCTCGGCGACTTCCTGCGCCCGGCCTACGGCATCTATGCCGTGCGCTGCGCCGTGGACGAAGGCGGGCCGCTGGTGTGGCACGACGGCGTCGCCAGCCTCGGCATCCGGCCGATGTGGCGGACCGAGACGCCGCTGCTCGAGGCCTATCTCTTCGACTTCTCCGGCGACCTCTACCACCGCCACCTGCGGGTGCAGCTGGTGGAGCGGCTGCGCGGCGAGGAGAAATTCGACTCCCTCGAGGCGCTGGTCGCCCAGATCGACCGCGACTGCGAGGCCGCCCGGCAGGTGCTGGCGCGGTAGGCCCGCGACTCCCCGCGGCTTGACCATGGCCATCCATCCGGTACGATGGGATCCATGCGCAAGCAGGTCGCCCTGTTCCGAATTATCCGCCCGGCCCTCTGAAGGGGGTCGGGTCACCGCGCCGCGCGCACCCCTCGCATCATGCCGCCCACGGCCCGGCCGGGTCGTGCGGCTGGCATCCGAGCCTCAAAGCGGGTATTGAGCCCCGCGTGGATCCACGAGCCTTCATGTCATGACCGCCCAGCCCGCCGAAACTCCGGGTGCCGCCCCGGCTGCTTCCGACTATCGATCCACCGTCTTCCTGCCGAAGACGGATTTCCCGATGCGCGGCGGCCTGCCGCAGAAGGAGCCGGAGCTGCTGGCCCGCTGGGCGGCGATCGACCTGCTGGGCCGGATCCGCGCCGCCTCGAAGGGGCGCGAGAAGTTCGTCCTGCATGACGGCCCGCCCTACGCCAATGGCGACATCCATATCGGCCACGCGGTCAACAAGATCCTGAAGGACATCGTCGTCCGCACCCGGCAGATGCTGGGCCGGGATTCGGTCTATGTCCCGGGCTGGGACTGCCACGGCCTGCCGATCGAGTGGAAGATCGAGGAGAAGTACCGCAAGGCCGGCCAGGACAAGGACGCAGTCCCGGTGCTGCAGTTCCGCGAGGAATGCCGCGCCTTCGCCCGGCACTGGGTCGGGGTGCAGTCGGAGCAGTTCCAGCGCCTCGGCGTGATGGGCGACTGGGCCGATCCCTACCTGACCATGACCGACGCGGCCGAAGCCCAGATCGTCCGCGAGATCCACAAGTTCCTGCTGAACGGCGGCCTGTATCGCGGGCTGAAGCCGGTGCTGTGGTCGGTGGTGGAGAAGACCGCCCTGGCCGAGGCCGAGGTCGAGTACCAGGACCTGACCTCCGACATGGTCTGGGTGCGCTTCCCGCTGGCCAAGGCATCGCGGCCGTCGCTGGAGGGCGCCGCGGCCGTGGCCTGGACCACCACGCCCTGGACCCTGCCTGCCAACCGCGCCATCGCCTACGGCCCGGATTTCGAATACGGCGTCTACAAGGTCGACGCCGTGGCCGAGGGCAGCCTGGCGAAGGTCGGCGAGACGCTGCTGCTGGCCACGGCGCTGGCCGAGACGGTGGCGAAGGACCTCGCCGTCACCGCCTGGACCGCGATCGACAGGTTCGCCGGCTCGGAGCTGTCCGGCTCGGTCGCCCGCCATCCGCTGGCGGGGCAGGGCTACGACTTCGAGGTGCCGTTCCTGCCCGGCGGCCACGTCACGGTCGATGCCGGCACCGGTCTGGTCCACACCGCGCCCAGCCACGGCGCCGACGACTTCGAGCTCGGCCGCGCCCACGGCATCGCCGCCACCGAGACGGTGACTGAGGACGGCCGCTATCATGCCAGCGTGCCACTCTTCGCCGGTCATGTGATCTACCGGCCGGACGGCAAGAAGGGCGACGCCAACAAGGTCGTCACGGCGGCGGTCGAGGCCGCCGGCGGGCTTCTGGCCAAGGGGCAGATCCGCCACTCCTACCCGCACAGCTGGCGGTCCAAGGCGCCGCTGATCTCCCGCGCCCCGCCGCAATGGTTCATCTCGATGGAGACGAACGGGCTGCGCGACAGGGCGCGGGAGGCGCTGAAGCAGACCCGCTTCGGGCGGGAGCAGGGCTACAACCGCCTGTCCTCGATGATCGAGAGCCGGCCGGATTGGGTGATCAGCCGCCAGCGCGCCTGGGGCGTGCCGATCGCGATCTTCGTCGACAAAATGACCGGCGAGCCGCTGCGCGACACCGCGGTCTGCCAGCGCATCGCCGCGGCCTTCGAGCTCGAGGGCTCGGACGCCTGGTACAAGCACGACGCCCAGTTCTTCCTCGGCGAGACCTTAAAGGCCGAGGATTACGAGCAGGTCTTCGACATCGTCGACGTCTGGTTCGAATCCGGCTCGACCCATGCCTTCGTGCTGGAGCAGCGGCCGGAGCTGAAATGGCCGGCCGACCTGTGTCTCGAGGGCTCGGACCAGCATCGCGGCTGGTTCCACTCCTCGCTGCTGGAAAGCTGCGGCACGCGCGGCCGGGCGCCCTATGATGCGTTGCTGACCCACGGCTTCACGCTCGACGAGCAGGGTCGGAAGATGTCGAAGTCGCTCGGCAACGTGGTGGCGCCGCAGACGGTCGTCGACCAGTCGGGCGCCGACATCCTGCGCCTCTGGGTGGTCGGCACCGACTATTCCGAGGACATGCGGATCGGCAAGGAGATCCTGAAGTACCAGGCCGACGCCTATCGCCGGCTGCGCAACACGCTGCGCTATCTGCTGGGCGCCCTCGACGGTTTCCAGGATGCCGAGCGGCTGCCGGCGGCCGAGCTGCCGGAGCTGGAGCGCTGGGTGCTGCACCGGCTGTGGGAGCTGGACGGCACGATCCGCCGCGCGATCGAGGCCTACGACTTCCACGCCATGTCCACGGCGCTGCACAATTTCTGTGCCGTCGACCTCTCGGCCTTCTACTTCGACATCCGCAAGGACTCGCTGTACTGCGATCGGCCGGACGATCCGCGCCGGCGCGCGGTGCGCACCGTGCTCGATATTCTGTTCGACCACCTGACGGTCTGGCTGGCGCCGATCCTCTGCTTCACGGCGGAGGAGGCATGGCTGGCCCGGCACGGCGACGGGCCGGAGGTCAGCGTCCATCTCCGCACCTTCCCGGAGGTGCCGGAGGCGTGGCGCGACGACGATCTGGCGGCGCGCTGGGCCCGGCTGCGCGACCTGCGCCGCGTCGTCACCGGCGCGCTGGAGCTGGAGCGGGCCGCCAAGCGGCTCGGCTCGTCGCTGCAGGCCCATCCGGTGGTGCATGCGGGGGCGGAGGAAACCGGGCTGCTGGGCAGCCTCGACTTCGCCGAGATCTGCATCACCTCGGGGCTGACGGTCGAGACCGGTGCGGTGCCGGAGGGGGCCTTCACCCTGGCCGACGTGCCGGGCGTGGGCGTCACTGTCGCCCCGGCCGAGGGCCACCGCTGCGAGCGCTGCTGGAAGGTCCTGCCGGAGGTCGGCACGGTCGCCGCCCACCCGGATCTCTGCAACCGCTGCGCCGATGCCGTCGACGCCATCGGAGCCGGGGCCTCGGCATGACGGACGCGCGGCTGTTCCGGCGCGGCCTGGTCATCGCCGTTCTGATCCTGGTCGCCGACCAGATCAGCAAATGGTGGGTGCTGAAGGTCCTGTTCGGCCTGGCCGAGCCGATCACCACGGCCAGCTGGGCGCCGCCGATCCGGATCACCGGCTTCCTCGATTTCGCCATGGTCTGGAATTATGGAATCAGCTTCGGTCTCCTCGCCGGCGACACGCCGCTGGCGCGCTGGGGGCTGTCGGCGGTCGCGGTCGCCGTGGTGGCCGGCCTCGTGGTCTGGCTCGCGCGCAACGACCGGGGCCTCGTCGCCTTTGGCGTCGGGCTGATCATCGGCGGGGCGATCGGGAATGTGATCGACCGGCTGCGCTTCGGCGCCGTCGCCGATTTCTTGCATTTTCACGCCGGGGAGTATTCCTTCTGGGTGTTCAACGTGGCCGACAGCGCGATCAGCATCGGGGTGATGCTGCTGATCGCCGACAGTCTGTTCGGCCGGCGCACGCACCCGGTGACGGCGCAGCAGAGGGATCGAACGTGAGCGGGCAGTCTCGTTTTCTCCAGTCCACCAGCCTCTCCCAGCCCGGCCGGGCGCGGTGGGGCCGGCTGGTCGCGCTGACCGGCCTGGTCGTCGCCACCCTGGCCGTGGCCGGCTGCGAGGGCAGCAACCAGACCGTGCAGGAGATGATCGGCTACGACCGGTCGACGCCGGACGAGTTCGCGGTGATGCCCCGGGCGCCCCTGGCCATGCCGGCCTCGATGGACGAGTTGCCGCCGCCGACGCCGGGCGCGCCGCGGCCGCAGGAAGCCCAGCCGCGCGAGCAGGCCGAGGCGATCCTGTTCGGCCAGGGCCAGAAGGTGACCCGCGGCGAAGCCGCCCCGGCCGCGGGCGGGGCGGGCGCCGCGGCGATCCTGGCCAAGGCCGGGCAGGCGCAGCCGGACATCCGCACCACGGTCAATCAGGAGACGGCGCAGCTCGACGAGAACGAGGACGGCTTCATCGACCGGCTGATGTTCTGGAACTCGAAGCCGCTGCCCGGCACCGTCGTCGATCCGTACAAGGAATCGGCGCGCCTCAACACCAATGCGGAGCAGGGCAAGCCGCTGACCACCGGCGACACGCCGATCATCATCCGCAAGCGGCCGGCGCCGCTGGAAGGCCTCGTCCCGAGCTTCTGAGGTTGAGTTCACGGGCCGGCACATGCCGGCCCGTCTTTTTTGATCCGACACGCTGCTGCACCGGAGGCGCCCGCCCATGTCCGATCTGACCCGCTCGCCCGCCTGGACCGCGCTTGCCGCGCACCGCAAGGCGATGGAGGGCGTGCATATGCGCGACCTCTTCGCCGCCGACCCGAAGCGCTTCGACCGCTTCTCGCTGCGCCTCGGCGAGGTGCTGCTCGACTATTCCAAGAACCGGGTGACCGAGGAGACGCTGGGCCTCCTCTTCGCCCTGGCCCGCCAGCAGGACGTCGAGGGCTGGCGCGACCGCATGTTCGCCGGGGAAGCGATCAACGGCACCGAGCACCGCGCCGTGCTGCACACCGCGCTCAGGGCCGAACTGACCGGCTCGGTCACGGTCGATGGCGAGAACGTGCTGCCCGAGGTGGCGGCCGTGCTGAAGCACATGCGCGAATTCTCCGACGCGGTGCGCGACGGCAGCTGGACCGGCTATACCGGCAAGCCGATCACCGACGTGATCAACATCGGCATCGGCGGCTCCGACCTCGGCCCGGTGATGGTGTCCGAGGCGCTGCGCCCGTACCAGCACCCGCGCATCCGGCTGCACTTCGTCTCCAATGTCGACGGCACCCACATCGCCGAGACGCTGAAGCGGATCGACCCCGAGACCAGCCTGTTCCTGATCGCGTCGAAGACCTTCACGACGCAGGAGACGCTGACCAACGCCCACACCGCCCGGCGCTGGTTCCTGCATTCCGGCGCGCCGGAGGCGGCGATCGCCAAGCATTTCGCCGCCCTGTCGACCAATGCGGCGGAGGTGTCGAAGTTCGGCATCGACACCGCCAACATGTTCGGCTTCTGGGACTGGGTCGGCGGCCGCTACTCGGTGTGGTCGGCGATCGGCCTGCCGGTGATGATCGGCATCGGCGCCGACGCCTTCGAGCGGTTCCTGGCCGGCGGCCGCGCCATGGATGCGCATTTCCGCTCGGCGCCGCTGGAACAGAACCTGCCGGCGGTGATGGGCGTGCTCGGAATCTGGTACGGCAATTTCTGGGACGCCCAGACCCATGCCGTGCTGCCCTACGACCAGTATCTGCACCGGCTGCCGGCCTATCTGCAGCAGGCGGACATGGAGTCGAACGGCAAGTCGGTCGACCGCCAGGGCCACCGGGTCGACTACCAGACCGGGCCGGTGATCTTCGGCGAGCCCGGCACCAACGGCCAGCACTCCTTCTACCAGCTGATCCATCAGGGGACGAAGATCATCCCCTGCGATTTCATCGCCCCGGTCGAGAGCCACAACCCGGTCGACGACCACCACCCGATCCTCTTGTCCAACGTGCTGGCCCAGACCGAGGCGCTGATGGTCGGCAAGACGCCGGACCAGGTGCGGGCGGAGCTGACCAAGGCCGGGATGTCCGGCGCGGCACTGGAGGCGCTGCTGCCGTTCAAGGTGTTCGAGGGCAACCACCCTTCCAACACCATCCTGGTGCGCACGGTCGACCCCTACACGCTGGGCCTGCTGGTCGCCCTCTACGAGCACAAGATCTTCGTCCAGGGCATCATCTGGAACATCTACTCGTTCGACCAGTGGGGCGTGGAGCTGGGCAAGCAGCTGGCCAAGGCCATCCTGCCCGAGCTGTTGGGCGAGAAGGCGCCGGGCGCGCATGACAGCTCGACCCTCGGCCTGCTCGCCGCGATCCGCGACTGGTCCTGACCCTGACCGGCCGATCCATATCGATCGGATATGGATCGGCCGGAATCATGCTATTGGACATGATGGCTGCCTCGGCTCATCACTAGGGCGATAGCCCCGAGCCGAGGAAGCGTCATGGCCGACTGGACCCCAGCCCTCTACCGCCGCTACGAGGACGAGCGCACCCGCCCGGCCCGCGACCTGCTGGCCCGGGTCGAGCTCGATCCGCCCGCTGACGGCCGTCCGCTGGTGATCTACGATCTCGGCTGCGGCCCGGGCAATTCGACCGAGCTGCTGGTCGAGCGTTTCCCGGGGGCGGAGGTCACCGGCATCGACAGCTCCGAGGCGATGCTGGCCGATGCCCGCGCCCGCCTGCCGGGCTGCCGCTTCGAGCGGCACGACGTGGCCGTCTGGCAGCCGGAGACGGCGCCGGACCTGATCTACGCCAACGCCACGCTGCAATGGGTGCGGGGGCACGAGACGCTGGTGCCGCGGCTGTTCGGCCTGCTCGCGCCCGGCGGCGTGCTGGCGGTGCAGATGCCAGACAACCGCGAGGAGCCGACGCACCGGCTGATGCGCGCCGTGGCGGGCGAGGGGCCGTGGAGAGAGACGATCGGCGACGCCGCGCTGGTGCGCACCAAAATCCTGCCGCTCGACGAGTATTACGACCTGCTGGCGCCGGTCGCGGCCGAGACCGATGTCTGGCGCACCGCCTACCAGCACCCGATGGCGTCGCCGGAAGCGATCGTCGACTGGGTGCGCGGCACGGGGCTGCGCCCTTTCATCGACCCGCTGAGCGAGGAGCAGCGCGCCGGCTTCCTGGCGGACTACACAAGCCGCATCGCCGAGGCCTACCGGCCGAAGGCGGACGGCAAGCTGCTGCTGGCCTTCCCGCGACTGTTTGTCGTCGCCCGCCGCCCGCGCTAGGTCTTCCGCGCGTCGCGGCGGGGCACCACATGGCAGGAACAGCCCATGACGATGGAGCCCGCCATGTCGATTCCCCATCTCGCCGCGATCGGGTCGCTGCTCAGCGTGTTTCTCCTGCTCGCCGCCTGCGAGGGCATCGAGGTCAAGCCTTATTCGCCGAATGCCGGCAGGAGCTCCTACGGCGCGGGGAGCAGCGGCCGTCATTGAGGCCCGCGCGATCCCGTGACAGGACGTTCGCGCCACCGGCCAAACCCGCAGCCGCCCTAAGAATGGCGGATTTCCTGGGCTTCTGGCTTCCCGTTTGTCCCCCCGAGATGTACATCCAGGGGCATGGAAGACGTGGCCAGGAATACCAGACTAACGAAGCGGGGCGCAACCTACTGGTTTAAGGCCAAGGTGCCGAAGGACCTTCAGGGCCGGGGCCGGTTTGTCACCAGCAAGGGGACGCCGAAGACGGAGGAAGCGTTCACCCTCCGCACCAGAGACCCTGAGGCTGCCCGCCGGCTGGTCGTTGAGGCGTCGCTGAAGTTCGACCGGGAGTGTGACCAGCTTCGCCGGGAACTGGCCGCCCGTGAAGCGCCGCCCACACGCGCCCCTGAGGGGGCGCCCGCACAGGCCGACAGGTCAAGCCTTGTGTCGCTCTCCTATCGCCAATGTGTCGCGCTGTCCGGTCGCTGGCTCCGGGAGATGCTGGAGGTCTACGAGGCACACCCGGACAACAAGGAGGGTAACGCCCTGGGTCTCGATCTCCTCGCCGATGCGGAGGGCGACCCGCGGGAGCAAGAGCGGATAGTCGGCCCCCACCTTGACCGGCAGCTAGACGCCGAGGGTCTGGTGGTCGACACAGCGACGCGCCGGCTGCTGGTGCTGGCGTTCAGGGACGCGATGGCGAACCACCTGAGGGCAGCCGTGCGGCAGGACGGTGGTGACTTCTCCCCGGCCCCGGAGCTTGTCCGGTACCCGGCCGCCTCGGTGGTCGAGAAGGCGTCCCCTCCCGAGCCCGTGAATGCGCCCGTGGGGGGGAAGGCCATCACCATTGATGACGTGATCGATGGCTGGGCAGCCAACCAAGGCGCCAGCCCGCAGGCGCGGGACACATACGCCCGGACGCTGTTCGCCTTCGCTGCCACGATCAAGCCGCGCTCCCTAGCCGAGGCGTCCAAGCAGGACGTAGTTGACTGGAAGGCTGCGCTACAAGCGGCGGGACGAACGGCCTCGACCATCGTCTCTTACATGAACCGCTGCTCGACCCTCTACGCATGGGCAGTGGATGACGGCCTCCTCCCTAGCAATCCCTTCGTTGGCGTTCGGCGTCCCAGGGTGAAGCGCGGTAGGGGCCGTCTGGTCCGGCCGTTCACCGAGGCGGAGGCAGTCACCATCCTGACCGCTGCAAGGGAGCGGCAGGGGTTCGCCCGGTGGGTGCCGTGGCTGATGGCATTCAGCGGCGCCAGGGTGGCCGAGGTCTGCCAAGCCATGGTCGCCGATGTCCGGGAGGTTGACGGCATCCCCTGCCTCATGGTGACGGAGGTGGACGAAGACGGGCAAGCGAACGGGACAAAGTCGGTCAAGAGCGAAGCATCGGTGCGGGCCGTCCCGATCCACCCTAAGGTCGTCTCTGAGGGCTTCCTAGACTACGCCCATGGTCTACCTGCGGATGGCCCGCTGTTCCCTGATATCACCTTGGACAAGTACGGCCTCCGCGGAAGCACGGCAGCGAATGCACTTCGGTCTTGGGTGCGGGGACTGGGGATCACTGATGACCGGATCTCCCCCAATCACTCATGGCGCCACCGGGTGAAGGACCTTCTGCGCAACGCTCTGGTCCCTCCCGAGGTGCAAGACGCCATCCTCGGCCATGAGGCAGGGCGGAACGCCGGTGACGGCTATGGCCTGGGCTTCAGCGTCACGGTGCTGCACGACCACCTGTGCCGGATCAACGTGCCGGACGGGCTTTGAGGTTCCCTGCGAGCGAAAGGCCAAAAGGCGGGGAGGCCGTAAAGCCTCCCGCGCCCCTCCTTACGTGAAAAGCAGGATGAGGATGGTGGCCAGAAGCCGCACAGTCCTCAAGTCCATCTTCACGCTTATCGTGATCATCATCGCGATAGCTACTCGCACGATGTCACGGCCGGCCGCGACGAATTGTCGGGGCGAGTGTACTTATGTTCGCGCCCTAGCTGGCGCTAGCCGTCGAGTTGTGGCCACAACTCTTCGGCGTCAGACGATCCCCTCTTTCCTGGCACTGACTGTTGATGGTCAGTGTGGAGGCTGGTTCACGCCCTTAAGCCCCCCGTTCCTTTCGGGAGACCCCCGGCTAGGATGGCCAGTCTGCGCCACGGTTGCGACCCGTGGTTACGCTGTTCGGCGCATTCGTTGATACTTAGGAAGCGAGGCGCGGCGGTACAAGGCCAGCCCCTGTTGCGGATGCCGGCCCCGAGATATGTTGACGCTTCCTCGCCATCCGGTCTGCCTCGATCTGCCCGATGATGCCCGCCCAGGTCGCCTCGAAGGGCGCCGAAGCGAACTCCACCGGATCATAGACCAGCGCATGACGGCACCAGAACGCTAGCGCCTCCGCCCGCCTCATGCCCCTGCGCCGGATCGCGCGGTAGCTGGTGGGCTCGGGCGGCGCGTACTCGCCCAGGTACGCCGTCCGTAGCACGAAGCAGGGACCGAAACCCCTCTCCGCAACGATGGTGATCCGCGAGGTGACCGGCTTCTCGACGCCGACGATGGTGCGAGACGGGTGCCGCCGGCCGTGCCGGTAGGCGAACAGGCAGGATGCGTCGGGGGTAGCGGGCTCCGTCTGCACCTTCGACGTGACCCCGAGGGGGCGCCCGAGGTTCACCGCTTCGGTGATCTCTCGACCGGCCGTCGCGACATTGATCCGCTCGAATGCCTCGGCAAGAAGGTCGTCGGTGACATCGGGATGCGCCGCCCTGTGCTGCTCGAAGTCCGTTGAGACCGCCAGTCGCCAGCGGCCATCACTCCGCCGAATGTGTCGTGCCACCCTTTCCCCCCACTTTACAGCCTCGAAGCCCAGGCGTAGCGCGGCTTTCAGGCCCGCCGCGCGCCCCTGTAAGTGTTCAATCTTAACAGGATCGCGATTGCTGTTGAAAAACAGGCAGTTACGGGTCACTCAACCTCGAACCGCTCCAGCGCATTTCGCGCCCGTTCAGCGTCCCCGCCGCGCTCTTTCAGGGCCGCAAGAAGATCCTCGGCGGCTTCCGCAAGCTGGTCCAGGGTGCGGGGATCGGTGACGTTCCCGCCATTCACCAGACGTGCCACCTGAAGAAGGTTCGAGATGGCCGCGTTGTTCACCGCCTGGGTTGCTGACAGCGGGTCGGGCTCGCGTCCGCCGCGCGGTCTCTCGGCGGCGCCCTTCTTGGGCTTCTTGGCGACCAGACCGGGAAACTCCTCGGCCCAACTCACGGCTGTCACGTGGGTGATCTTGTGGTGAAACTTCGCGGCCATCTCCCTGGATGACAGCCCGTCCAGCGCACCGCACCCCGCGAGCCGGCGGAATGCCTCTCTCAGTTCCTTTCGGGTCAGCCCCTTCCCATGGGTTGTGTTCGCCAGGGCTGCTGCCTCAGTCGCCTCCGCCATAGAGCCTGCTTTGACCTTGGCCTCGACCACGGCGGGGGCCTGCCCTGCATTCTCCGCCACCAACTCGGCAGCCTCACATCGGTGAAAGCCGTCCACAAGGAAGAGCTTGCCCTCGACCTCGAAGACCTCCACGGGCGGGAACTCCTCCCCCCTCGCCATGGAGCGCGCGTAGCTCTCCACCAACTCGCGGTCAATGTCGTCCCGAACCTGCATCCCGGCCGCGTCCCGGATGATGTCCGTAAGCGCGATCTTTCGGGTGGTGGTCCCAGCACCCCGGTTCCCATTCATGGCCGTCACTTCAACTCCTCCAGGGCCTCGGTCAAGCGCGCTTGACGCATCTTCCGCTCTTCGGCCTTGTCCGCTTCCTTCCGCCACAGAGCCACACCAGACGGCCCGAACGCGACCGCGAGGCGATGGCCGATCAGTACGGCCACCTGTCTCGGCAACTCCTTGTAGTGCCTGCGCCGCTTTCCGCTGGCGTCATACCAGATCCCGGCGTTCCTCTCGACTAGCGCCCGAACGCGCCGGCAAAGCTGAACCCGGAAGGCATCGTCCGATCGGAAAAGGCGCGGCTGATCCGCTTCCATCCAGGCGGTTGCAAGAGCGGCCCGAACGACCTCCCATGGCTCCGCCTCCTCACCGATCCTGACGATCTCCTTCGACGCCATGACCGAGACCTTATTCATGGCCCCGCCTCGGCGGAACTGGTCAACCTCGGCCTTTGCCTCCGCCACGACCTCCGCCCATATGGCCCCTAGCTGCACCCAGGCAGGGGAGGCCGCATTACGCGCTTTCACGCCCTCCACCAGCTTTTCGTAAGGCGCCAGCATCGTCTTCGTGATGGCGATCTGCTCGGGGTGGCCATGGCGCCGGTCGTGCGCCTTGTGCCTGTCGCAATGCCGGCCCCACCCACTGGCCGGTTCGGTGCACCAGGATACTCGACAGGGCTTCATCGTTCCGATCTCGAAATAGTTGCACCCGTGGGTAGGGAGACAGACGGAAATAGAAAATTCATCATGGTTACGCCCTTGCCTTGTTGAGCGTGGCCAGCAGGCGGTGGACGGATGTGGTGTGCCAGCGCCCCCCGCGCGGCGTCTGGTAGCCACCGGCGTTCAGCGCCTCGGCAATCGCCCTCACAGAGTGGACGCCTCGCGCCTTCAGGCCCTCGACCACGTGCCGCAGCCGTTCAGCGCGCTCTACGGCGACCGTATGGGCCACTTCCGCGGCCCGCTGTGGGTTCGGTCCCCCGGCCCGTGCAAGGCCCTCCCGCAGCGCCCTGGCGCCGTTCGGGTTGCCGAGCCGCACACCCCGCGCCTTCGCCGCTGCCAGCGCCTCCTTGGTCCGCCTGCTGATTGCCTCGCGTTCGTTCTGCGCGACTACGGCCATTATACCAACGGTCAGGTTGTTCATCTCGGGCATGTCCGCCGCGAGGAACGGGACATCGCCTTTCTGGAGGGTCAGCAGGAAGGCCGCATCACGGGACAGGCGGTCGAGCTTGGCGATGATAAGCGTTGCCCCGGTCAGCCGGCAGTGGTCCAACGCCTGCCGCAGGGCGATGCGATCATCTCGCTTCCCGGTCTCAACCTCCTGGTACTCGGCCAGCAGCCGTGCGCCGTCCCCAAGCCCCCGTAGGTGGCTCTCTACGGCCTCCCGTTGAGCGTCGAGGCCGAGCCCCGACCGACCTTGCTTGGCGGTGGAAACCCTGTAGTAGGCGATGAATGGGCGGGGCATGGTCATGTCCACAAAGCGTAGTAACGTTCGTTAGGATGGTTTGTGAACATCTCGTTGTCAAGGCCCGATGGTGTGCCATCCGGCTGCCCTCAAGAGCGGCCGCTCATCCTGGGAGAGGGTGTGGCGCCGGCCCTGGCGAGGCGCAGGATGGGCATGCCGTGTTCTGGCGGGGCGCAGAGCGCAGGCCTTGCCGACCGTCCTCGACGTTCGGGCGTCGCGGTGGTGCATGCGTCCAGTCCCGCTTGACCGCTACGCAGGGGGTGGCACCGCCGCCCATACGGGGGGACGCTCGCTCGGCTTCATTCATCAAGATGGGCTCGAAGAAATTTTGGCCAAAAAACATCGCTGGCCCTACGGCTTCATAGGAAGCGCCCCGGTGCCCGTCCAGGACCACCGGGGCTCCTCCTTCTGGGCGTGCTACGGTCGCCGCTTCCGCCCGGACCACCATGCACCAGCCGCGAAACCGACGTTCAGCGCCAGCCAAGTGGCCCCTGCCAGGACGTAGACGCTGACCACGATCAGCTCTCCACGGTGGCGGGGACCGGCGCCGTAGCGGTCACCAGTGCGCCCGTGGCCCTAGCCTGGGGGTGATTGGGGAAACAGGTCAGGGCGTAGGCGCCGCAGGACCGGCAGGCTCGGGAGAAGATGCGTTCCCCACCATGGGCAAGGCAGGGCGCGGCAGCAGCGGCCGTAGGCGCTACACGCTGGGGGGCGGAGGTGGCGGCCGGCGTGGTCGTGGTCTCAGGCATGGTCTGCAACTTTCAGTGCATGCGTTGCGGGTTGCCTTCCATGCCCTCCGGGTGTACCACCGAGCGGGGACGACGGGAGCCGAAACCCTAGGATTTCTGCGGCCTCTGGCGTTGCGCTCTGTCCCGTGACAGGATCGCGGCATGGCCTTTCATCTCTGCCGCACCTGCGGCACCCAGTATCCCGACAGCCCGGCGCCGCCCACCGCCTGCCCGATCTGCGAGGATGAGCGCCAGTTCGTGCCCGAGTCCGGGCAGAGCTGGCTGACGCTGGACGAGTTGCGGCGCGGTCACCGCAACAGCTTCACGGCGATCGAGCCCGGGCTCGACCAGATCCTGGTCGAGCCGGAATTCGGCATCGGCGAGCGCGCCTTCCTGATCCGGCTGCCCGAGGGCGGCGTGATGATGTGGGATTGCGTGGCGCTGATCGACGACGCCACCGTCTCGGCGATCCGGGCGCTGGGCGGGCTCCGCGCCATCGCCATCTCGCACCCGCACTATTACACCACGATGGTGGAATGGGCGCAGGCCTTCGGCTGCCCGGTCCATCTCCATGCCGATGACCGCCAATGGGTGCAGCGGCCCGACCCGGCCTTGTCCTTCTGGTCGGGCGAGACCCTGGATCTCGCCGACGGCCTGACCGTGATCCGCTGCGGCGGCCACTTCGCGGGCGCCGCGGTGCTGCACTGGGCGGCCGGGGCGGAAGGGCGCGGCGTGCTGCTCAGCGGCGACACCATCCAGGGCCTGCCGGACGGGCGCTGGGTATCCTTCATGTACAGCTATCCGAACCTGATCCCGCTGCCGGCCGCCGCGGTGCGGCGCATCTCCGACGCGGTGGCGCCGTATGATTTCGACCGGCTGTACGGCGCCTTCGTCGGCCGGCAGGTCAAGGCGGACGCCCGCGGCGCCGTGCTGCGCTCGGCCGACCGCTACATCCGGGCGATCCAGGGCGGCTGAGAGACCGTTTGGAAATGCGCTGGTGTGAGTCGGCTGGCGGTGGTTTCGAGAACCGGCGCGCAGCGGACGTTTGGGTCCGTGAGCACCGGAAGCGCAGAAACCGGCGTCAGACGGCCGCACCAGTAGCATTTCCAAACGGTCTCTGAGCCCGTCCTTGCCGTCATCACCCTGTCATCGTGGCCGTGGCAGACGGTCGGCGGCATGCCGTGGCGCGTCCCCGGCCGTATCTGCATCCGAGAGGGGGAAGACATGCGACTTGGGAAGACGATCGCGCCGGCCGTGGCCGCGGCGCTCGGCATTGCGGTTCTCGCCATGCCGGCCCTGGGCCAGACCGTGACGGTCCGCTTCGTCCACACCAACGATATCGACCGGATGGAGGAGCGCGACGGCCGCGGCGGTTTCGCCCGGCTCGCCGGCGCGGTGGCGGCGGAACGGGCGCGGCCGGGCCGGACCATCTTCGTCCACACCGGCGACACGCTGTCGCCGTCGCTGCTCTCCGGCATCGACAAGGGCCGCCATATCATCGACCTGCTGAACCGCATCCCGGTCGACCTCTTCGTGCCGGGCAACCACGATTTCGATCTGGGCCCGCAGGTCTTCCGCGACCGCCTGGCCGAGGCTCGCTTCGACATCGTCTCCTCCAACATCCGCGAGCCGGACGGCCGCGCCCCCGCCCACACGATCGACGACAAGGTCATCGACGTGGACGGGGTCCGCATCGGCTTCTACGGCCTGACCACCGAGGACACGCCGATCGGGTCGAGCCCCGGCGAGATCACCTTCGAAGGATCGATCGACACCGCCCGGCGCAAGGCGGCGGGACTGCGCGGCAAGGGCGCCGACTTCATCGTCGCCATGGTGCACACGCCGCTTGCGGTCGATATGGGCCTGCTGCGCGGCGGTTTCGCCGACTTGGTGCTGTCCGGCCACGACGAGCATCTCCTGACCTATTTCGACGGCAAGGGCGCCCTGGTGGAATCCCAGACCGAGGCCAATTTCGTCGTGGTCACCGAGGCGACCATCACCAAGTCGGTGGAGAAGGGGCAGACCGACATCGACTGGTGGCCCGCCTTCCGGATCATCGACACCGCCACGGTCGCGCCCGATCCGGGGATCGCCGAGGCGGTTGCGGCCTATGGCCGACAGCTGGACCAGGCGCTGCTGGTCGAGATCGGCGTCACCGAGACGCCGCTGGACAGCCGCCGCGCCAGCGTCCGCACCCAGGAGACCGCGATCGGGAACCTGATCGCCGATGCGATGCGCGCGGCGGTCGGCGCCGATGTCGCCCTGTTCAACGGCGGCGGCATCCGCGCCGACCGGGAATATCCGGCCGGCACGGTGCTGACCCGCAAGGACATCCAGTCCGAGCTGCCCTTCGGCAACCGGACGGTGAAGCTGGAGGTCACCGGCGCGGTGCTGCGGCGGGCGTTGGAGAACGGCGTCAGCCAGGTGCGCGAGATCGGCGGCCGGTTCCCGCAGGTCTCCGGCATGGCGGTCGAGGCGGATCTCGACCGGCCTGTCGGCGAGCGTGTGCGCAGCGTCACCGTCGGCGGCGCGCCGCTCGACCCCGGCCGCACCTACACCCTGGCCACGCCGGCCTTCCTGGCCCGCGGCGGCGACCAGTACGCCATGCTGGCCGAGGGGCGGCCGATCGTGACCGAATCCGACGCCCAGATCATCGCCAACCAGGTCATCGACTATGTCGCGGCGCAGGGCCGGATCGCGCCGAAGGTCGAAGGCCGGGTGACGCTCCTGCCCTGACCGGCCGGGATTGCCCCGCCGGTCGCTTCGCCGCATCCTGCCCCGCACCGTCGGACATGAGGGGATGAAGGCATGGCTCGCAGGATCGTGATCACCGGCGCCGGGGCGGGGCTGGGGCTGGAGCTGACGCGGTGGTACGCGGCCCGCGGCGACATGGTGATCGGCGTGGTCCGCAGCGAGGCAGCGTCGGCCGATTTCACGGCGGCGGCCGGGGCGGACGGCATCCTGGTCCGCGGCGACGTCACCGACCAGTCCTGCGCCGACCGGCTGCGGCAGGTGCTGGCGCAGCGGGCGCCAGCGGTGGACATCCTCTACAACAACGCCGGCATGTCCGGCCGCGGTGCGCAGCTGGCCGGCATCCGGATCGAGGATGTGCAGCAGGCGCTCGACGTCCACTGCCTCGCCGCGCTGCGCATCAGCCAGGCGGCGATCGACGCCCTCCTGGCGGCGGAGCGGCCGGTCATCGTCAATGTCAGCAGCCGGCTCGGCTCGATCGGGCGGGTGGCGGCCGGCGATTTCGACCATCTCGGCATCGCCTATGCCACCCGCATCTCCAAGGCGGCGCAGAACATGCTGACCGCCTGCCTCGCCCGCGAATTCGGCCCGCGTGGCCTCGCCGTCTACGCCGTCCATCCCGGCCGGATCCGGACGAAGATGGCCAGCGCCGACGCAGACCTCGAGGCGCCGGAGGCGGCGGCGCGCCTCGCCGGCTGGGTCGACCGCATCCGGCCGGACCGGCAGGTCTTCTACGGCGAGCCCGAGCTCGGCACGTTTCCCTGGTAGCCTGGCCCCTGGTCAGCCGGAACGCATTTCTCGCCCGGTCCTGAAACTTTCCCGGCGCACGATCCGTAAGGCTCTCCCGTCCCGAGATGTCGGCGACAAACCAGGATGGGAGAACCCGAAATGCGTGCCGATCAATACCTCTCCACCGTGTTCGGCGCCTGCCTCGCTCTGGTCGCGGCCGGCGCCCTGACCGGCCCGGCCGTCGCGGAGACCACCGTGATGGTCGGGGGCGCGGCGATGTACCCGAGCAGGACCATCGTCGAGAACGCGGTCAACTCGAAGGACCACACCACGCTGGTCGCGGCGGTCAAGGCGGCCGGGCTGGTCGACACCCTGAACGGCGCCGGCCGGCACTGATCGTCCGGGTCGACACCCGCGCCGGCGCGGTCCAGGTCCGGCCGGTGCGGGCCGAAGTGCCGGCGGACCGCAGTCTCGAGCTGTGGTTCGTCGCCGCCGGCACGCCGCCGCGGTCGCTCGGCCTGATCGACGCCACCGACCGGCAGCGCCTGGCCATTCCCGAGGCGCTGCGCGGCTCCGCTCTGGCCGGGGCACGCTGGCGGTCAGTGTCGAGCCGGCCGGCGGCTCGCCCACCGGCGCCCCGGCCGGGCCGGTCGTCTATTCTGGCGCGTTGATCGACGATCCGTCCTGACCGTCCGAAGCGACGCTCACGATCGGAGCGGCGCCTCATAGGGGTGGTAGTAGCCCGCCTCCTGCGTCGACAGGGCCAGGAACTCGCCGTTCCGGAAGATGAGGGTGACGCCGTGCTCCTGTTCCCAGGGCGGATAGAGCACGAGGCTCGAGAAGCGACTCTGCCACCGATCGGTGTCGGAGATGCTCAGAAAGCGGATGTTGGTGGCGGCGAAGGCTGCGTCCGCATCGGGCAGATCGAACGGGTCGTTGGGATCGTCGGCGCCGTAGTCGATCTCCGCGGCCGCCTTGCGGTAGTCGGCGTAGAGCAGTTCCTTGATCCGCGGCAGCAGCTCCGGCGGCAACCGGACGAACTCGAGCAGCGTCTCGATCTGCTTGGCGTCGACCGCCGTCTGCCCGTCATTGAGAAAGATCTCGACGGTCACGTCGCGACCAAACAGGGCGGAGTGCACGATGAGGCTGTTCTTTGTGACGGTGGGCACAAGCGCGGGCGCCGCCTTCTGCGCGGCTTGCCCCGATGCAGCCGCGCTTTCCATTGCCCGTCGGAACTCGCTCTCGCGCGCGGCCTCGATCTCTGCGAAGCTCCGTTCCGGCGGCCGGCGTCGGAACGAGGCGAGTGCGGCCGTGAACGCCTTGATCGTTGTCTCCGACTCCGCGTCGCCGAACATGGCCTGAGCCCGGTACAGATAGGCCGGGTCGGGCGGCACGAGGAGAACGACATGGCGATATGAGGGATTTCTGTCTTCCCCGTCCGGCTGGCTGCGCACCACGATATAGGTTCCGGGCAGCCCGTCGGCGTCGATGGCACGGCGCTCGACGATCTCTTGCCCTTCGACCAGCCGTGCCGCCTCGCCTTCGATCCTCGCGGCTGCATCGCCTTCCACCTTGGATTCGGTTGAGCAGATCGAGAATTCCGGCGAAGTCGCTGTCTGGGTGAAGGGCTTGGCCGTGACCACCTCGTGCCAGTTCACGACCCGGGGGAACGCGTCATCGATGTCGATTTCGAAGCTGTTGGCGACGATGTGCTGCATCTTGTCTCCCGGGCTGATCTTGCGCGGATGCGAGCCACCGGCACCCGGCAGGACTGTCTGCGTGAAGCAGGACATCTTGCCTTCGGCCCCTGGGGTGTGACACCCCTTGAATATGGCTTCGGCTCTGGCGCCGTTTTCTGCGGTCGGGTGGCACGACTTGGTCGCATCCTCTAGAATCGACGGCATGACCATCGAGTCCCTCCGCACCATCCGCCGCCTGCCGCCGACCCTGGTGAACCAGATCGCCGCCGGCGAGGTGATCGAACGCCCGGCCGCGGCGGTGAAGGAGCTGGTGGAGAATGCGATCGACGCCGGCGCCCGCCGCATCGACGTGGCGCTGCGCGACGGCGGCCGCAGCCTGATTTCGGTGGTCGACGACGGCGCCGGCATGGACCCGGAGGAGCTGCTGCTGGCGATCGAGCGCCACGCCACCTCCAAGCTGCCGGACGACGACCTGGTGCGGATCTCGACGCTCGGGTTCCGGGGCGAGGCGCTGCCCTCGATCGGCGCCGTGTCGCGCCTCTCCATCGCCAGCCGCCCCCGGCCCAAGTCAGGAGGGGGGGCGGCGGAGGGCTGGAGCCTGTCTGTCGAAGGTGGGGCGGTGACGGCGCCGGTGCCGGCGGCGCTGAACCATGGCACCCGGGTCGAGGTGCGCGACCTGTTCTATGCCACCCCGGCGCGGCTGAAGTTCCTGAAGGGCGAGCGGGCCGAGACCCAGGCGGCGGTGGACGTGGTCGAGCGCCTGGCCATGGCGCATCCGACCCTCAGCTTCACCGTGGCGGACGCCGCCCGCCCCCTGCTGCGGCTGGAGGCGGCGCGGGGCGAGCTGTTCGACGCCCGCCTCGCCCGCGTCGGCGCCGTGCTGGGCGGCGATTTCGCCGAGAACGCCCTGCCGATCGAGGCGGTGCGCGAGGCGGTGAGGCTGACCGGCCACGCCGCGCTGCCGACCCTGAACCGCGCCACCGCCCAGGCGCAGTACCTGTTCGTCAACGGCAGGCCGGTGCGCGACCGGCTGCTGCTCGGCGCCATCCGCGGCGCCTATGCCGACGTGCTGCCGCGCGACCGCCACCCGGTGCTGGCGCTCTATCTCGAGCTGCCGCCGGAGGAGGTCGACGTCAACGTCCACCCGACGAAGGCCGAGGTGCGGTTCCGCGATCCGGCGCTGGTGCGCGGCCTGATCGTCAGCGCCCTGCGCCACGCCATCGCCGCAGCCGGCCACCGCGCCTCGACCAGCGTCGGCGCCGACACCCTGGCCGCCTTCGTGACCCAGGGCGGCGGGGCGCCGGACGGGCCGGCACCGATGCAGGCCCCGCTGTCCCGGTTCAGCGGCCAGACCTCCTGGTTCCAGACCCGCGGTCCGGTGCGCCCGCCCTCCGGCCTCGCCGAATCGGCGGCCGCCTGGCAGGCGCCGATCGCCGCCGATCTGGCCCGGCCTTCGGCGAGGGCCGAGGCTGCGGTGCAGGAGCCGGCGCCGGAGCATCCTCTGGGCGCCGCCCGCGCGCAGGTCCACGCCACCTACATCGTCGCCCAGACCGGCGACGGGCTCGTCATCGTCGACCAGCACGCGGCGCATGAGCGGATCGTCTATGAGCGGATGAAGGCCGAGCTGCTGTCCGGCACGGTCAGGAGCCAGGGCCTGCTGCTGCCCGAGGTGGTGGAGCTGAACGAGGCCTCGGTCGACCGCCTCGCCGCGCGCCAGGCGGAGCTGGCCGGGCTGGGGCTGGAGCTCGAGCCCTTCGGTCCCGGCGCCGTGGTGGTGCGCGGCGTGCCGGCCCTGCTGGGCCAGTCCGACGTGCCCGGCCTGGTGCAGGATCTGGCCGACGCGCTGGCGGAATGGGACGACGCGAGGCCGCTGACCGAGCGACTGGCCCATGTCTGCGCCACCATGGCCTGCCACGGCAGCGTCCGCGCCGGCCGCCGCCTGAACGCGGCGGAGATGGACGCCCTGCTGCGCAGCATGGAGGCGACCCCCAATGCCGGCCAGTGCAACCACGGCCGGCCGACCTATGTCGAACTGAAGCTGGCCGATATCGAGAAGCTGTTCCAGCGGCGCTGAAGCGCGCTCACGGCCCGCCGGCCGCCTCCAGCACGGCCAGGTCGTCCCAGGCGACCGGGATCACCCGGGTCGGATGGCCGCCGATCGGCTCGACGAACGGCGCGCCCTCGACCCCGCCGAGCCGCCGATAGAAGCCGCGGGCGTCGTGATTGCCCTCGATCACCTCGAGGAACGCCGATCGGAAGCCCAGGCGCCGCAGTTCGGCCGCGGCCCGGCCCATCAGGCGCCGGCCGAGCCCGCCGCCGCGCAGCCCGGGCGCGACATGCAGGTTGTCGATCAGCGCCCTGTCCGGCCCTTTCGGCCAGGCCGCGACGAATCCGGCGATTCCGTCCGGCGCCATGGCGATCAGGATCATCATCCGGCACGGCTCATCCTTGGCGAACGCTCCGCTCCAATGCGCCGCCAGCTGATCTCCGGCCGGCCCGTCGAGATAGGAATCGGGCAGCAGCCCGCGATAGGCGCTGCGCCAGCTGCGCTGGTGCAGATCGGCGATCGCCGCGGCATCCGCCGCGGTCGCCGGCCGGATCTCGATGGTCATGGCGGCCTCCGCGAGAACGGCGAAAGCATAGCCCGGCCGCGTCTCGGCACGGCAGGCCAATCCGACCGCGTGACCGGCATGCCGGAACGGCTGTTGGCACCGTGGCCGAGGGAGCATATCTAGTGCGTCCGCGCGGGCGGCGCTCGCCTTCCTGCCGGTGAATCGGGGATACATGCAACGAGTCGACGAGACGATGAGCGGGTACAGGGAAAAGGGGTTCGGGGACCGGCTGAGCAGCGCTCAGAATGCGAAGAAGGCCGCGCTGGAGAAGTTCCGGGCGAAGACCGCGCCGGACAATCCGGAGCTGGCCCGGCAGCGGGCGGAGCGGCAGGCCATCGCCGAGGCGCGGGCGCAGCGCGAGGCCGAGCGCCGGGCGGCCAAGGAGGCCGAGGAGGCGCGGCTGAAGGCCGAGGCCGAGGCACGGGCGCAGGAAGAGGCGCGGCGCAAGGCCGAGGCCGCCGAGGCCGAGGCCCGGGCCCGGCGCGAGGAGGCCGAGCGGATGGTGGCGTTGCTGGCCGAGCAGAAGGCCGAGCGCGACGCCCGCTACGCCGCCCGCAAGGCGCGCGTCAAGCGCTGACCGGACCGGCACGGGTCGGGCGGAATGTCGAAGACCACGCGCGCCACCCAGGCGCTGGAACGGGCGGGCATCGGCTTCGCCGTCGCGACCTATGACTATGATCCGGGGGCGGACCGCATCGGCATGCAGGCGGCCGAGGCCATGGGCGTGCCGCCGCGCATCGTGCTGAAGACGCTGATGGCGGAGGCCGACGGCAAGCCGGTCTGCGTCGTGGTGCCGTCCGACCGCGAGGTCGGCATGAAGAAGCTGGCCGCCGCCTTCGGCGCGAAATCGGCGCAGATGATGCGCCCGGCCGATGCCGAGCGGGTCACAGGCTACCATGTCGGCGGCATCAGCCCGCTCGGCCAGAAGCGGGCGGTGCCGACCGCGATCGAGGAGGCGGCGATGGCCGAGGCGGAGGTCTTCGTCAATGGTGGCCAGCGCGGCCTGCAGATCCGCCTGAAGCCGCGGGACCTGCAGGCGGCCTTGAAGGCCAAGGTGTCGCCGCTGGTGGCCTGATCGGCCCGGCGGCCGGCCGGAACGGAGACGGGGTGCAGTCCTTCGACGTGGTGGTGATCGGCGCCGGGGCGGCCGGGATGATGTGCGCGGCCGAGGCCGGCAAGCGCGGCCGGTCGGTGCTCGTGCTCGACCACGCCGCGGCGCCGGGCGAGAAGATCCGCATCTCCGGCGGCGGGCGCTGCAACTTCACCAACCTGCACGCGGCGCCGGCCAACTTCATTTCCGCCAACCCGCATTTCTGCATCTCGGCGCTGCGCCGCTACACCCAGCGCGACTTCATCGGCCTGGTCGACCGCCATGGCATCGCCTGGCACGAGAAGACGCTGGGCCAGCTGTTCTGCGACGGCTCTTCGCGCCAGATCATCGACCTGCTGCTGGCCGAGATGGGCCGGGCCGGCGTCACGCTGCGCCTGTCGAGCAAGGTCGACTCGGTCGAACGCGACGCCGACGGCTTCGTCCTGGGTCTGGCGTCGGGGCCGTTGCGCTGCCGGTCCCTGGTGGTCGCCACCGGCGGCCGGTCGATCCCCAAGATGGGTGCCACCGGCTTCGGCTACGATCTGGCCGCCCGCTTCGGCTTGAAGGTCACCGAGACCCGGCCCGCCCTGGTGCCTCTGACCTTCGAGCCGGCATTGCTGGAGCGGCTGAAGCCGCTGGCCGGCATCGCCGTCGACGCCGTGGTCGGCTGCGGCCGCACCCGGTTCCGCGAGGCGATGCTGTTCACACATCGCGGCCTCAGCGGTCCGTCGATCCTGCAGATCTCTTCCTACTGGCGCGACGGGCAGGAGATCGAGGTGTCGATGCTGCCCGGCACGGACGTGTTCGACCGGCTGCGCGGCGCCCGCGCCGAAAACGGCCGCCGGGCCCTGCACACCGTGCTGGCCGAGGCGCTGCCGAAGCGGCTGGCGCAGACGATCGCCGAGGCCGAAGGCGCGGCGGGCAACCTCGCCGACCTGTCCGACAAGGTGCTGCGCCGGGTGGCAGATTCGGTGAATGGCTGGCGGGTGCGGCCGGCCGGGTCCGAGGGCTACCGCACCGCCGAGGTGACGCTGGGCGGCGTCGACACCGCCGGCCTGGATTCGCGGACCATGGAGGCGAAGGCGGTGCCGGGCCTCTACTTCATCGGCGAGGTGGTGGACGTCACCGGCTGGCTCGGCGGCTACAACTTCCAGTGGGCGTGGTCCTCCGGCTGGTGCGCAGGACAGGCCGTCTGATCATGAAGCCATGGCGAAATCCCCACGCATCGGCCGCCAGACGGTGACGCCGCGCTCCTGCCGCAGGATATCGGGCAGCGCCGCCATATAGGCCCGGCGGTAGTCGCGGGGGACCTGCACCTGCACCAGCTCGTCGAGATCGGCCCAGGTCTCGTAGATCATGAACAGGGCCGGGTCGTCCGGCGACCGGTGCAGCACGGCATTGATGAAGCTCGGCTCGTGCCGCATCGCGTCCAGCACCGGCGTCAGCAGCGCCAGGAACTCGGCCTCGCGGCCCGGCTTCACATGCAGGGTGACGGTGAAGGCGACGGTCTTGTCGCCCGGCCGGGTGACGGTGGACTGCAGCATCGAGGCCTCCTTTGGGCAGCGGCCGGCAGGATGCGGGCCTGCCCGGCCTGCGGTCCATGACCTCGGAGGTCATGGATCGTCACATCCGGAAGATCCGCTTGCCGTCGCCCGGACTGGCCCAGCTCTCGGCGATGGCCCGCCCGGCATCTTCCAGCGGATGGATGCCGCCGAGCGGCACCCGGATCTCTGGCCGGGCGAACACCCCGATCATCTCGCGGAGCATCGCCGCATCCTCCGGTGCCGGCGGTCCGAAGAAATAGCGGTAGACGCTGGGCCGCAGGGTCACGCCGTTCAGCAGCAGGTCGAAATTGTGCAGCGTGAAGCTGTCCTCGCTCATGCCGCCGTTGATCATGACGCGGCCGCCGAAGGCCAAGCTGCGAATCAGCGTCCCGGTGGCCGGCCCGCCGACATTGTCGACCACCCCGTGCAGCCGGGCGCCGCCGGTGACCGCCATCACCTCGGCCCGCAGGTCCTGGCGGGACAGGTCGATCACCGCCTCGGCGCCGAGCTCGCGCAGGTCGAGATCGGCATGCGTGCGGCGGACGACCGCGAGCGTGCGGATGCCGCGCCGCCGGGCGAATTGCAGCACCAGTGTCGAGATCGTGGAGTAGCCCGCCGTCACCGCCAGCCATTGGCCCGACTCGACACCGGAGTCCGCCACCAGGTCCCAGGCGGTGATCGGGTTCATCAGCTGCCCGGCCTTCTCGGCCGGCATGTCGGGCGGCAGCGGGATCAGGTATTCGGCCGGGACCGCTGCGTATTCCGCCCAGGTCTTCTCGTGGCTGAAGGCCACCAGCGTGCCCGGCGGCAGCGCCACGCCCGGCCCCGCCCGTTCGATCACCCCGGCGCCGTGATTGCCGGCGATCTGCCGCGGGAACTTCGGCTTCTTCGGCTCGGGGTACAGGTTCTGGACGAACAGGAAGTCGCCCGGGTTGATCGAGGCCGCGACCATCCGCACCAGCGCCTCGCCCGGTCCGATCTCCGGCACCGGCACATCGGCCAGGTACAGCACCTCGGCCGGCAGGCCGATCCGGTCGAACACCACCGCTTTCATTCGCCGCTCCATCGCTTGCAGCCGGGACGTCAGACCGTAGGAGCAGCGGGGATCTGGCTGAATTGGCAGGATTGACAATCTCTATGCTAAATCTGCCGCATGACGATCAAACCCATCCATGTCGCGATCTGGCTGCCCGCGAGCTTCTACTCGGCGGTGGCGGCGACGCTGGTCGAGATGCTGGAGCTGGTGAACAAGCTGCGGCGCGAGCCGGCCTTCTCCTTCGAATTCCTGGCCCGGGCGCCGGCCGCGGCCGCCACCTCCGGCATCGCCTTCCCGGCCCGGCCGCAGCCGACGGCGCCGGTCGACGTGCTGGTGCTGCTGGCGATGCCGGGGCTGGACGTGCCGGAAATGCTACGGGCGCTGGCGGAGGAGAGCGGCCACGCCCGGCCGCTGATCGAGCAGGCGCGGCAGCAGGGCGCGATCATCGCCGCCCATTGCGGCGCGGCCTATTTCCTGGCCGATGCCGGGCTGCTGGACGGCCGCCGCGCCACCATCTCCTGGTGGCTGAAGGAGGATGCGCTGCGGCGCTTCCCGAAGGTGCGCTGGGACCCGTCCCGCCTGCTGCTGCGCCACGACCGGATCTACAGCTGCGGCGGCGGCTTCTCCGGGCTGGAGCTGGCCACCGCCCTGCTGCGCGACCTCGGCTTCGCCAGGGAGGAGCGGATCGTGCGCAAGCTGCTGGTGCTGCCGCCGGCGCGCCGGTCGCAGACACCCTACGAGTTCCCGCTCGATCAGGCGGCGCCGCAGCCGTTCCGCGATCGTCTCCTGGAGGTCGCGCAGGCCGACCTGCCGGCGCTGAGCCCCGACGGGCTCGCGGCGGCGCTGGGCCTGTCGCCTCGCACTCTGGCCCGGCGCTTCACCGAGGAGCTGCAGACCACGCCGGGCCGCTGGATCCAGGACCGGCGCCTCGACGCCGCGCGCGACCTGCTCGAGCGCGGCGACCTCGGTATCGCCGAGATCTGCTGGCGGGTCGGCTACCAGGATCCGGCGTCGTTCAGCCGCCTGTTCTCCCGCCGCACCGGCCTGTCGCCCGGCGAATACCGCCGCCAGGCCCGCTGAGTCAGGCCCCGAACACCCGGTCGCCCTGCTCGTCGATGATCTGCTGCGCCTTGGTCACCGAGAAGGCGGTGGCGTCGTCCTTGCTGGCGTGCTTGTCGGCGCGGATGAAGCGGTGGGTCTTGGTGCCGTCCGGGAAGTCCTTCTCGATCAGGCCCGCGGTCTGGTACTGGCCGCCGGCCTGGAAGGGGGCGGGGCGGATGCGGAAGCCCTTGTACTCGACCGCCGGCCCGGTCTGGGCCTCGCCGGACGAGGCCTCCTCGCGCTTGCCACCGCCGAACAGGGATTTGAGGAAGGAGACCATCGTGCCGACCGTTTGCGCTGGAATGAAGAGGCCAGCCTAGCCCGGATCGCGCCGCGGATCACGCTTTCACCGCGGTGAGGCGCATGCTACAGCCATCCCGCCGGAACCGGAGACCCGCGATGAGGACCGACTCCACCGCAACCCGCTGAGCCGCAGCAGCCCGTCCGGTTGTTGCGGCGTTCCCGATCACGGCCATTCCTGCCGATCCGATGCGGACCGCCGCCGAAATCCCCTTTCCGCGGAGGTCTTCCCATGCCTGCACCCAGGCCATGGCCCTATTCCCTGGCGGCCACCCTGCTGCTGATGTCCCCCTTCGACCTTCTGGCCTCGCTCGGCATGGACGTCTACCTGCCGGTGGTGCCGCTGATGCCGGCGGCCCTGGCGGCAACGCCGGCGCTGGTCCAGCTCACCCTCAGCCTCTATCTGCTGCTGCTCGGCTGCGGCCAGCTGCTGTTCGGGCCGCTGTCCGACCGCGTCGGCCGGCGGCCGGTGCTGCTCGGCGGCGCCCTCCTGTTCACCCTGGCCTCGGCCGGGCTGGCGCTGACGTCCTCGGCCGTGCCGTTCCTGGCGCTGCGCCTGGTGCAGGCCGCCGGCGCCGCGGCCATGCTGGTCGCCACCTTCGCCACGGTGCGCGACGTCTACGCCGCGCGGCGCGAGGGCGCGGTGATCTACAGCCTGCTCGGCTCCATGCTGGCCTTCGTGCCGGCCTTCGGGCCGCTGCTCGGCGCCGGGGTCGATCACGGCTTCGGCTGGCGCGGCATCTTCTGGCTGCTGGCCGGGCTCGGCGCCCTGGCCGGGCTGCAGGCGCTCCGGCGCTGGCCGGAGACGCGGCCCGAGGGCGGCGACGGGGTGCGGCTGTGCCATGTCGGCGCGATCCTCGGCAGCGGGCCGTTCTGGACCTACACCCTCGGCTTCAGCGCGGCGATGGGCGCGTTCTTCGTCTATTTCTCGACCGCGCCCGCGGTACTGATCGGCGGGCTGGGCCTGACCCCGATCGGCTTCAGCCTGGCCTTCGGCACCGCAGCCCTGGTGATGATCGCCACATCGCGCTTCGCCGGCCGCTTCACCGCGCGCTGGGGCCGGCGCGGCTGCCTGATCCGCGGCATGGCGCTGCTGCTGGCCGGGGCGGTGCTGCTGGTGTTGGGGAAACTCGCGGTGGGTCCATCGCTCTGGGCTTTCCTGGTGCCGGTCTGGGTGATCTCGGCCGGGATCTCGGTGACCTGCGCCGTCACCGCCAACGGCGCCCTGCAGGGCTTCGGCCATGTCGCCGGCACCGCCACCGCGCTCTATGCCTGCCTGGAGGGGCTGATCGTCGGCGCCGTGGGCACGCTGGCGGTGCTGGTGCTGCCGGCCGGCCTGGCGCTGGCCGGGTTCTGCGCCCTGGCGGCACTGGTCGTCACCGGCCTGGCGCTGCGTCTGCCGGCCGAGTGAAACGGAGAGGGGCGGGCCTCCCGGTCCGCCCCTGTCTCATCATCACGCCGCCATCGCTGGCGCCTGGTCGATGAAGCCGGTGATGCCGGACAGCAGGCCGTCGGCGATCTCGCCGAAATCGGTGCCGGCGACCAGCGGGGGCTGGCCCTCGGGACCCAGCTCCCAGCGGAAGCGGATGCGGCCATTGTGCTCGTCGACCGGGCCGACCCGGCGGAAGCGGTGGCCGGGAAAGCGCTCCTGCACCGCTGCGATCATGGCGTCGATCGCGGCCCGGCCGTCGCCCCGCATCATCGGATCGACATAGGCCGCATCCTCGGTCCAGGTCGCATCGATCAGGGCGCGCCGGCGACTGGCATCGGTCTCGTTCCAGATCGCGATGTAGCGGTCGACCAGCTCGGTGGCTGCAGTCATCTCGGATCTCCGTCGGTGGTTGCGATGGCCCGATCCTGTCCGGCCCCGGGGACGAAAGCGATTACCTGCCAGGTCATGGATGCGCCGCCGCCCGCCGGCTATCGTCGGCGCATGGCCAAGACCGCTCCCAGCTTCGGCGACCATCTGCGCGACTGGCGCCGGCGCCGCCGCCTCAGCCAGCTCGACCTCGCCTGCGAGGCCGACATCTCCACCCGCCATCTCTCCTTCATCGAGACCGGGCGGTCGCGGCCGAGCCGCGAGATGGTGCTGCATCTGGCCGAGCGGCTGGAGGTGCCGCTGCGCGAGCGCAATACGCTGCTGGTCGCCGCCGGCTTCGCCCCGGCCTATCCGGTGCGGCCGCTGGACGACCCGGCCCTAGCCCTGGCCCGGCGGGCGGTGGAGCGGGTGATCGAGGCGCATGCCCCGACCCCGGCGCGGGCGGTCGACCGCCACTGGCAGCTGGTCGCCGCCAACGCCGCAGTGCCGCTGCTGCTGGACGGGGTATCGGCGACGCTGCTGCAGCCGCCGGTCAACGTGCTGCGGCTCGGCCTGCATCCGGACGGGCTGGCGCCGCGGATCGTGAACTATGCCGAATGGCGCGGCCATCTGCTGGAGCGGCTGCAGCGCCAGATCGACTCGGCCGGCGACCCGGTGCTGGTCGAACTGCTGGCGGAGCTGCGGGCCTACCCGGCCCCGCCCTCCAAGGTCGCGGCGCTCGCCCCGGCGGAGGAGGCGCATCCCGACGTCGTCGTGCCGTTCCGCCTCGTGACCGACTCCGGGATCCTGTCCTTCCTGTCGACCACAACGGTGTTCGGCACGCCGGTCGACGTCACCCTGTCGGAGCTGGCGGTGGAGTCCTTCTTCCCGGCCGACGCCGCCACCGCCGAAGCCTTGCGCCGCCTGGGCTGAGCCGGGTCGGCAATGCTTTGTAACAAAATTGTCCTCGTCTTGTATTTGACATAATTCCCGTAACCGGGTCACATGGGATCGAGACTTCCTTGAGGGGAGCCGGCCGATGCGGAAGGTGTGGAACTGGGTGCGGTTGCTCGCGGCCGCCATGGGCGATGATGACGGGCATGAGCGTGAGCTGCACGCCGCGCTGCGCAAGGCGAATCGCGTCCCGCATCGCTGCCGCCGGCCGCTGCCGGACCCCGAGGTCTGATCACACCCCTTTCGGTTCCTCCCGTCCCGCGAACGGCTTCCGCCGGCGCTTCCGTGCGATGATCCGGTCCAGCGTCGCCGGCCTCAGCTCCTGCACATCGACCCCGACATCGTATTGCCGCGTCGCCGGCGTCAGCCGGCCATGCGAATGGCCGTGCAGGTTCACCGACCCGCGGCCGATCTGGTTCCAGGTGCGGAACGGGTAGTGGCACAGGATCAGGTGCCGCCCCTCGATCCTCAGCTCGGCATAGGCCTGCACCGACTCCCAGCCCGGCGCCGCCAGCGTCCCCGGCCCGTCATTGTTGCCGCTGATCAGGTGCTTGCGGCCGTTCAGCCGGCCCAGCAGCGCCGCCACCGCCTCCGGCTTCGGGCCCAGCGCAAAGTCGCCGAGATGCCAGACCTCGTCCTCGGGGCCCACAGTCTCGTTCCACAGCGCGACCAGCGCCTCGTCGTGCTCCGCCACGCTGGCAAAGGGCCGCCGGTCGATCCGCAGCACGCGCGGATCGCCGAAATGGGTGTCGCTGGTGAAGAACACGGTCATGTTGCAGTCTCGGCCAAGGCGCGGGGGGAGTCCGGGAAGATCACGACATCGAATTATGCAAATAGAACAACAGGTTCGTCACAATAAATTAACTTTGTGAGCCAATCCGGACCGTGCTTCTTCCCCCTGGAAGATCGAATCCAACGGAGGTGGGGGAATGACGATTCGTTCCGTCGTGGCCGCCCTTTGGGCCGCCGCCGCGCTGCTCGGCGCGCAGCCTGGCCAGGCGCAGACGTTGGCGTCCGATACCGGGCAGCATGGCTGGCCGGGTCACGGCGGCAGGATCGGCGAGCTGCGGCTGATCGGCCAGGCGGCGCTGCCGCATGGGCTCGAGTTCCAGGGTACCGTCGTCGGCGGCCTGTCCGGGCTGGACTGGGATCCGGTCAACGCCCGCTGGACGGCCTTGAGCGACGATCGCTCGGCCACCGGCCCGGCCCGCTTCTACACCCTCGCGATCGACTACGACGCGCAGTCCGTGCGCGGCATCCGGGTCACCGGCGTGACGCCGCTGCGCGACAAGGCCGGGCAGACCTTCGCCCCGGGCACGGTCGACCCCGAATCGATCCGGCGCGACCCGCTGCGCGGCATCCTGTACTGGAGCAGCGAGGGCGACATCTCCGCCGGCATCGACCCGTCGATCAACGTCGCCTCGCCGGGCGGCACTCTCCGCCGCAGCATGGATCTGCCGCGGCGCTTCAGGGTGTCGGGCGACGGCAAGAGCGGCCCGCGCAACAACCTGGTGTTCGAAGGGCTGGCGCTCTCCCGCGACGGGCGGACGCTGTTCGCCTCGATGGAAGCGCCGCTGATCCAGGATGCCGACATCCCGGCGACGCCCGCGCCCGGCCCGGTCAGGATCATCGCCTTCGATACGCTGACGGGCAAGGCCGGGCCGGAGTATGTCTATGTGACCGACCCGCTGCCGGCGGGCGGCAGCGGCAGCTTCGGGGTGTCGGAGATCCTGTCCGGCCCCGGCTTCGGCCGCGAGCTCCTGGTCCTGGAACGCACCTTCATTGCCGGGGTCGGCAACAAGCTCCGGCTCTATGTCGCCGACCGGGCCGGCGCGACCGACGTCTCGCGGATCGACTCCCTGGCCGGGGGCGGGTGGCGGCCGATGCGCAAGACGCTGCTGCTCGATTTCGACACGCTGAGCGGCGTCCGCCTCGACAATTTCGAGGCGATGGGCTGGGGCCCGCGGCTGCGCAACGGCAACCCGACCCTGGTGGTGATGTCCGACGACAATTTCAGCGCGACGCAGATCACCGAGGCCCTGGTGTTCGAGCTGCGCCGGCCGGGACGGTGGGACTGAGCACGGAGCACCAGAAGCCATTGACGGGGACGGTGCCGTCCCCGATCCTGCCGGCATGAACGCTGTCCTCAACATCTCGCAGCATATGCGACGTCGGATCCGTCCGGCGGCGGGCGTGTTGCGCGTTCAGGACAGGGAGTCTCCGAGGGCCTAGGCCCGCATCGTCTCCCCCCTCGCGTTCACCCGAACCCGCCGCGGATCTCCCGGCGGGTTTTTTGTTGCCTCTCCACCGCTCACGAAAGGATCTGGGTCATGAACCCGCCCGCTTCCGGCAGGGTACCGTATCTCCGGCTTGTGCCGTCGGTCGAAATCGAGGCGCCGCTGCGCCCGGTCCGCCTCGGCCTGGGGCTGCGCCTCGTCCTCCTGGTCGAGACGCTGCGCCGCCGCCGGAGCCGTGCCCTGTCGGTCGAGTGGCTGACCGACCACGAGCGCCGCGACGTCGGGCTGCCGCCGCATCGTCCGGCGTCGCATCCGCTCGACCTAATTCTGCGGATGTAGGTCGGGTTCGCAGTCGCGAACCCGACCTACGGCCCGCCGCGATATTCCGCCGGCGGCAGGGCCGGCTCCGCATCCGACCGGACGCCTTCCCCTCGGGTGATCCGCCAGGCCAGCACCAGGGCCATCGCCAGCAGCGCTGCCGCCAGCCCGTAGGGCAGGCCGGGCGACTCCAGGCCGGCCCCCGGCGCGATGCCGAGCGCGAAGCTCTGGGTGAACAGCACCGGGCCGATCATGCCGGTGATGCCGCGCAGCCCCGCCAGCGCCCCCTGCAGCCGCCCCTGCTCGTCCGCCCCGCCCGGCGCGACATCAGTGCCTGCAGCGCCGGCCCGGTCAGGGCCGACAGCGAGAGCAACGGGATCGCCGCCAGGGACTGCCAGCCGGTCCGGGCCAGGGCGAACAGGGCGAAGCCGGCAATACCGAAGACCAGTCCCATGGCCATCGCCCGGCGTTCGCCCAGCCGGGCCACGGCCGGGCCGGTCAGGGCCGCCGACACCACCACCGATCCGGCACCGGCCGCCGCCAGCGCCAGCCCGATCGCCGCCTCGTCCCAGCCGTAACGCTCGATGGCGTAGAGCACGTAGAGATGGGGTATCGACTCCTGTGCCAGGAACATCAGGAAAGCCGCGCCGGCGAGGCCGAGCAGCGCCGGGCATGAGCGCAGCAGCGCCATGGCGCCGAAGGGGCTGGCACCGTGCCAGGTGAAGCGGGCGCGCCGTTCCGGCGGCAGCGATTCCGGCAGGATCAGCAGGCCGTAGGCGGCGTTGGCCAGGCTGAGCGCCGCCGCGGCCCAGAACGGCAGCCTGGGATCGATGCCGGCCAGCAGCCCGCCCAGCGCCGGGCCGGCGATGAAGCCGAAGCCGAAGGCGGCGCCGAGCAGCCCGAACTTGGCGGCGCGTTGCTCCGGCGGGGTCACGTCGGCGACATAGGCGACGGCGGTCGAGGCGCTGGCGGAGGTGATGCCGGAGACCAGCCGCCCGACCAGCAGCCAGGCCAGGTTCGGGGCCAGCGCCATCAGCACATAGTCGAGGCCGAGGCCGAGATTGGACAGGAGGATCACCGGCCGCCGCCCGAACCGGTCGGACAGCGCGCCCAGCACCGGCGAGGCCATGAACTGCATCGCCGCCCAGGCCAGGCCGAACAGCCCGGTGATCGACGCCGCCCGCGCCATGTCGCCACCCTCGAACTCGACGATCAGCCTGGGCAGGACCGGCACGATCACGCCGAGCGAGAGGGTGTCGAGCAGGATGGTGACGAACACGAAGGCGACCGCGGCGCGGTCCGGTCGGCGCGGAGGCGGGCTGGACATCTGCATCTCTCCAAACATGGACCGGCCCTGGATCTTCCGCACCGCGACACCATGACGGCGCCGCTCACCTCCCGCTCCCGGAACGGCTGGCCGCGCCTGCTACGACCCGGCCTCGGCTCGAGCCGTCGCTGACGGGGCCCCGTGCGCAAAGCGCGCGACCAATCGTGGACGTGTATGCTCAAGGGGCCCGAGGCGGCCGGACAGCCCGTCCACAATTCCCATCAATATGCCGGTGAGCTTGGCGAGCTTGGCATCCTCAAGCAGCGCGACACAAAAAATCTCCCTCAAGGTCAACAAATTCAGCATGGACACAATCGGATATCGCCTGCCATATCGAAATAAAAGATGAACAGCGTTGCGGGCGTTGTAATAGCGCCGGTACCAAGGATGATTCACCGTCATCATCCTGAACGGGCCCAGCTTATGGCGACGCAGATCCGCGAGCCGATGCGACAGTGTCAGTGCCGGGGTCGTGTATAGCGGAACATCGCAGGCGCGCGCTCTGAAACAATATTCGATATCGACGTGATCAATGAAGAGCTTCTCGTCGAGCGGACCGAGCTTCGCAAAGGCCGTGCGTGAGATCATGCAACCAGAAGCGATCAGGAATGCACAACGCTGCGTGGTGGCATTGGTATCTATGTCAATCTGCCGTAGGGAAATACCATTGCTTTCCAGTATGGGGAGATACTGTTGAGCGACTTCTTCGAAAATCCGGGGTCCCGCCATGAAGGGCTGCGAGCCCAGCGTCGTGCAAATCTCGCGCATGACCGGAAAATAGTCCGCCGGCATCACCGAGTCCTGATCGATGAGGGCGACTGCATCCGCGCCCCGTTCGAACTGAATTGTCAATCCACGATTGTGAGCGCCGGCAATGCCGTTTTTATTCATTTCGTTTATAAAAGTGATGTCGTGTTCTTCGAATAGTATTGCCAGGCGATTGTCAGGTTGCGGTGTGTTGTCCACGACCACAAGGTCATCGCAGTGTCGGCGCAGCTCGACAGCTCGTGCGATTTGCTCCGCCGTCGGGTGGAATAGGACGACGACTGCCCCAAGAACTGTCATTTGGCCTCACCGTATCCCCTATGTGAACCGCCCCGAGATGTCCTGCGACTCCGATGATTTCGTCTATTCCGCCGGCGGCGCGGCCGGCTCCGGCTCGTCGCGGGCGCCGACGAAGCGGCCGAAGACGCGGCCGCACGCCCGGTTCAGGTCGTCCAGCACGGTGAACACCGCCGGCACGAACACCAGGCTCAGCACGGTCGAGGTGATCAGCCCGCCGATCACCACCGACGCCATGGGCGAGCGGAAGGCGCCGCCCTCGCCCAGGCCGATGGCCGAGGGCACCATGCCGGCGATCATCGCCACGGTGGTCATCACCACCGGCCGGGCCCGCTTGCGGCCGGCCTCGATCAGCGCCTCGGTGCGGCCGGCGCCGGCGGCGATCGCCTCGATCGCGAAATCGACCAGGAGGATCGCGTTCTTGGTGACGATGCCCAGCAGCATCAGGATGCCGATCACCACCGGCAGGCTGATCGGGTAGCCGGTGGCCAGGAGGGCCAGGAAGGCGCCGCCGATCGACAGCGGCAGCGACACCAGGATGGTGACCGGCTGGGCGATGTCGGCGAACAGCAGCACCAGCACGGCGAACACCATCAGCACGCCGGCGCCCATCGCCAGGGTGAAGCCCGAGAACACCTCCTGCATGATCTCGGCGTCGCCGAAGGGCCGGATGCTGACGCCGGGCGGCAGGTTGCGGACGGAGGGCAGCGCCAGCACCGCGGTCATCGCCTCGCCCAGCGGCGTCTTGCCCACCAGGTCGCCCTCGATCGAGACGCGGCGCTGGCGGTCGTAGCGGTCGATGGTGGTGGCGCCCTCGCCGAAGGCGATATGGGCGACCGAGGTCAGCGGCACCTTGCCGCCGGTCGCGGTCGGCACCCGCAGCGTCTCGAAGGTGGCCAGCTTGCCGCGGGCGTTCTCGGCGATCTGCACCCGGATCGGCACCTGGCGGTCGCCGGCGGAGAACTTGGCCAGATTGGCCGAGATGTCGCCCAGCGTCGCGATCCGCACCGTCTCGGCGATCTGCGCCACCGACACGCCCAGCGCCGCGGCTTCGGCCAGGCGCGGCACGATGCGGATCTCCGGCCGGTCGATCGCGGCGGTGGACACGACATTGGCCAGCACCGGCACCCGCTCGCGGATCTCGCGCTCGATGGCGAGCGACGTCCGCACCAGCTCCTCGGAATCGTTGCCGGACAGCAGCAGGGTGTATTCCCGCGCGCCGCCGGCGCTGAAGCTGAAGCGCAGATCGGGCTCGGCGGCGATCTTCGGCCGCATCGCGCTTTCCCACGCCTTCTGGTCCAGGCTGCGCTCGGCCCGCGGCACCAGGGTGGCGACGATGGTGGCCTTGCGCACCTCGCCGCCGACAATGTCGAGCGGGTTGACGCCGTCGCCGCCGAGGACGGCATAGACGCTCTTCACCTCCGGCTGGGCGCGGAACAGGGTCGACAGCCGGTCGGCCACGGCCTGGGTGTCCTCCAGCGTCGATCCCGGCGGCAGCTCGATCGACAGGGAGGAGCGGGAGATGTCGTTGTTCGGCAAGAGGCCGGTCGGGAACAGGCTGGCCAGGGCGGCGGAGGCGACGAAGATGGCCAGGCCGGCGGCGATGGTGCGGCCGCGATGCCGGATCGACCAGTCCAGCAGCCGCAGGTAGAAGCGCATCGCCGCGCCGTCGCGCTCCTCATGCTGCCCGTGGTCGCGCATCAGATAGGCGGCCATCAGCGGCGTCACCAGCCGCGCCACCAGCAGCGAGAAGGTGACGGCCACGGCCACGGTGATGCCGAACTGCTTGAAATACTGGCCGGCGATGCCGCCCATGAAGCTGACCGGCAGGAACACCGCGACGATGGTCATGGTGGTGGCGACCACGGCCAGGCCGATCTCGTCCGCCGCCTGGATCGCGGCGCGGTAGGGCGACTTGCCCATGCGCATGTGGCGGACGATGTTCTCGATCTCGACGATGGCGTCGTCGACCAGGATGCCGGTGGCCAGGGTGATGGCCAGCAGGCTGATCGAGTTCAGCGAGAAGCCCAGCGCCTCCATCATCGCGAAGGTCGGCAGCACCGACAGCGGGATGGCGAGGGCGGAGATGATGGTGGCGCGGATGTCGCGCAGGAACAGGAAGACGACGATGACGGCCAGGATGGCGCCTTCGATCAGCGTCTCCATGGTCATGTCGTAATCGGCGCGGGTGTAGCGCACCAGGTTGTCGATCTCGCTGACCTGCAGCTCCGGATGCTCGACCGCCAGTTGCTGCAGCCGCGCCTGGGCGGCGTCGGCGACGACGACGTCGGAGAAGCCCTTGGCCCGGTACAGGCTGAAGGCGACCACGGGCTTGCCGTCGACCCGGGCGAAGGTCCGCGGCTCGGCCCCGCCATCGGTCACGGTGGCCAGGTCCTGCAGCAGCGCCTGGCGGCCGCCGGGCAGGCTGATGCGGCGCTGCGCCAGCTGCTCCACCGTCGCCGCCCCGGCCAGGGTGCGGATCGACTGCTCCTGCACGCCGACCGTGCCGCGGCCGCCGGCCAGGTCGATGTTGCTGGCGCGCAGCTGGTCGTTGACCTCCGACGCGGTGATGCCGAGGGCCGCCAGCCGGTCCGGTTTCAGCTCGACCCGGATCTCGCGGTCGACGCCGCCGATGCGCTTGACCTGGGCGATGCCCGGCACGCCCTGCATCGCCCGCACCACCGTGTCGTCGACGAACCAGGACAGCTGGTCGACGCTCATGCCGGGGATCGACGCGGCATAGGTCAGAATCGGCAGCCCGGCGACGTCGATGCGCTGGATCACCGGCTCCTCGATGCTCTGCGGCAGGGTGGAGCGGATCTTGGAGATGGCGTCGCGGACGTCGTTCACGGCGCGGTCGGTCGGCGTGTCCAGCACGAACTCGACCATGGTGACGGCGGCGCCGTCGGACAGGGCGGAGGTGACGTGCTTGACCCCGGTCAGCCCGGCCACGGCGTCCTCGACCGGCCGGGCCACCTGGGTCTCCAGCTCGCTCGGCGCCGCGCCGGCCTGGGCGATGGTGACGGTCACCACCGGCACGTCGATGTTCGGCATCTGGGTGACCGGCAGCGACCGGAAGCTGACGAAGCCGAGCACGATCAGCACCGCGAACAGCACCAGCGGCGGGATCGGCTTGCGGATCGACCAGGCCGAGATGTTCAGCGCCATGGGATCAGTCCGCCCTGGCCACCGGCGGCGGCACCGGAGCGATGCGGTCGCCGCTGCGCAGGAAGCTGCCGGCCTTCAGCACCACGGCCTCGCCCTGGGCCAGGCCGCGGCGGATCTCGACGCGGCCGTCGCCGACGAAGCCGGTCTCGACCGGCCGGCGTTCGACCACGGCGTCGCGCACCGCCTGGACATAGGCGCCCTCGGCGCTGAAGAACACCGCCGACAGCGGCACGGTCAGCGCCTGCCGGCGGCCGGTCTCGATCGTCCCTTGGGCGAAGACGCCGGGGCGCAGCCCGGGCTCGGCCGGCAGGGTGACGGCGACGCGGCCGAGGCGGCTGGTGGCGTCGACCGTCGGGTCGACCAGCCGCACCGTGCCGCGCACCGGCCGGTCGAAGCCGGTCAGCTGCAGCTCCGCCGGCTGGCCGACAGCGACGCGCGGCATGCCGGTCTCGGTCACCTCGGCCAGGAACTCGACCTCGCCGTCGCGGATCAGCCGGAACAGCGGCGCGCTCGACATCCCGACCACGGCGCCGATCCGGGCCTGCCGCTCCGACACCACGCCGGCCACCGGGGCTTTGATCTCGGCCCGGGCGATGCGCAGGGCGACATCGTCCCGCTGCGCCTGGGCCAGGGCCTTGTCGGCCATGGCCGAGCGCGCCGTCTCCTGGGCCGAGGCGATGCGGGCCTCGGCGACCTTGACCTCGGTCTGCCGCGCCAGCAGCTGCTCGGCCGAGGTGTTGCCGTTGGCGCGCAGGGTCTGCGTCCGCTCCAGCGAGGCCTGGGACTGGATGGCCGAGGCCTGGGCTTCGGCGACCGAGGCCTGGGCCTGCTGGATCGCGGCCTCGGCCTTGGCGATGCTGGCCTCGCTCTGGGCCAGCTGGGTGTCCAACTGGGCGTGGTCCAGCCGGGCCAGCACCTGGCCGGCGGCGACCCGGTCGCCGACATCGGCGTCGATGGTGACGATGCGCAGCCCGTCGACTTCGGCCCCGACCAGCACCTCCTCGCGGGCCGCCAGCGTGCCGGTCACGGCCAGAGTCTCGACCACCTCGTGCAGCTCCGCCCGGGCGATCGAGGTGACCGGGGCCGGGGTCGTCGGATCGCCGGCCGGCGGCGCGACGCGGTCGGAGGCCAGGATGCGCCAGCCGCCGGCCGCCACCGAAAGACCCACCACCGCCAGCGCCAGGAGACCGAGCCGGCGGGAACGCCAGCGGGGACGAACACCACTCATCACCGGATCCCTCCCTCAGGCCGAGGCGCGGCGCTGCTGACGGGGAACCAGATCCTCCAGGATTGCGGCGATCTCGCGGCGGGCGTCGTGGCGGGCGAAATCGGCCTGCAGCGCCTGGGCCCGGCGCCGGTAGCGCGGATCGGACAGCACGGCGCGGACCGCGTCGCGGACCTGCTCCGGCCGCGGCTGGCCGGTGCCGAGATTGATCCCGGCGCCGCTCCAGGCCACGCGGGCCGCGATCTCCGGCTTCTCCTCGGTGTCGCCCGCCACTACGATCGGGACGCCGAGGCTGAGGGCGTAATTGACCGAGCCATAGCCGCCATTGGTGACGAACACGTCGACCTTGGGCAACAGCCGGTCATAGGGCACGAAGCGCTCGGCGCGGGCATTCGCCGGGATCGGCACCGGGATCGCCTCGACCGGCGGGCCGCCGGTGGTGGCGATGACCAGCGCGTCCTCGCCGGCGAGCCCGGTCAGGGTCGGGCCGATCAGCTGGCTGAAATCCTCGTTCGCCAGCGTGCCCTGGGTGGCCAGCACCACCGGCCGGCCGCCGTCCAGCTCGCCCCACCAGCCGGGCGGGGCGAAGGCCTTGGTCGGCGGCGCCAGCAGGGGGCCGACGAAGCGCACCGTCTCGGGCAGGTCGCTGCGCGGATACTCGAAGGATTCGCCGGTCAGCTGCAGGTAATGGTCGGGCAGGATGATGAAGCTGTCGAACATGAACTCCGGCAGCGGCGGGCAGCCGATCGACGCCAGCGTGTCGTCGAACCCCTGCTGCATGCCGGCGCACAGGGACTGCATGGTCCGGTGCATGGCGATGTTGCGGGCCCGTCCCTCCGCGGTCGAGGAAGGCGGCAGGCCGGAGCCGAAGAAGGCGGTGTCGACGCTGGTCGCGGCCAGCGCGGTGATGCCCAGCGTGACCACCGCCGGCCTGGCATGGCGCGGGCCCAGCAGCATCGGAATGGCGCCGGCGAAGACGGTGTCGCCCAGGATGGCGTCGGCCGGGAAGCCGTCCAGGATCTCCTCCAGCCCGGCCTTCTGGCCCAGCATCGCGTCGCAGACGAAATGCTTCAGGCCGAACATCATCTTCTCGGGCCCGGGCTTCGCCTCGCGATACTCCGGGAAATGCTCGTCGACTTTGCGGTAGTCGAGGTCGATCTCGGCGCGGAACGGGACGAAGCGCGCCCCGGTGGCCTCCGCCTTCTTCCGGAACAGGCTGGCGGTGTGCACGACGACCTCGTGACCCAGGCCGACGAGATGATGCGCGATGGCGAGAAGCGGCGAGACGTGGCCGGGCAGGGCGGTCGCGGCGACGATGAAACGGGCCATATCGGATCGGTCCTTCCGCCGGGCGGCGCTCGTGCCGCCCGGCCTTGCTGCAGGTCACTCGGCGGCGACGGGGGTCGGCTCCGGCGTCCAGGCCTCGGCCGTCTCGACCGGGTCCACGATCTTCAGGTTGCGCAGGTAGCGCTCGATCAGCTCCGGCCCGACCGGCGGGATGGTGCCGCCGAGCTCCGCCAGCCGCGCATGGGTGGCGTCGAAGGACAGGGTCGGCAGGGTGACCGACGTGTCGTACTCGCCGAAGATCGAGAGCACGGTGGCGAGGTCGTGGTCGCGGCTGTCGAGCCGGCCCAGCTGCGCCCGCTCCAGCCAGGCCCCCACCGGCAGCAGCTCGATCGGCAGGCCCAGCCGCTGCAGGATCGGCACCATGTCGCGCAGATGGACGGTGCCCTGGCTGACCAGGTGGTAGACGCCGCCCCAGGGCGCGTCGCTGCGCGCCAGCCGCAGCATCGCGTCGGCGATGTCGTCGGCCGGGGTCATCGGCAGGTGGATGTCGGGGATGGCGCCGAGGCCGGCCGAGGCCCGCACCACCCGCCAGATCATGTCGCGGTCGTTGCAGATCGCCGAGAGGCGGTCGCCGGTGACGGTGCCCAGGCGATAGACCGACACCGGCAGGCCGCGCGCCTGGGCCTGCCGCACCAGCGTGTCGCCGACCCATTTGCTCTGGCTGTAGCCGCCGACCAGCCCCTGCCAGCTCTCCAGCGCCGACGCCTCGGTCACCACGACCGGGCCGCTGGCCGGGTCGATCACCGACTGGGTCGAGACGTAGTGCAGGGCCTTCGGCCGGCCGCTCGCGGTCCAGCCGATCAGCGTGCGCACCGACTCGACGTTGGACGCCTTGAGGGCGGAATAGCCCTGCATGAAGTCGATCATCGCGCCGCAGTGGAAGATGGCGTCGCACTCGTCGCGGATGACCGCGATGCCGGCCGCGTCGAGGCCGAGATCCGGCTCGCTCATGTCGCCCATCAGGACCTCGATGCGGCGGTCGTCCCACAGCTCGGCCAGCTGGCGCTCCGCCAGGGTCCGGCGCAGCCGGGTCCGGGCCGCGCCCCGGCTCATCGCCCGCACCAGGCAGACGATGCGGGCATCGGTGTCGCGCAGCAGCGCGGCGAGGATCTGGCTGCCGACGAAGCCGGTGGCGCCGGTCAGGAACACCTGCCGGAACTCGACCGGCGGCAGCGCCGCCTGCGGCTGGATGCTGTCGTCGAGGCGGGCGTCGGCGGCGAGGTCGAGCGCGGCGGCGGCGAGGCCGTCGCCGAGGGCCTGGTCGATCTTCTCCGCCAGTCCGGCGATGGTCGAGACCTCGAACACCATGGCCAGCGGCAGGTCGACGGCGAAGGTGGCCTTCACGCGGCCGATCAGCTGCGCCACCAGCATGGAATGGCCGCCGAGCTCGAAGAAGTTGTCCTCGACGCCGACCCGCTCGAGGCCGAAGGTCTCGGCCCAGATCGCGGCCAGGGTCGCCTCGGTCGGCGTCCGCGGCGCGACATGGCCGGCGGCGGACTGCCGTTCCGGCGCCGGCAGCGCCTTGCGGTCCAGCTTGCCGCTCGGCGTCAGCGGCAGGGCGTCCAGCGCGGTGAAGGTGGCCGGCACCATGTAATCGGGCAGATGCCGCCCCAGCTCCTGCCGCAGCGCCGCCGGATCCAGCATCGCGCCGGCCTCCAGCACCACATAGGCGGCCA